>NZ_JBSGBG010000016.1:0-169973 GCF_053601135.1 Actinosynnema sp. NPDC004786 | reverse complement strand
GTCCCCGGCGGGGCCATTTGGGGGGGCGTTATTTTCGGGTGGGCGGGGGGCGGGGTGACTGTGGCAGTCACCCGGCCCTCGGCCTGTGGAGGCTCGGTGGGGCTCCGCCGGGAGCCCCGCGCCGATCACACGTCGTAGTACAGCGCGAACTCGTAGGGGTTCGGGCGCAGGCGCAGCGGGTCGATTTCCTGCTCACGCTTGAACGAGATCCAGGTGTCGATGACGTCCGGCGTGAAGACGCCGCCCTCCAGCAGGAACTCGTGGTCCGCCTCGAGGTTGTCCAGCACCGCGTCCAGGGACGCCGGCACCTGCTTGACGTCGCGGGCCTCCTCGGGCGGCAGCTCGTAGAGGTCCTTGTCGATCGGGGCCGGCGGCTCGATCTTGTTCTTCACGCCGTCCAGGCCGGCCATCACCATGGCCGAGAACGCCAGGTACGGGTTGCCCGACGAGTCGGGGCAGCGGAACTCGATGCGCTTGGCCTTCGGGTTGTTGCCGGTGATCGGGATGCGCACGCACGCCGAGCGGTTGCGCTGGGAGTAGACCAGCGACACCGGGGCCTCGTAGCCCGGCACCAGGCGGTGGTAGGAGTTCACCGTCGGGTTGGTGAACGCCAGCAGCGACGGCGCGTGGTGCAGGATGCCGCCGATGTAGTGGCGCGCCGTGTCCGACAGGCCCGCGTAGCCGGACTCGTCGTGGAACAGCGGCTGGCCGTCCTTCCACAGCGACTGGTGGGTGTGCATGCCCGAGCCGTTGTCGCCGAACAGCGGCTTCGGCATGAAGGTCACGGTCTTGCCGGCCTGCCACGCGGTGTTCTTGATGATGTACTTGAACAGCATCAGGTCGTCCGCGGCGTGCAGCAGCGTGTTGAACTTGTAGTTGATCTCGGCCTGGCCGCCGGTGCCCACCTCGTGGTGCGCGCGCTCGACCGTGAAGCCGTTGGCCTCCATGTTGAGGACCATCTTGTCGCGCAGGTCGGCGTAGTGGTCGGTCGGCGTGACGGGGAAGTAGCCGCCCTTGTACTTGACCTTGTAGCCGCGGTTGCCGCCCTCTTCCTCGCGGCCGGTGTTCCACCAGCCGGAGATCGCGTCGATCTCGTGGAAGGAGGCGTTCGCGGTGGTGTCGAAGCGCACGGAGTCGAAGATGTAGAACTCCGCCTCGGCGCCGAAGTACGCGGTGTCCGCGATGCCCGACTCGGTGATGTACTGCTCGGCCTTGCGCGCGATGTTGCGCGGGTCGCGGCTGTACGCCTCACGCGTGAACGGGTCGTGCACGAAGAAGTTGACGATCAGCGTCTTCTCGATCCGGAACGGGTCGAGGCGCGCGGTGTAGAGGTCGGGCAGCAGCAGCATGTCCGACTCGTGGATCGACTGGAAACCCCGGACCGAGGAGCCGTCGAACGCGAGGCCCTCGGCGATCGCGTCGGCGTCGAACGCGGAGGCGGGGAGCGTGAAGTGCTGCATCACGCCGGGCAGGTCGCTGAAGCGGACGTCGATGAACTTCACGCCCTCGTCGGAGATGAACTTCAGGACCTCGTCGGGATTCTTGAACACCCTCGTCGACTCCTCTGCTGCGGTGGGGGCGTGGTTGTACGCCGCTGCGTGGTGCGGCCTGCCATCGTGGCGAAACTAAGACCGCGGTGTTGCCCAGCCATCACCCGCGTGTTTCGCCAGTGTTAACGGGCGGCTCAGGTAGGGCAACCCGACCGCCGCTCCTCACCCGCTGAGCACGGCCTTACTCTGGTGGGGTGAGCAAGTGGACCGGTTCGTGGCTGTCAGGACCCCGCTCGGCGCTGGAGCCCGGCGCCGACTCCGGCGACGGTACCGGTCAGCGGTGGCGGGGTGAACGCCTCGGCCTGCCCCGGTCCGGTCCCGGCTCGGTCGCGTCCACGGGCCGCCGCGCGATCGCCATCCTGGTGGACTTCGCCCTCTCCGGCGGCGTGGCGGGCCTGTTCACCATGCCCGAGCTGCCGCGGAACTGGAGCCTGCTCGCCTGGTTCGCCATCACCGTCATCGCGGTCGGCTTCTTCGGCTTCACCCCTGGTCACGCGCTGTTCGGCCTGCGGGTCGCCCGGCTGGACGGCGCGGGCACGGTCGGTCTGCCGCGCGCCGCGCTGCGCACGGCGCTGATCTTCCCCGTCATCCCGGCCGTGGTGTGGGACGCCGACGGCAGGGGCCTGCACGACAAGGCGGCGGGCACGGTGGTCATCCGGGTCCGCTGACCCGGACCGGCGGCCCACCGGCGCGCACAACTGCGGCAGGCCCGCCCCGGACGTGCGCCGGAACGGGCCTGACCTGCGGAGACGTTCGCGTCAGCGGCGACGCATGGCGCGCTGCACGTTGCGCATCTTGGCACCCTGGGGCATCGGGCCCTTCGGCAGCGCCGCGCCCCGGCTGGCGAGCGCGGCCAGGCGGTTGTCGATCGTGTCGACCTGAGCGGTCGAGATGTTGCGGGGCAGCTTCATGAGGTGGCTCTGGAGCTTGCGCAGCGGCACTTGGCCCTCCTCGCCGCCCACGATGACGTCGTAGATCGGCGTCTCGCCGATGACCCGCGCCACCCGCTTCTTCTCCTGCGCGAGCAGGTTCTTCACCCGGTGCGGCGCGCCCTCGGCGACCAGCACGACACCGGGCCTGCCGAGCACCCGGTGCACCATGTCGCCGCTCGTCGTGCCCGCCACCGTCTTGGTGACCCGCCACTTGCCGCGCAGGTTGTCCAGCGCCCACGCCGCCGCGCCGGGCTGGCCGTCGGCCTTCGCGTAGACGGTGCGCTGCACCCGGCGGCCGAACACGATGACCGCGAGCAACGCGCCCACCGCGATGCCCATGGGCAGCAGCACCCACTGCATGTCCCAGATGAGGCCGATCAGGAACGCCGCGGCCGTCGCGCCCAGCAGGCACGCCAACATCAGCGGCACGAGCGCCTTGTCCTCGCGGCGCTGCATCTTGAACGCCTCGAAGATCTGGCTGCGCTTCGCCTTCGATGCCGCGCGCCGCGCCTTCGCCGCTTCCTTGGAGGCCGCCTTGGCAGCCGCCTTGTCCTGCTTACCAGCCATACCGACCAGGATACGGCGCGCCGTGTCGCCCCATGACGGGAGTACGTGCTGTGCTCTGCGAGGATGCAGCGCATGGACCGGCTGCTGGAGGGACTGGACCCGGAACAGCGTGCCGCCGTGGAGGCTCCGCGCGGCCCGGTGTGCGTGCTCGCGGGCGCCGGCACCGGCAAGACCCGCACCATCACGCACCGCATCGCCCACCTGGTCCAACGCGGGCACGTCTCCGCAGGTCAGGTCCTCGCCGTCACGTTCACTGCGCGGGCCGCGGGCGAGATGCGGACCCGGCTGCGGGCGCTGGGCGTGCACGGCGCGCAGGCCCGCACCTTCCACGCCGCCGCGCTGCGCCAGCTCCGCTACTTCTGGCCGCGGGTCGTCGGCGGCGAGCAGTGGCAGCTCATCGACCGCAACAAGCTGCGGCTGGTCGCGCAGGCCGCGAACCGGGCCGGGCTGTCCACCGAGTCGGACTCGCTGCGCGACCTCGCGGGCGAGATCGAGTGGGCCAAGGCGTCGCTCGTCGCGCCGGACGACTACCCGAACGCCGCCGGCCGCACCAGCCGCGACACGCCCGCGCCCGCCGAGCAGGTCGCGCAGGTCTACCGGACCTACGAGGAGCTGAAGAACCAGGCCCAGCTCCTCGACTTCGACGACCTCCTGCTGCACACCGCGGCGGCGCTGGAGGAGCACGGCGACGTCGCCGAGGAGTTCCGCGACCGCTACCGCTGCTTCGTGGTGGACGAGTACCAGGACGTCACGCCGTTGCAGCAGCGCGTGCTGGACGCGTGGCTGGGTCCGCGCGACGACCTCACCGTGGTCGGGGACGCCAACCAGACCATCTACTCGTTCGCGGGCGCCTCGCCGCGGCCGCTGCTGGACTTCCCGCGCCGGTTCCCCGAGGCCGTCGTGGTGCGGCTGGAGCGGGACTACCGGTCGACGCCGCAGGTCGTCGCCCTGGCCAACGAGGTGATCAAGTGGGCGCGCGGCCGACCGGCCGGGTCGCGGCTGCGGCTGATCGGCCAGCGCCCGGACGGGCCGAAGCCGACGTTCACCGAGTTCGACGACGAGTCGCTGGAGGCGGCGGCGGTCGCGCGGCGGGTGAAGGCGCTGCTGGACGACGGCGTGGCGGCCAGCGAGATCGCGATCCTGTACCGGGTCAACGCTCAGTCGGAGGTGTTCGAGCAGGCGTTGGCCGAGGTCGGCGTGCCCTACCAGGTGCGCGGTGGCGAGCGGTTCTTCCAGCGGGCCGAGGTGCGGCAGGCGATGGTGGCGCTGCGGTCGGCGGCGGCGCACGAGCCGACCGGCGAGCTGCCGAAGGTGGTGCGCGAGGTGCTGGCCGGCATCGGCCTGACCGACGAGCCGCCCGCCGGCGGGACGGCCCGGGAGAAGTGGGAGTCGCTGCTCGCCCTGGTCGAGCTGGCCGAGGAGCTGGTCGGCGCGGTGGAGGGGGCGGACCTGCCGAAGTTCGTCGCCGAGCTGGAGTTGCGGGCCGAGGCGCAGCACCCGCCGACCGTGGAGGGCGTGACGCTCGCGTCCCTGCACGCGGCGAAGGGCCTGGAGTGGGACGCGGTGTTCCTGGTCGGCCTGGTCGAGGGCACGTTGCCGATCCAGCACGCCGACGGTGACGACGCGGCGGTCGAGGAGGAGCGCCGGCTGCTCTACGTGGGCGTGACGCGCGCCCGGGAGCACCTGTGGCTGTCGTGGGCGTTGGCTCGGGCCGCCGGCGGGCGTCGGTACCGGCGGCGCAGCCGGTTCCTGTACGGGTTGGTGCCCGAGGACCACCCGGCGTCGCGCACGGCCAAGCGCGAGCCGCTGCAGAAGCGGCCGAAGCCGCTGTGCCGGGTGTGCGGGTCGGCGCTGGTGGACGCGCGGGCGATCAAGCTCAGCCGGTGCGCCTCGTGCCCGTCCGACCTGGACGAGGAGCTGCTGACCAGGCTGCGGGCGTGGCGGGCGGACCGGGCGCGCGAGCTGAAGGTGCCCGCTTACGTGGTGTTCACCGACGCGACGCTGGTCGCGATCGCCGAGCAGCGACCGGAGGACGTCGCCGGGCTCGTGTCGATCTCGGGCATCGGCGCGGCCAAGCTGGACCGCTACGGCGACGACGTGCTGGCGCTCGTGCGCGGCGGTCGCTGACCGCGCCCCTTCCGATCTGCGCCCTTCCCGCCCGAGCCTCGCGGTCCGCACCCTCACGGTCCGCGCCTTTGAGGTTCGCGCCCCTCGGCCCCGGCGGTCTCAAGCGCAGCCGTCGCCGCGATGGGGTGCCCCGGTCGTGGTCGCGCTCGTTGGCGGGCGCTCGTCGTCAGGCGCTCGTGAGCGGGCGTTGGTCGGCGGGCGTTCGTCGTCGGGAGGCCGCTTTCGCGGCGGTCACTGTCGGGCGGTCGTTGTCGGGGGCTTGTTGGCGGCGGGCGTGGTCGGCCGGTGCGCTGTCGGCCGTCGCTGTGGGGCGGTCGTCGGGGCGGCTGTGTGGCGGTCGCCCGGCGGCCGGTCGGCTGATCGTCGTCACGACCCGCCGTCGGGCGGCACCGTCCGTCCGAGTGGTCGCACGCTGGCGCTCTGTGCAGGGCAAACGCACGAGTTTCACTCAATCGACAGGTATTTGGAAAAACCTGTTGCACGCGTCGTGCGCGGGGTCATAACCTGCTGAGGCCGGGCGCGGGAGCGCCCGCTGGGGATCAAGAGTTGGCAGTCGAGTCTGAGGACACCCGAGGAGGTGACCGGTCGTGAACACTCCGATGTGCTTCGAGACGCCCGGTTACCTGATGACCGGGGTGCCTTCGGTCGCAGGCGCCACTCACGTCGCGGGGGAGAAGTCTGCCCGCGATCGCCACGCCCTCAAGCGGGGTGGCGAGCGAGTTCAGCTGATTCAGGTGCCGGCGCCGTACGCGCCGACCGTTGTCCCGACTCAGAACGTTGCGCCGTCCGCGCACGAGCGAAGTACCTGACCACCTCGTAGTCAGGCCCCTTAGCTCACGAAGGCCGCGGACCCGTAACCGGATCCGCGGCCTTCGTGCTGTCCGAACCCGTTTCACCGCACCACCGATCGAACACTGTTCGCACGTCAAACCCCATGCAAGACCCTGTGACAGGAGTCCACCTGATGTTGTCCGCGACCGTCCCCATAAACGGGGCGTTGTCCACCGAGCCGGAGTTCGCCGGAGCGGGTGTCGCTTCCTTGATCGACACCGCGCCCGACGCCGGTTTGGAACTTCCTTGCCGCACCAACAACCCTGACCTGTGGTTCGCCGACGCGCCGGCGGAGCTGGAGGAGGCGAAGCGGTTCTGCGCCACCTGCCCGGTCATCGCCGAGTGCCTGGCCGGTGCGCTCGCCCGCCACGAGCCCTGGGGGGTCTGGGGTGGCGAGATCTTCGAGCGCGGCGCCGTGATCGCGCGCAAGCGTCCCCGTGGACGCCCGCGCAAGGACGCGGCACCCGTTGTTCCCGCGGCACCCGCCGCGACCACCGTCCGGGGGGCTGACGACCAGGAGGCCGCCGCGTGACCACGTACCGATCCACCGCAGACGAAGCCATGCTCATCCACGTCAACCCCCGGGGGAACCCCATGTTGCTCGAAGAAAATCTCGCCAGATCCCGAATGCATGACGCGGAGATATTCGCGCGACAGCATCGGCTGGCCCACCGGCTCGTCGTCGCCCGCAGGTGGCGTCGGCTCGCCGGTTGGGCCCAGCGCAGGGCCCAGCTGACGGCCGCCCGCGCGCTCTGATGCAGGCACCGGCCCGCCCCTCCGCCCCATGGCGGAGTGGCGGGCCTCGCCGTGCGCGGGGGAGCGGACGGCCGCGAGCCCCGTCCCCCGCGAGCCCCGTCCCCGCGAGCCCCATCCCCTCGCCCCGTCCCCGCGCCACGGCCGGCGGGTTCCGCCGTGCGCGGAGGGGCGGACGGCCGCGAGCCCTCGTGTCCCGTCCACCGACCGGCGGGGCTCGCCGTGCTCCGGCCGACGGGGCTCGCCGTGCGCGGTGGCGCGGCCCTCGCCGTGGTGACACGGCGGGCCTGTCGTGTGCGGACGGGCGATCCTCCCCGCAGCGACGAGCGCGTCTCGCCGCGAGCGGAGGCGCGTCGTGGCGGGCCTGCACTGTGCGAACGGGCGCGCCTCCCCGTGGTGACCGGGCGGGTCTCGCCACGGCGTGGAGGAGTGGGCCTCGGGGCCTGCTTCGGCGTGCGCGGCGTCGGCGGGCGGTGTGGTGGGCGCGGTCGTCGCGTCGGGTATTGGGTGGGAGCGGTCGGCCGGCGTGAGTACGGTGCCCGTGTGGCAGCTCACTCCCATCACCACGCCCACTCCCACACTCACGACGGGATCGACTGGTCGTCCCGGTTGAGCTTCCTGCGCCAGGCCGACGAGCTGGACGCCGAGGCACGGCGCGTGGTCGCGCGCAGACTCGTCCGCGAGCTGCCCGACCAGCCGACGGTGCTGGACGTCGGGTGCGGCGCGGGCGGGATGAGCGTGGCGCTGGTCGAGGCGCTGTCCGCTCGCGGCGGCGGCACCGTCGTGCTGGTCGACGCCACGCCCGAGCTGCTGGACGCCGCCACGACCGCCGCCCGGTCGGCCGCCAACTACGAAGCGGACACGACGACCGCGACCGTGCGCGTCCGGCCCGTGCTGGCCGACGTCGCCACCGAGCGACCGGTGGAGATCGTCGGGGCCTCGCAGTTGGTATGGGCGTCGAACGTGGTGCATCACCTCCCTGATCAGCGTGCGGCGGTGGTGGGGTTGGTCGAGGCGGTCGCCTCGGGCGGGTGGCTGGCGCTCGCCGAGGGTGGGCTGAGCGGCAAGTTCCTGCCGTTCGACCTGGGGATCGGCGAACCGGGGTTGCAGGACCGGCTGGCCGCCGCGCGGGCGCAGTGGTTCGTGCGGATGCGGGAGAACACGGCGGGTTCCGTGCGCATGGCGGGCGGCTGGAACCTCGCGCTCTCCGAGGCGGGGTTGGTGGACGTGACGGCGTTCAGCTACCTGGTCGACCACCCCGCGCCACCCAAGCAGGCGGTGCGCGACTGGGCGGTGAACCAGTTGAGGTGGTACGAGGAGGTCGCCGGCGACCTGCTGCACCCGGCGGACCGGCGCACCGTCCGGCGGCTGCTCGATCCACAGGACTCCTCCTTCCTCGGGTTGCGCGACGACGTGTTCCTGTTGACGGCCAACACCGTGTACCTGGGGCGCAAGCCGTGACGCCCGCGTGCGCCCGTTGTGGTCGGACGAGGTCGTCGGTGACCGACCCGACCCAGCTCTTGGCCTGGGTGCGGGAGCGGGAGCGCGGGGTCGAGCAGTGGTTGTGCCACGTGTGCGCGCGGGCGCACGTGCGGGACATCGAGGGCAAGCTGCCGTCCGACTACTGGGCCGACTGAGGTCCGATCGGGCCGTTGCGGAGGACGACGGAGCCGCCGGCGGTCGGGTGGAGCTGTCGCCCAGGTCGGCCGGGTGGTCGGTGGCGTTCGCCGAGGCGGTTACGCGCGGGTGCGTGGCCGGCCGCACCCGACGTCGCCCCGGCAGGTCGACACCCGGTCCCCGAAGTCCCGGCGCGACCTGGCCGCGTCGCTGCGCGCCACTCGGCATCGTCGCGCCCGCCACCCGCCGGCGTCGGTCGAATGCCGACGACGACGCGGAACTGGCCACGCTGCGTCGGGCGTTGCGCGCACACCCGTGCCACGCCTGCGAGAAGCGCGAGGAGCACGCCCGCTGGGGCGAGCGCCACCACCGGCTGCTCGCCGAGACCGAGCAGGTGGAGCGCAAGGTCGCCGCCACCACCTACTCGCCGGCGGCATCCGATGTCGGGGGTGCGGGTCGATGCCGACGGCGACGTCGATCAACTGCCGCCTGTTCCGCTTCGCGGACGACCCGGCCTGCGCCCGACCGGTGACCGCGGTTGCGGCAGCATCCACTGCGCGCCGCCCGGATCGGCCGGGCCGGCGGTGGCATTCGTGGGGGTGGGAGTAGCGCTCGCTGGTAGCGGTCGAGTCCCTGGTTGTCGTGCGTGGTGCTGTTGCCTCGGCAGGTGGGATGTGTGGGGCGTGGCGGTGGTCGTGCGCCGGGGTCGCCGGTGTTTGTTCGAGGCGCGCGTCGGTGCGGATGCCGTGCGGTTGCCGGTTGTGGTGAGGGTCGCTGGCTGTGGTGGGCCGGGACCTGGCGGGCGGGTAGGCGTGGTTCGAGGTGTTCGCTGAGGTGAGGCGCGGCCGGCGGGTGTGCGCTGGTCTGCGCTGGTCAGTGGAGCAGGGCGGTCAGGAGGGAGAGTGCGCGGCGGGGGGTGGCGGTGCCCCGTTGGCTGCCCGCGTCGAGTTCCGCGGCCAGGGCGGGGACGGTGCACAGGCCCGAGCGGATGGCGGTGGCCAGCAGGTGGTGTTGGCGCAGGGGGTCCCGTTCCTGGCGGGCGGCGTCCAGGGTGGCGCGGGCCGGTTCTGCCAGGGGCAGGCCGTGGCGGGACACGACCTGGGGTGGTCTCGTGGTGCGCTCCAGCAGCACGTGGTCGGTGCACGAGCGGCGGGTGGTGGACGGTTGGAGCAGGTGGATGCGGGGTGGCGGGGGCAGGTCGCGCAGGCCGTGGGCGTGCAGGGCGTCCACGCCGGTGACCACGGCCTCCGGGCCGGCGTAGGCCACGGCGGCACGCAGGCGTTCAGCCCTGGTCGGCGGGGCGGAGCCGAGCAGCAGCACGCCCGGCAGGAGGCGCTGCCACGGCCCGCCCGGGCGGCACTTGAGGTCGATGACGTAGCCGGGGACGCCGGCGGCCTTCAGGTCCTTGGTCTTGATCACGTGGGTCATGGGGTTGATCCTCCGGGGATCCGGGGGAGTGGGCCATGGCCGGTTCGGGATCTGTGGATAAGTGGATGGCCTGTGGACAACTCAGTCGTCGAAGCCCGGCTGCCACCGGGCGACGATGGCCCTGGCCTGCACGTTCGCGTCGAGCTGGCAGAGGATGCCCGTCGCGCCCAGCGTCACCCTGTGGATAAGTAGGTACTGCGGGGGCAGGTTCAGGGACCGCCCCGTCTGCGAGTCGGGGCTCCGGAGGTCGCCCACCCGCTCCGCCTGCTTCTGCAGCCACCGGCGGGTGAAGTGGAACGTCTCCGTCCGCAGCGGCTCCACGAACGGCGCCAGGTAGCTCAGCACGTCCTCCGCGTGCAGCTCGGTCCCCGGTCGGATGAACCGCTCCGACCGCAGCAGCTCGACCAGGTCCTCCGACCGGCCGTCCAGCGCCAGCCTGGTCATCAGCCCGAGCGTCTTGGGCAGCCCGTCGGGCAGCCGCGCGACCGCGCCGAAGTCCAGCACGCGCAACCGGCCGTCCGCGCCGAGCATGAAGTTGCCGGGGTGCGGGTCGGCGTGCAGCAGCCCCGACCGGCTCGGCGCGGAGAAGTGGAACTCCGACAGCAGCTGCCCGGCCAGGTCGCGTTGCTCGCGCCCACCCTCGCGGATGATCTCCGACAGCGGCGTGCCGCCGGTCCACTCCGTGACCATCACCTTCGGCGAGCTGGCCACCACCCGCGGCACGAGGACGCGGTCGTCGCCGTCGAACGCCTTGGCGAAGACCCGCTGGCTGGCCGCCTCCGTTCGGTAGTCCAGCTCCTCCAGGTACCGGTCCCGCAGCTCCTCCAGCAGCGGCTTGACCTCGGCCCCGGGCATGATCGCCTGCAACACCCGGCTGAACCGCAGCAACGTGGCCAGGTCGCTGCGCAACGCCTCGTCCGCGCCCGGGTACTGCACCTTCACCGCCACGTCGCGGCCGTCGTGCCACACCGCCCGGTGCACCTGCCCGATGCTCGCCGACGCGGCGGGCGCGTCGTCGAACGACGCGAACCGCTTCACCCACCCCGCGCCCAACTGCTCGGCCAGCACCCGGTGCACGGTGCGCGCCGGCATCGGCGGCGCGGCCGTCTGCAGCTTGGTCAGCGCCTCGCGGTACGGCTCGGCCAGCTCGTCCGGCACCGCCGCCTCGAACACGCTCAGCGCCTGCCCGAACTTCATGGCACCGCCCTTGAGCTGCCCGAGCACCGCGAACACCTGCTCCGCGGTCTTCGCCGACACCTCGGCGCTGACCTCCTCGGAGCTGCGGCCTGCCAGGCGCTTGCCCCAGCCGCCCACCACCCGGCCCGCCACCCCGAGCGGGAGGCTGGCCAGCTTGGCGGTGCGCTGCACGGCCTTGCGCGGGATCTCGCTCACCCGGTGATCCTCCTCCGGCCCGTCCCGGGGTGGCAGTGGTTCACCACCCCTGTCACAAAACCTACACAGCTCCGCCTGAGGGTCGGTCACGTCGCGGAACGGCACTCGCACCGCGGGTGGACCGGCGCGATCCGGTGCTCGACCACCCCGGCGAACGCGTCGACCTCCAGCGTCGCGTCCCAGGTCGGCGGCCTGGTCGCGGCCGGCTCCGCGCGGTCCAGGGCCAGCAGCGCCTGCCCGACGGCCACCCCGGCGGTCGCGGTGACCGTGGCCAGGTCGGCGTGCTGGGCGCGGTCCACGAGCTGCGCGGCGATCATCGGCCACGCCGGGTCCGCGTCGGCATGGTGCCGGTCCGCGCACCTCAGGCAGCTGCTGCGCCCCGGCACGACCAGCGGGCCCACCACGCCCAGGCCCTCCCGGACCCGCACGGCCAGGTGCGGCGTGCCGTCCGAGACCAGCCGGTGCAGCAGCTCCGGGGCGGGCACCAGCGCGTCGGCCAGCACCACCAGGTCCGCGGCCCTCCCCACCGGCCGCACGTTCCCGCACACCCGCCGCACGGCGTCCAGCGCCGCCTCCGCGCGCGGCCGGCCGACGTCCGCCTCGACGTACCCCGACCCGGTGTCCTCCGGCCCCACGCGACCCCGCGCGATCACCCGAACGTGTGCCACCCCGGACGCCGCCAGGAGCGCCGCGACGGTCACCGCCAGCCGCCCCTCCCCGTGCACGACGACCGACCGAGCGGCGCGGTCGGCGGGCAGCCCGGTGGCGGGGCGGCCGGTGCGCAGCGCCCACCCGGTCGCCTCGGCGGCCAGCCGGGGGTGCGGCACGGGCACGGCCTCCTCGACCAGCCCGGCCTGGGCCAGGCCGTGCAGCACGCCGACGAACTCGGCCGGCTGGCGACCGTGACCGGAGAGCTGTTCGCGCAGGTCGGAGAGGGTGTGACGGCCGTTGAGGCCGAGCAGGACGGACGCCATGGGCTCGGGCACGTCCTCGACCAGCACGGCGTGCCGCGGGTCGGTGCCGATCTGCACCACGTCCTCCCGGCGGCGCAGCAGCGGCAGGCCGGGCAGGACCCTGGGGCGGTGGGGTAGCTGCACACCGGCAGCCTGCCGGGACCGGCCGGCGCGGCAAAACGCCTGTCCACAGGCCCGCCGGTTGTCCACAGAGGCCACGAAGGGCCTTGACGGGCGGCCGGGGACCGCGACGACCCGGCCACCCGTCGGCGATCAGACCTTCGCCTTGCCGAGGATGCGGGTCACCGTGGTTCCGCAGACCGGGCACTTGCCCTTGGCCATCCTGCGGTTGTTGCTCTCGTGCACCTCGCCCGTGAAGTCGCGCTTCTCACGGCACTTGACGCAGTAGCCGTTGTAGGTCTCGGCCACGGCTTCCTCCTCGCTTCGAGAGGGCGGCGCGATCTGCGCCACACTCGGGGGTTGCGCTGAACGCTACCTCCGGGATCGCGCCTCCGCTGCACGCCGCGTCGAGCGTGTCCAGCCGCCTTTCGGTGGAACCTGCTCGTCCGGTTCTCCACACACCGCCGCTTGGCCGCCGCGAATTGTCGGTCCGTGGCCTTACCGTGAACGCCATGCCCGAACCGCAGGTGGAGGTGCGGCGCAGCGCCCGGCGCCGTCGCATGGTGAGCGCGTACCGCGAGGGGGACACGGTCGTCGTCCTGCTGCCGGCTCGCATGAGCAAGAGCGAGGAGAAGCACTGGGTGGCGGAGATGCTGAGCCGCCTGCAGCGCAGCGAGACCCGCCGGCGCTCGCCCACGCGCACGTCCGACGCCGCGCTGCTGGCGCGCTGCGAGGAGCTGGCCGACCGCTACCTGGACGGCGTGCGGCCGAGCAGCGTGCGCTGGGTGCCGCCGATGCGCACGAGGTGGGCGTCGTGCACGCCCAGCGAGGGCACGATCCGGATCAGCGAGCGGCTGCGCGACGTGCCCCCGTGGGTGCTCGACTACGTGCTGGTGCACGAGCTGGCGCACCTGGAGGTGCCCGGCCACGGCAAGGACTTCTGGCTGCTCGTGCACCGGTACCCGAAGGCCGAGCGGGCCATCGGGTACCTGGAAGGGCTCTCGGCCGCCGCGGGCCTGGGCATCACCGAGGAGGACTGACGGGGGCCGGTCGGGTCACGCCCCGTCCTGCTCCCGACCGCCCTCCCCCTGGTCGTCCTGCTCGCGCAGGGTGCGCTCCAGCTCCGCGATCGGGTCCTCCAGCGCCTTGCGCGTCTGACCGAACCGCTCCGCGAACTCCATCGGGTCGTCCAGGTCCTCCGCCGTGGGCACCAGGTCGGGGTGGTCCCACACGCTGTCGCGCTGCTCGATGCCGTGCTGGTCGGTGAGCAGCTTCCACAGCGCCGCCGCCGAGCGGTGCCGGCGCGGCCGCAGCTCCAGGCCCACCAGCGTGGCGAACGTCTGCTCCGCCGGGCCGCCGGACGCACGCCGCCTGCGCAGCGTCTCCCGCAGCGCCTCCGCGCCGGGCAGCCGCTCGCCGACCGCCTCGTTCACCACCACGTCCACCCAGCCCTCGACCAGGGCCAACAGCGTCTCCAGGCGGGTCAGCGCGGCCTTCTGCTCGGGCGTGGTCTGGGGTTCGAGCATCCCGGACTTCATCGCCTCCTCGATGCTCGCCGGGTTCGCCGGGTCGATCTGGCCGGCGAGCTGCTCCAGCGCCGAGGTGTCCACGGTGATGCCGCGGGCGAACTCCTCCACCGTGTCCAGCAGCCGCTGCCGCAGCCACGGCACGTGGCTGAACAGCCGCTGGTGCGCCGCCTCGCGGGCGGCCAGGAACACCAGCACCTCGCTCGCGGGCCGCTCCAGGCCCTCGGTGAACTTCTCGATGTTCGCCGGCAGCAGCGCGGCCGTGCCCTCCGGCCCGAGCGGCAGCCCGACGTCGGTCGACGTGAGCACCTCCGCGCCGAGCTGCGCCAACGCGCCGCCCAGCTGCGAGCCGAACGCCATGCCGCCCATCTGCCCGAGCATCGACAGCAGCGGACCCGCGGCCTCCTTCGCCTCGGCGGGCATCGCGTCCACCCACGCGCCGGACACGCGCCGCGCCACCGGGTCGCACAACCGCTGCCACGTCGGCAGCGTGCGCTCCACCCAGTCCCGCGCGCTCCAGCCCTGCGCCGTGCGGCTGCCCGCGGGCAGCGCCGTCGCGGGGTCGAGCCACATCTCCGCGAGGTGCACGGCGTCGGCCACCGCGCTGTTCTGGTCCGGGCCGAAGCCGGTCGTCGTGCCGCCCTTGCCGGCGAGCTGCTGGAGCGCGATCTGCTTCGCCAGGTCGTAGTTGACCGGCCCGGACGACGTGCCCGCGTTGCTGAACATCGCACCGAGCTGGCTCAGCATCGCGCCGAGCTGGTTGAAGTCGAAGGGGTTCTCCCCTTGGTCTCCGGGTTTGCGGTTGCGGTCGTCGGGGTCCTGCGGGCTGAACCCGAAGGGCAGGTCACTCATGGGTCCACGGTACGCGGCACGGGAGCCGCGCGTGGGACCGGTTCGCCGGCGGCGTGACGCCGTGGTCGTACCCTGTCGGGCGTGACCGAAGGCACCGACACCGCCGTGGACCAGGCACCGACCCCACCGCCCGCGCCACGGCGCGGCCTGACCCGGCGGACCTGGACCCTGGTGTTCAGCCTCCTCGTCGTGCTGGCGCTCGGTCTGCTCGGCGGGTTCGCCCGCGTGCCCTACGTGGCGCTCGGACCGGGACCGACCTACGACACGTTGGGCCAGGTCAACGGCGGTGACGTGGTGTCGGTCGAAGGCCACGAGACGTTCCCGACCGGCGGTCGGCTCACCATGACCACCGTGTCGCTCACCGACGACGTGTCGCTGTTCGGCGCGCTCGGCCTGTGGCTGCGGGGCCGGTACGCGCTCGCGCCGCGCGAGGAGTTCTTCCGGCCCGGCGAGTCCGAGCAGCAGGTCCGCGACCAGAACGTGAAGGCGTTCCAGGACTCGCAGACCAGCGCCGAGGTCGCCGCGCTGCGCTACCTCGACTACCCGATGAAGGTCGTCGCCGCCGAGATCACCAACGGCAGCGCCGCGGACCAGGTGCTCAAGCCCGACGACCGGCTGCTCGAGGTGAACGGCAGGCAGATCGCCTCCGCCGACGACGTGCGGGCGGCGCTGGAGGGCACCAAGCCGGGGGACCGGGTCACGCTCACCTTCGAGCGCGGGTCGGACCGCAGGACCGCCACCGTGACCCTGGGCAGCACCGAGGGGCGCGAGAGCGGCTTCCTGGGCGTGCTGCCGCTGGACCGCGCGGACGTGCCGTTCGACATCAAGATCAGCCTGACCGACGTCGGCGGCCCGTCCGCCGGCCTGCTGTTCGCGCTGTCGATCGTCGACAAGCTCACGCCCGGCGAGCTGAACGGCGGCCAGTCGGTCGCGGGCACCGGCGAGATCAACGACAAGGGCGAGGTCGGCCGCATCGGCGGCATCGGGTTCAAGATGGTCGCCGCCCGCGAGGGCGGCGCCACCGTGTTCCTCGTGCCCGCCGGCAACTGCGACGAGGCCAAGCAGCACGCGCCGGAGGGCCTGCGCCTGGTCAAGGTGCAGAAGCTGGACGACGCGGTGCAGTCCCTGGAGTCGCTGAGCAAGGGCGGCGACGCGCCCTCCTGCTAGGGGCGCAGGGTCTCCAGCAGGGCCCGGGTCAGGTTCGGGGCCAGCTCGGGGTGCGCCACGACCTCCTCGGGCACCTCGACGTTGCCCCGCAGGCGCAGCACGCACGCGGCCGAGCCGTCCCGCAGCACCGCCGCCACTAACCGCGCCTCCCGGCGCTTCGGGTGCTCGGCGGCGAACTTGCGCGCCTGCTCGTCGTCCAGCTCCCGCTCGGTCAGCTGGGCCTCGGCGTCGGGCGGCAGCACGACGATCTCCTGCGCCAACGCGCACCCGTGCACGGCCTCGGGCCACACGATGCCGGCCAGCGCCCGGTCCAGCTCGTCGTCGGGCAGCGAGTCCTGGGCGATCGGCGTCAGCGGCGACGCCTCGGGGTCGAGCTGGCCGGCCAGCTCGGGCTGCTGCGCGAGCAGCTCCGACGTCGGGACCAGCGCGAACAGCTGGGTCGGCTGGTTCCACCCGCCGGTGGACACGAACTCCTCGACCTCGCGGGCGACGGCGGGCAGCACCACGGGCGGCGTTTCACGGTCGGACACGTCCGCCATGGTCGCACCCGCCGCGGCCGGCCCGACAATCAGATCACGGAAGGACCGACCGAACGGGGAACCTCCGGCGGCCTCCGTAGAGTTGGACAGAACGTACGAACGCCATTACCGCGATCCAGGAGCGTGCCCCGTGGCCACACGGCCCCCGGTCGGACTGCCCAGGCTGTCCCGTCGCAGCCGCATTCTGCTCATCGTCGGTGCGGTCGTCCTGGTCGGTCTGATCACCGGCTCCAGGCTGCTCGGCACCTACGTCAACTGGCTCTGGTTCGGTGAGGTCGGCTTCCGCAGCGTCTACGGCACGGTGCTCGCGACCCGCTTCGGGTTGTTCTTCGCCGTGGGCCTGCTGGTGGGCGGTCTCGTCGCGATCAACCTGATCCTCGCCTACCGCACCCGGCCGGTCTTCGTGCCGGTGTCCGGGCCGGACGACCCGGTGGCCCGCTACCGCGCGGTCGTCACCCGGCGGATGAAGCTGTTCGGCATCGGCCTGCCGGTGCTCGTCGGCCTCGTCGCGGGCACCTCGGCGCAGAGCGACTGGCAGGTCGTCCAGCTGTTCTTCAACGCCACGTCGTTCGGCGTGACCGATCCCGAGTTCGGCAACGACATCGGCTTCTACGCCTTCGAGCTGCCGTTCTACACCTGGGTCCTGTCGTGGCTGTTCATCGCCACGGCGGTCGCGTTCGTGGCCGCGGTGGTGGCGCACTACCTGTTCGGCGGCATCCGCCTCGCGGGCCGCGGCGGCCAGCTCTCCGGCCCGGCGCGCGCGCACCTGGCGATCGTCGCCGGCGTGTTCATCCTGCTCAAGGCGGTCGCGTACTTCTTCGACCGGTACACGCTGCTGTTCTCCGACAACAGCAAGTTCGACGGCGCGAGCTACACCGACCTGAACGCGGTGCTGCCCGCCAAGCTGATCCTGCTGTTCATCGCGGTCTTCTGCGCGATCGCGTTCTTCGCGGGCGCGGTGCTGCGCAACCTCCAGCTCCCGGCGATCGCGACGGTGCTGCTGGTGCTGTCCTCCATCCTGGTCGGCGCGGCCTGGCCCGCGGTGCTGGAGCAGTTCTCGGTGCGCCCGAACGCCATCGAGAAGGAGGCCGTGCCCATCGAGCGCAACATCGCCGCCACCCGCCAGGCGTTCGGCCTGACCGAGGACAAGGTCGAGAGCAAGTCGTACGCGGGCAAGCAGAACGTCTCGCTGGACGAGCTGAAGAACGACCAGGCGACGGTCGGCAACGTGCGGCTGCTCGACCCGGCCGTCATCTCCAAGACGTTCACCCAGTTCCAGCAGCTCCGGCCGTTCTACGCGTTCCCGGAGAAGCTGGACGTCGACCGGTACAAGAAGGGCGACGAGCTCCAGGACTACATCGTCGCGGTCCGCGAGCTGAACACCGCGGGCATCCCGCAGGGCCAGCGCGACTGGATCAACCAGCACCTCATCTACACCCACGGCAACGGCATGGTGTTCGCCGAGGCCAGCAAGGTGAACTCGCCCGCGGACGAGGGCGGCAACGGCGGCTACCCGGTGTTCGAGGTGGCGCAGGTCGGCCAGGACGGCAAGGTCCAGCCCGGCCCGTTCGGCGTGCAGCAGCCGCGGACCTACTTCGGCGAGCTGGGCAGCCGCGCCGACTACGCCATCGTCGGCGGCCGGGACGAGGGCGCGCCCGGCGAGTACGACACCGACGGCTCGTCGTACACCTACACCGGCAAGGGCGGCGTCCGCATCGGCGGCCTGTTCAACAAGATGGTCTTCGCCGCCGCCTACGGCGAGCGGAACATCCTGTTCAACTCGGCCATCGGCGACGACTCGCGGATCATCTTCAACCGCCACCCGCGCGACCGCGTGGAGGCCGTGGCGCCGTGGCTGACCGTGGACGGCGACCCGTACCCGGCGGTGGTGGACGGCCGCATCACGTGGATCGTGGACGGCTACACCACGCTCGAGAAGTACCCGTACGCGCGCCGCACGGCCCTGGGCGACGCCACGAACGACTCGCTGCCGGGCGTCGCGCAGCAGCCGAACCGGGAGATCAGCTACATCCGCAACTCCGTCAAGGCCACTGTGGACGCCTACGACGGCACGGTGACGCTGTACGAGATGGACGCGAAGGACCCGGTGCTCAAGGCGTGGATGGGCGTCTTCCCGGGGACGGTGAAGCCCAACAGCGAGATGTCGCAGTCGCTGAGGGAGCACCTGCGCTACCCCGAGGACCTGTTCAAGGTGCAGCGGGAGATGCTGTCGGAGTACCACGTGGACAACCCGCGGGACTTCTACTCCGGCGTCTCGTTCTGGGACGTGCCGTCCGACCCCACCATCGACAACGCGACGACGGTCGAGGCGCAGCAGCAGGGCGTGCAGCAGCAGCGGGACCGGCAGCCGCCGTTCTACGTGCTGGCGGGCGACCCGACCGGCGACCCGAACGCGGTCAGCTTCCAGCTGACGAGCGCGCTGGTGCGGCTGAACCGCGAGTTCATGGCGTCGTACGTGACCGTGCGGTCGGACCCGGACAACTACGGCAAGATCAGCGTGCTGACGCTGAACAACGAGGCCAAGGGTCCGCAGCAGATCCAGACCACCTTCCTCACCAACGGCGACGTCAGCGGTGAGCTGAACCTGCTCACGCAGCGCCAGACGAAGGTCGTCTACGGCAACCTGCTCACCCTCCCGGTGGGCGGCGGCCTGCTCTACGTGGAGCCCATCTACATCGAACGGGCGAGCCAGAACACCCAGTTCCCGCAGCTCTACAAGGTGCTGGTGAGCTTCGGCGACAAGGTGGGCTACGCGCCCACGCTGAGCGAGGCGATGGAGCAGGTGCTGACCGGCTCGTCGTCCCAGGTGCCGACGCCGGACAACAACGGCCAGACGCCGACCACCCCGCCGTCCACGACGCCCACCACGCCTCCGGGTGACGGGCAGCAGGGCGGCACCACGGAGCTGCAGCAGGCCGTGCGGGACATCCAGGCGGCCATCGACCGCGTCCAGGCCGCCCAGGCGAGCGGCGACTTCGCCGAGCTGGGCAACGCCTACAAGGCGCTGGACGAGGCGACCAAGCGGTTCGAATCGGTCGGCGCGGCGGCCACGCAGTCGCCGTCGTCGGTCCAGCCGTCGCCGACGCCGACGGGCTGACCTGCGCGGACGGGCGGATCGGGTGGCCTCGGACACGTTCCGGGCCACCCGATTTGCGTTCCGGTTAACCCAGGGCGTACTGTTATCCACACAGCGCGGGGTGGAGCAGCTCGGTAGCTCGCTGGGCTCATAACCCAGAGGTCGCAGGTTCAAATCCTGTCCCCGCTACCACGCCGAAAGGCCCCCGGAGTTCCGACTCCGGGGGCCTTTCGATTTTTCCGGTATTTCGCCCGTCCCAGGCCGTCTGACGTGCGCCGATGCCGGTTCGGGCACCCCGGTGAAAAGCGGTTCCGGGAGCGTGTATAGTTGTTCTTGCAGCGCGGGGTGGAGCAGCTCGGTAGCTCGCTGGGCTCATAACCCAGAGGTCGCAGGTTCAAATCCTGTCCCCGCTACCACGTCGAAAGGCCTCCGGAGTTCCGACTCCGGGGGCCTTTCGCCTGTCGCCGGAGCTCACGTCATGTTCTCGGCCCAGTACTGGGCGCAGGTGAGCGAGCAGACCCGGCCTTCGCCGCTGACCGTGCGGTGCCTGCGGATCTGCTTGCCGCACACCATGCACTCGTCCTTGCCCGCCTGGTCCGGGATCGTGCCGGACGCCCAGGCACGGGCGCCGCGGACCACCTTCGTTCCCGCCGTCCATTTGATGCCCACCGCTGACCTCCCAGTCGAACGAGCACGGTTCGGGGACAACACCCGTGGTAATGGTCTCACCACGCGACGTGTTTGCCACGTCGAGCGCGCGACATCACCGGGTTGTGCTATCGCCCGATGGGGCGGGCCCGCCGGGTCGGACGCGGCGCGTGACGCCACGCTGCCGTTAGGGTGAACGCAAAAGTGCGGTTTCCCTTGCGCCTCAACGGATTTCCACGTCGGGTGGACATTCCGGGTCAAGCGGCCGAACGCGTGGCGTTGATCAGCGGGCGGTTACGCAGCGATGCTTTGCGTTGCTCCGCTTGGCCCAACTCCACTAGCCCGTGATCAGCCACAGTGGACAGAACGGCTGACCATTGTGGACAGCGGCCGGTGAGCGTGGCACCGTTGGTGGTGTGTCGGACCTGAATGCGACGGCGGCTGCCCTGCTCGGGCTGCTGCACGACGGACCCAAGACCGGTGGCCAGCTCGTGGCTGAGGCCGGAGAGCGCTTCGGCGCGTTCTTCAGCGTCACCCGGAGCCAGGTCTACCGCGAGCTGCCCGCGCTGGCGGACGCCGGCCTGCTTCGCCTCGGCAAGCAGGGCCCGCGCTCCAGCCAGCAGTACGTGCTGACCGCGGCGGGCAAGAAGGCGTTCAAGAACTGGCTGCTCTCCGAGCCGGGACCGGACCACCTCCGCAGCCCGCTCATCCTGCGGCTGGTGCACGCGGGCTCGTTGACCGCCAAACAGCGGCAAGCCCTCGTGGACTCGGCCCGGGCGAGCTACGGCGCCGAGCAGGAGGCGGCCCGGACCGCGGTCAAGACCGCCGAGGACGCCTACGCCAAGGCGGTCGCCGAGTTCGGCCTGGCCCACGCCAAGGCCGTGCTCAAGCTGCTCGACGCCATCCCCATGGGCTGAGGCGCGCCCACCGGTCGCACTCCGCGGCCGGTGCCGGCGTAATCTTGGGCCGTGAATCCCGACGTCGAAGCAGACATCAAGGACCTCTCCGCCACGCTGTCGAGCATCGAGGCGGTGATGGACCTCGACGCGCTGCGCGCCCAGGTCGCCGAGCTGGAGCAGGCGGCGGCCCGGCCGGACCTCTGGGACGACCAGGAGAAGGCGCAGCAGGTCACCAGCCAGCTCTCCCACAAGCAGGGCGAGCTGCGCCGGGTGACGACGCTGCGCGAGCGGCTGGACGACCTCTCGGTGCTCTACGAGCTGGCCGAGGACGAGGGCGACGCGGGCAGCCTGGCCGAGGCCGACGCCGAGCGGGCGAAGCTCCGCGAGGAGATCTCCTCGCTGGAGGTCCGCACGCTGCTGTCCGGCGAGTACGACGAGCGCAACGCGCTGGTCACGATCCGGGCCGAGGCGGGCGGCGTGGACGCGGCCGACTTCGCCGAGATGCTGCTGCGGATGTACTCGCGCTGGGCCGAGCGGCACGGCTACGGCGTGGACGTCTTCGACACCTCCTACGCCGAGGAGGCGGGCATCAAGTCGGCGACGTTCCGCGTCACGGCCCCGTACGCCTACGGCACGCTGAGCGTCGAGCAGGGCACGCACCGCCTGGTGCGCATCTCGCCGTTCGACAACCAGGGCCGCCGGCAGACGTCGTTCGCGGGCGTCGAGGTGGTGCCCGTGGTCGAGCAGTCCGACCACGTCGACATCGACGAGAAGGACCTGCGGGTCGACGTGTACCGCTCGTCCGGCCCCGGCGGCCAGGGCGTGAACACGACCGACTCGGCGGTGCGCATCACGCACATCCCGACCGGCATCGTCGTCTCCTGCCAGAACGAGCGCTCGCAGCTGCAGAACAAGGCCACCGCGATGGCCGTGCTCCAGGCCAAGCTGCTGGAGCGGCAGCGGCAGGAGGAGCAGGCCAGGATGGACGCCCTCAAGGACACCGGGTCGAGCTGGGGCAACCAGATGCGGTCCTACGTGCTGCACCCCTACCAGATGGTCAAGGACCTCCGCACCGAGCACGAGGTCGGCAACCCCTCCGCGGTGCTCGACGGCGAGATCGACGACTTCCTCGAGGCCGGCATCCGGTGGCGCAAGCAGCAGCAGTCCTGATCGGTCAAGCCGCCATCCGGCGGGCGACACGAGGGCTTCACCCCGGCCGCGAGTAGACTCGCGCCTCGTGATTCGCCTCGAACACGTGTCCAAGGTCTACAAGAGCTCCGCCCGCCCCGCGCTCGACAACGTCTCGGTCGAGATGGGCAAGGGCGAGTTCGTGTTCCTCATCGGGCCTTCCGGTTCCGGGAAGTCCACGTTCCTGCGGCTGCTGCTGCGGGAGGAAGTGCCCAGCAAGGGCCGCGTGTACGTGTCGAACTTCGACGTGGCCAAGATGTCCCGGCGCAGGGTCCCCCGCCTGCGCCAGTCCATCGGCTGCGTGTTCCAGGACTTCCGCCTGCTGACGAACAAGACCGTGGCGGAGAACGTCGCGTTCGCGCTCGAGGTCATCGGCAAGCCGCGCAACACCATCGTCAAGGTGGTGCCCGAGGTGCTGCAGCTCGTCGGCCTCGACGGCAAGGCGGACCGGATGCCGCACGAGCTGTCCGGCGGCGAGCAGCAGCGGGTGGCCATCGCCCGCGCGTTCGTCAACCGGCCGCTGGTGCTGCTCGCCGACGAGCCGACCGGGAACCTGGACCCGGACACGAGCCAGGACATCATGCTGCTGCTGGAGCGGATCAACCGCACCGGCACGACGGTGCTGATGGCCACCCACGACCACTCCATCGTCGACTCCATGCGCCGGCGCGTGGTCGAGCTGGACCACGGCCGGATCATCCGCGACGACGCGCGGGGTGTCTACGGCGTGGGCCGCTGAGCCCCCGGACCCCCTCAACCCCCGACCCTGAGGAACGTTCCCCCCGATGCGTACCAGCTTCGTGTTCAGCGAGGTCGTGACCGGCCTGCGCCGGAACGTCACGATGACCATCGCGATGATCCTCACGACCGCGATCTCGCTCTTCCTGCTCGGCCTCGGCCTGCTCGTCGTCCGCATGGTCGACAAGATGCAGGACAACTACCAGGGCAAACTGGAAGTCGCGGTCCTGCTGACCAACGACGTCAGCGCGAACGACAAGGACTGCGCGCAGCAGCCGTGCGCCGGTCTGCGCACCCAGCTGGAGACCACGTCCGGGGTCAAGACGGTCGTCTACGAGAACCGCGAGAAGGGCTTCGAGCGGTTCAAGCGGATCTTCGAGGCCCAGCCGGAGCTGGTGAAGCTGGCCCGCCCGGAGGCCATCCCGGCCACGTTCCGGGTGAGCCTGGAGGAGCCCGAACGCGCCGACGTGATCGTGCAGGCGTTCACCGGCAAGGCGGGCGTCAAGGCGGTGAACGACCAGGGCGAGTTCCTGGCCAGGCTGTTCGACGTGCTCAACGGCGCGCGGGACGGCGCGCTCGGCCTCGCCGCGTTCCAGGCGCTGGCCGCGTTGCTGCTGATCTCGAACACCATCCAGGTCTCCGCGTTCACCAGACGCACGGAGGTCGGCATCATGCGCCTGGTGGGGGCGACCCGCTGGTACACGCAGCTGCCGTTCCTCATCGAGGCGGTGGTGGCCGGCATCATCGGCGCCATCGCGGGCGTGCTGTGCCTGGTCGGGTTCAAGGCGGTGGCGCTGGACCGGGTGTTCGGCGACCTGTTCAGCTCGGGAATCCTGCCGCCGGTCGGCATGTTGGACATCCTGGTCATCTCGCCGATCCTGCTGGGTGTGGCGATCGTGATCTCGGCGCTCACCGGCTACGTCACGCTGCGCCTGTACGTGCGCCTATGACCGGTGCGCCCATAATGGCTGGCGCGCTCACGTAAGGTTTCGGTCATGGTCAAGGAACGCGGTCAGAAGGTGATCGCGTCGAACCGCAAGGCTCGGCACGACTACACCATCCTCGACACCTACGAAGCGGGTGTCGTGCTCGTCGGCACCGAGGTGAAGAGCCTGCGCATGGGCCGGGCATCCCTTGTGGACGCCTTCGCCCAGGTGGACGACGGCGAGATCTGGCTGCACGCGCTCCACATCCCGGAGTACGTGGCGGGCACCTGGACCAACCACGAGGTGCGGCGCAAGCGCAAGCTGCTGCTGCACCGCAGCGAGATCGAGCGGCTGATCGGCAAGACCAAGGAGAGCGGCCTGTCGCTCATCCCCTTGTCGATGTACTTCAAGGACGGCTACGTCAAGGTCGAGCTGGCGCTCGCGCGCGGCAAGAAGTCCTACGACAAGCGCCAGGACCTGGCCAAGCGGGACGCGCAGCGGGAGATCCAGAAGGCGCACGGCCGGGCGCTGAAGGGCCGGTATTGACGCCCGAAGGGCTGCCCGGCCTGGTCGACGTGCACGTGCACTTCATGCCGCAGCGCGTGCTGGACAAGGTGTGGGCGTTCTTCGACCAGGCGTCACGGCACTACGGCGTCGAGTGGGGCATCCGGTACCGGCTCCCCGAGGACGAGCGGCTGGCCGTGCTCCGGTCGTTCGGCGTGGTCGGGTTCGCGCCGCTGGTGTACCCGCACAAGCCGGGCATGGGCGAGTGGCTGACCGACTGGGCGCTGGACTTCGGGGCCCGCGTCGACGGCGCGGTGCCCACCGCGACCCTGTACCCGGAGCCGGGCGTCGAGGCGTACGTGGCGCGGGCGCTGGCGGCCGGCGCGCGGTGCTTCAAGGCGCACGTGCAGGTCGGCGGGTACGACCCGCGGGCGCTCGACGGCGCGTGGGGCCTGCTGGCCGAGGCCGGGGTGCCCGTGGTCGTGCACTGCGGGCACGGGCCGCTGCCGGGCGCGCACACCGGGCTGGACGTGTTCGAGGACGTGCTGCGCCGGCACCCGTCGCTGGTGGCGGTGCTGGCGCACGCCGGGATGCCCGAGTACCGGGAAGCGCTGGACCTGGCCGGCCGGTACGCCGGGGTGCACCTGGACACCACGATGGTGGGCGTGCCGTTCACCGAGGCGCGGGCGGCGCTGCCGCGGGACTGGGCGGCCCGGCTGGTCGACCTCGCCGACCGGGTCGTGCTCGGGTCGGACTTCCCGAACATCCCGTACGACTACTCGGTGCAGTTGGCCGCGATCGAGGGGTGGGCCGCCGCCGACGACCGGCTGGGCGAGCCGTTCCTGCGGGCCGTGCTGCACGACAACGGGGCCCGGCTGCTCGGCCTCGCCCCGGCCGTCAGCCCAGGTTGAGGTAGGCGAGGACGGCCCGGACGCGGCGGTGCTCGCTGGTGCTCGGCTCCAGGCCGAGCTTGGCGAAGATGTTGCCCACGTGCTTCTCCACCGCGCCGTCGGAGACGACCAGCGCCGCGGCGATGGCGGCGTTCGACAGGCCCTCCGCCATCAGGCCGAGGACCTCGCGCTCGCGCTGCGTGAGCGAGTCGACCGGGTTGCGCCGGGACCGGACCATGAGCTGCGTGATGACCTCGTGGTCGATGCTCGTGCCGCCCCCGGCGACCCGGCGCAGCGCGGCCACGAACTCCGACACGTCCGCCACCCGTTCCTTGAGCAGGTAGCCGACGCCGTTCGCGCCGCCCGCGAGCAGTTCGACCGCGTACCGCTCCTCGACGTACTGCGAGAGCACCAGCACCGGCAGGTCGGGCACGCGCCTGCGGGCCTCGATCGCGGCCCGCAGGCCCTCGTCGGTGAACGTCGGGGGCATCCGCACGTCCACCAGGGCCAGGTCGGGGCGGTGCTCCTCGATCGCGGCGAGCAGGGCGTCGCCGTCCTCCACCGCCGCGACCGTCTCGATGCCCTCGTCGGCCAGCAGGCGCTGCACGCCCATCCGGAGGAGGACGGAGTCCTCCGCGATCACCACGCGCACGGCAGCTCCGTCCGGATCACGGTCGGCCCGCCGACCGGGCTCACCACGACGACCACGCCGTCAATGGTCGCAGCCCGGTCCGCGAGGCCCGCGAGGCCACCACCCGGCCGCACCTCCGCGCCGCCGCGGCCGTTGTCGGTGACCTCCACGACCACGGAGTTCTCGGTGCGGTGGACCTTCACGTGGGCCTGCGTCGCGCCGGAGTGCTTGGCGATGTTCGTCAGCGTCTCGGCGACGGTGAAGTAGGCGGCGCTCTCCACGGCCGTGGGCGGGCGCGGCTCGACGTCCACCTCCACGTCGACCGGGATCGGCGAGCGCGCGGCCAGCGACGACAGCGCCGCGTCCAGGCCCCGGTCGCCGAGCACCGACGGGTAGATGCCGCGGGCGAGGTCGCGCAGCTCGGAGATGGCGAGCTTGGCGTCGGCGTGCGCCTCGGCGATGAGGTCGCGGGCCGCGTCCGGGTCGGACTCCATCTTGCTGCGCGCCCGGCCGAGGCCCATGGCCACCGCCACCAGCCGCTGCTGCGCGCCGTCGTGCAGGTCGCGCTCGATGCGCCGGCGCTCCGCCTCGGCCGCCTCCACGCCGCGGGCCCGGCTGGCGGACAGCTGCTCCGCCTTGGCCGACAGCTCGCCGTAGCGGGTCGGGCCGAGCAGGGCGCGGGCGAGCGCCGCGTGGCCCCGGGCGAGGGCCTTGAGCAGGCGGTACGCCAGGACGCCGAGGACCAGGCCGAGCGCGCTCACCGGGAGGGCCTTGGCGAACGAGTCGATCAGCCAGACGGTGCCGTCGCTGAACGTGACCTCCCAGGTCGCCGGGAGCCAGTGCAGGTAGAACGGCAGGAGCACGGTGCCCAGCACGACCGACCACAGCGCCACGGTGACGGAGAACTCGAACGCCCCCAGCGGCAGCATGAGCATCCAGTAGGCGTAGTCGCGCCACGTCGCCGGGTCCTTCACGAGGGCCTTCGCCCGCGGGACGGTGCCGTCGGGCAGCGGCCGGTACGGACGGGGGATGTCCACGCCCAGGGTCGCCCGCAGCCAGGCCCGCTCGGCCGTCGCCGCGCCGCGCGCCAGGACCAGGGTCAGCACGCCCAGCGGCAGGCCGACCCAGATGACGGCGGTGCCGATGCTCACCGACCCCAGCGTCACCAGCAGGACGGACCAGAAGATGCCCGTGACCAGGTTGAGCAGGAAGTACCCGCTGATCCGGCCGATGTCGGGGTTGACCCTCGTCACCATGTTCCCCACTCTCACTCCCCGGTGTACCGGACCAGCATCGCCCGATCGTGTGGCCCGGGACCATCAGGTAGGCCGGTCGGCGCGGGGTGGGGACAGCCCTACCCGGCTAATGGGAATGACACGTCGGCGCGGGGCGTTATGCTGTGCGGAGCAAGACCCACACGACACGGGGGTGAACGGTTTCGACTTTGTGCGTTGATTCAAGGGAAGCGTGCCGGTGCAGGCGAGAGACCACCGCAAGCGTCATCGCAAACCAATAAGCGCCGAGTCTAACGACCAGCGCGCGTTCGCCCTCGCCGCCTGAGGCCAGGAGCGACGCTGTCGGCCCGGGGAAGCCTCCGCTCCGGTCGCCGGCATCAGCCAGGAGGCTCACCACCGTTCCCGGCCACGGGGAACGGTCGGGACACCCACAGTGGCTGGGCTCATCACGGTGACTTGTCCGCGTGATCACCGGGGCCGAGTAGAGATGTAGCGGACTGCGCACGGAGAAGCCTTGATGAGGCGGCAGAGGACCCGGGTTCGATTCCCGGCACCTCCACCACCGCGGCCCTACTCGGACCGTGGTCCGCAAGGACCACGCCGAGTAGGTCGGCGTCGGTAGCAAGATCAAGAGCGGCCTCCTCCTTCGGGAGGGGGCCGCTCTTGGCGTAGAGGGAGGCTCCAGCCTCGACCAGTCCGGCGATGCCGTCGGTCAGGTCATGCCCGGCGATGTTCTCGGCATCGACGTGCAGCTTGGAGAAGATGACCTTGACGACGGCCCGCTTCACGGCATCGCTGCCTCGACGGTAGAAGCCCTGTGGGTTGGACAGGAGCGTGAGGGCGGCGGCGAAGAACTCCCGATCCTGATCTAGCTTGCTCGCTGTGTCGGTGAGCTGGCCTTGGATCTCAGTCCGCTCGCGTTCGATGTCCGCCAGCTTCTTCTTGAGCTTGGCGCGGGGCCAGTCGGGGTCGCCGAGGTCGAGCAACCGATCCTCTCGCGTGTCCAGCTCGTCCAAGCGGGCACCGAGTCGCTTCTTGAGGTTGCTCATGACGGCTTGCTCTCCGAGGAGGGCTTGGTCGAGCTGGCGACGGACGGTGGACTGGAAGCTGCCGCTGAGGCGCACGGTGCCGAGGTGCCTGTCGACGGCGGCCTCGATGTCTTGGAACTGCTGGCCGCACAGCGCCCGTCAAGAGGATCCAGAGGCTTGATCGGACGCGAAGACATGGACTTCTCGATCTTCTAGAGACAAGCGCAGGAGGTGGCCCTCGATCACCCTGGCCACCTCCTGCGGCTTCCGTCTTGCCGTGCTTGTCGAGTGGTCCGCCTTCAGTGCTGCTGGGCGGTCACCGCGGCTTCATCGAGCCACACCACGTGCACCTGTCGCACTCCCGCCGATCGGGAGCTGATCTCGAAGAGCGTCCGGGCGCTGTCCGCGCTCTGGGAGTGCAATTGGAAGTCACCTTCGACTGAGTTGACGTCGGCGCGGTCTTCGTAGGCCAGGCCGTAGCCCGCCACGCGGGCGTCCTCGGCCTCGCCGTACTCCTCCACGATGGCGAACAGCCGGGGTGCTTCGGCGACGGCCAACTCGCGCATGAGCCTGGTGAACCCCTCCCTGGTCCACGGCCTGTTCGGGATGGTCAGTAGTGCCTGCTTGGCCAGCTCGGTCACGCGCTCTTCCTCTTCTCGAAGCTCTGAACCAGGCCGGCCAGCACGTCGCCGGGCATCAGGCGGTTGCCCGCCTGCTCGGGGGTGACGAGCCAGGTCACCGGGGTGGTCT
Source organism: Actinosynnema sp. NPDC004786 (assembly GCF_053601135.1). Taxonomy (NCBI): domain Bacteria; kingdom Bacillati; phylum Actinomycetota; class Actinomycetes; order Pseudonocardiales; family Pseudonocardiaceae; genus Actinosynnema; species Actinosynnema sp. NPDC004786. The sequence goes on along the minus strand of NZ_JBSGBG010000016.1, from coordinate 141,085 downwards.
CCAGTGCGCTCGGCGGCAGGGGCATCGGCATCCCGGCCTCCATGACCCGCGCCTCGTCGCTCAGGAGCACCGAGGGCAGTGGCGGCCGGACGAGGAAGTAGGCGATGGGCATGTTCGGGAAGGCCAGCACCGGCGTCGGCAGCTTCGAGAACCAGGGGTCATCCGCGAGCGCCATGACCAGCGAGTCAGCCACCGCGAACGCCCCCACCTCCGGACCAGTCACCGTGAAGACGTTGGGCTCGTGCAGCCCCGGCGTCGACCACCACTCCGCCACCAGCTCGGCGTCGGTGGTCGCTTCCTCGATCGGGCGGAGACAGGGACTGGTGACCGGCTGCTCGGTAGCCGGGTCAGCGAAGTGTCCGCCCTTCCAGACGGCTCCCGGGAGGACGGGCCAGCCGAGTTCGGCGTAGCTCAGGGCGGCTTGCAAGGTCGTGGGTGGTGGGTTGTCCGGCGTGCTGGTCGGCACTGCCTTGCCTTTCTGCTGAGTGATCTTCCGTTGGAGTGGAGGCAGGGACGACCTCGAACAGGTCGTCATACTGCATGGGCGTGAGGGCGACCAATGCCCCGCCGATGAATGCCGGACTGGGACGCAGCTCACCGCTCAACACCCGTGCGACCGTGGAGCGGTTGACGTCCATGGCTTTGGCGAGCGCGTAGTCCGAGTGGAAGCCTGCGAGTCGTGCGGCCTTGGTGAAGACATCGGTACGCCTGCGGATGGTGTGCGGCATGGTGGCCTGGCTTCGCCGTTTCCCCCTATGTGGATTTGGGAGTACGTTTGGATGTCATTGCTGGGGCGCTTCCTTGCGGAGAGGTCTTCGTTGGCGGGGCACCCAACGCCAGGGATCAGCGCGCGACATACCGGCAGATGATGTTGGTCGGGGCAATCCGCCGGTGTGCCCTTCCAGGTGCATCGCCTGGCGCTGGGGCCGAGATCAAGAGTGGAATCCCGCAGGGGCGGCCAACAGGGACAAACCCACGCCCAGGTGGGGCCACAGTGGCGCAGGGGTACCCTTGACCAGGCGAAACACCAACCGGATCACCGGCAAGACAATGCCAGTGAGGTCATCCGATGGCGGTACGGCGAATCGGTCTTGCGCGGGCACGGAAAGCGGCCGGGTTTACCCAAGAGTCGTTCGCTGAGGCCATGCACGTCGACCGTTCCACGGTGGTGCGTTGGGAAGCTGGTGAAAGAGAGCCTCTTCCGTACCAGCGCCCGAAGCTGGCCCGCCTGCTGAGGATGTCACTCGACAGACTTGATCAGGTACTCGCGGCTGGTGGGCATGGCGAGCCACGTGATCGCCTCGCCCACTCCTTGGAGCAGTCCGGCTCCGTAGACCTCATTACTGTGGCACAGCTGCGGCAGCATGTTCACAACCTCGATGAACGCTACGACCGGGCGCCCTCGACCTCGCTCCTCGCGGAAACAGGCCAGGCGTTGGGGCAGATCACCTTTCTCTCAGCACACGCCAAAGCACACCGTGTCCGCCGAGAGTTGAGCGCGGTCGAGGCTGAGAGTGCGATCTTGATGGGGCAGCTCGTCTGGGACGCCTCGCAGCGTCGTGACCATCGCACCGCTCACCGCTACTTCGACCGAGCCGTCACAGCCGCCAAACGAGTCCGCGACCCTGCGACCGAAGGCTTGGCCTGGTTGCGCAAGAGCTACGTGGCGCTCTACGGCGAGAACGATCCCTCTACTGGGTTGGCGCTGACTCTGCGGGCAGCCGAGACCACTGCGGAGACGAGCCAGGTGCTCAGCGGTCTTGCCGCGCTCCACGCCGCCGAGGCCCACGCCATGATGGGACAGTTGACCGACTGCGAGCGGATGCTCGGAGAGGCTGATCGTCGCCTTGAACAGGTCGACGCCGACGATGTGGCGTTCGATCTGTTCTCCCCGACCCACCGCGGGCGACTGACTGGGTCGTGCTACCTCTTCCTCGGCCAGGCAGAGAGAGCCGCACGCATCCTCGACGCCACGGCTGCCGAACTCCGCGAGCGCTCGAAGTCTGCGGCCATCGTGCTCGGCAACCTCAGCCTGGCCCGTCTGCGCCAAGGCCAGGTGGACGAGGCCGCCGGGACGCTGCACGAGGCGATGGACGTGATCGAACTGACCTGGGGCGGGGGCGGGCTCAACATCCTGTTCGATGCCTGCCGCGAGATGCAGCCGTGGCGTCAGGAGCCCGAAGTGCAAGATGTCTACGACCGGGTGATGACGCTGATGGCAACGAAGTAGGAGGGCCGACGTGGCGGACGTCGATCAGGCGAAGCAGGCTGCCCGCGAACGCGTATGGGTACTGCTGGAACGCGAACATGCCGTTCCGCCTGGCGTCCACGGCCGCATCCCCTCCTTCTACGGTGCCGAGGAGGCCGCCGACCGCCTGGCGGAGCTACCCGAGTGGAAGGCTGCACGGGTGATCAAGGCGGTACCGGATACTGCTCAGCAACCGGTGCGCGCCAGAGCGCTGCGTGAAGGCAAGCTTGTCTACATGGCGGTTCCCAAGCTCGCCGGTGAACGACCCTTCATCGTGCTCGACCCGAAGAAGCTCGACATCACGCCGGAGGAAGCGGCTGTGCGGCATACCGCTGCCCAAGTCGGTCACCACGTGGATGTTGATGCCATGAGTTCCGTCGACCTGATCATCTGCGGCAGCGTGGCGGTGAACCGGCGCGGGGTCCGCCTCGGCAAGGGCGCTGGGTACTCGGACATCGAGGTGGCACTGCTTCAGGAAGCTGGTCTCATTGGGTCAGACACCACGATCGTGACGACAGTGCACGCGCTCCAGGTGGTGGACGACGAGCTGCCCGAGACCGCACACGACTTCAGCGTCGACGTGATCGTGACACCAGAGACGGCGATCCGCTGCCCGGAGCCACGGCGACCGCGGGGACTGCTGTGGGATGAGCTATCGGCGGAGAAGGTCGCGGCGATCCCGGTGTTGGCGGCACGTCAGAGATCACGTAGGTAACGAACCGTAGGCGGTTGTGCTCGTAGGGCTATTTGAGAGCCTCTCGGTGCGTCGCTTCTACGCTCTGTCCTCGACAGTGGTACAAAGCGATATGTCCCAGCTTGGTGTCAATCAACCATTCGATCTATTTGGGCAGTTCTGGAAAGCCGGCGAAGAGGAGAAGCGCACACCGGGTCGCTTGTATCGAACGGTGGACGGTATCCGGATACAGCTATTCGAAGACTTGCGCCCGGGGCCGAGTTACGTTGCAGTGAATCAAGATGAGCAGAACTCGGTCTTCGAAGTAATCGACTCCCCTGAAAAGCATGAACCGCTAACTCTGTACGGGCGCGTCGGTCAAATGGTCGGCAGTATTACCGCTTATGACTGTATAACTGTGCACTCGCAGTCGGATCTGTTCGATAGCGGTGTCGGCGAATATATCCTTGCACCGCGCGGCGTCATCTTCGGTGCTCCCACGTTAGGCGAGAAGCAAACATATTCTGGTGGGCGGTTTGAATATCGGCGGAGAAGCTCCACCACCGAGACGACCCCTCCCCACCCCGGGGAGGGGCCGTCGTCGTTCAACGGCGGGCCGGCGGGGCGGTCAGCGGGTCCTCCGGCCAGCGGTGCTTGGGGTAGCGCCCGCGCAGCTCGGACCGGACCCGCGGGTATCCGGTCCGCCAGAAGGACGCGAGGTCGCCGGTCACGGCGGTCGGCCGGCCCGCGGGGGACAGCAGGTGCAGCACGACCGGCACCCGGCCGTCGGCCAGGCGCGGCGTCTCGGTCCAGCCGAACACCTCCTGCACCTTCACCGGCAGCACCGGCTCCGGTCCCGAGTAGTCCACCCGGATGCGTGAACCCGAAGGGACCTTCAGCCGGTCCGGCGCGAGGTCGTCGAACCGGACGGCCGCGGGCCACGGCAGCAGCCGCCGCACGACCTCCTCGCCGCTGATGCGCGCCAGGTCGGCCCGCCGCCGGGAGTCGCCCACGTCGACCACGGCGAGCAGCGCCTCGTCGTCCACCGCGGGCCACGGGTCGCCGAGCACCCGGTGCAGGAACGCCATCCGCTCGCGGGTGCGCAGCCCGTCCGCGTCCCACCGCAGCAGGCTCACGCCTTCCGCGCGCAGCCCGGCCAGCAGCGCCCGGCGGATCGCGTCGCGGTCGTGCAGCGGCTTGGCGGACAACGTGATCGCGCCCAGCTTGCGCAGCCGGTTCGCCACCACGTCGCCGTCCCACCGCACGTCGTCCTCGACGGACAGCAGCGACGACGCCGCCGTGACCGCCAGCTCCTCGTCGGCCCGCGCGGCCAGCCGGACGCGACCGTGGGCCCGGCCCGCCTCGCGGTCGGCGACCGCCACCGCGAGCCACTCGGCGTCGGCCAGCCCGCTGCCCGGCGGCAGCTCCACCGCCGTGCCGCCGGCCATCAGGTACACCGGCGACCCGGCCGCACGCCGTCGCGCCAGCCGTTCGGGGTAGGCGAGGGCGACCACCAGCGCCGGGTCGCCGCGACCGTCGCCCTCGACCATCGCGGCCAGCCGGCGGACCTCGCGCGGGTCGGCGTCCCGGGTGGACAGCTCGATCCCGGGGTTCGCGCGGTCGTCGTCCAGCAGGGCCACCACCTCGGCGGCCGTGCGCGCGCCCACGGCCGCCGCGCCGTCCAGCAGCGCCCGCGCCAGGCGGGGGTGCAGGCCGAGGTCGGCCATCCGGCGGCCCCGCTCCGTGGCGCCGTGCCCGTCCAACGCGCCGAGGGCGCGCAGCACCGAGCGGCCGGCGTCGAGCGCGCCCCGCGGCGGCGCGTCCCACCACCCCAGCCCTTCACCGTCCGGCACGCCCCAGCAGGCCAGCTCCAACGCGAGCCGGGTCAGGTCGGCGGTGCGGATCTCCGGCTCCGGGTAGCGCGGCAGCGTGCTGTGCTCGTGCGCGGGCCAGCACCGGTAGACGCGCCCCGGCGCCTCCCGGCCGGCCCGTCCCGCGCGCTGGTCGGCGACCGCCGCGCTGACCCGGACCGTGGCCAGCCCCGACAGCCCGCGCCGGTGGTCCACCCGCGGCACGCGCGCCAGCCCCGAGTCCACCACGGCCCGCACGCCCGGCACGGTCAGGCTCGACTCGGCGATCGCGGTCGCCAACACCACCCGACGCCGGGAGCCGGGCCGCAGGGCGTCGTCCTGCGCGGACGTGGCGAGGCGGCCGTGCAGCGGCAGCACGTCCACGTCGTCGCCGATCAGCGCCGCGCACCGGCGGATCTCCGCCACGCCGGGCAGGAACGCCAGCACGTCGCCGTCCACTTCGGACAAGGCCCGGCGCACGGCGCGGGCGACGGTGGCCTCCACGCGCTCGCCGCGGGCCGGCGCGACGTGCTCGACGTCCACCGGGAACGTCCGCGCCTCCACCCGGATCACCGGCGCGTCGCCCAGCAGGTGCGCCAGGCGGTCGGCCGCCACGGTCGCGGAGGTCGCCAGCAGCCGCAGGTCCGGCCGCAGCCCGGCGCGGGCGTCGAGGAGCAGCGCCAGCAGCAGGTCCGCGTCCAGGTGCCGCTCGTGGCACTCGTCCAGCAGCACCGTGCCGACGCCCGCCAGCTCCGGGTCGTGCTGCAACCGCCGCACCAGCAGGCCGGACGTGACGACCTCGACCCGGGTGTCCTTCGAGGTCCTGCGGTCGCCGCGCACCGAGTAGCCCACGGTCCGCCCCACCGGCTCGCCCAGCAGGCTCGCCATCCGGGCGGCGGCGGCACGGGCGGCCAGCCGGCGCGGCTCGGCCACCACCACGCGGCCCTCCAGCGCCAGCGGCACCAGCGTGGTCTTGCCCGTGCCGGGTGGCGCCACCAGCACCGCCGAGCCGTGCGCGGTCAACGTGCCCGTGATCTCGCCGAGCAGCGGTCGGATCGGCAGGTTCGGCAACTCCACGCCGCCAGTGTGCCAACCTGGGCGCATGGGGAAATGGGGTGTGCTCGGCGCGGCGGTGGCCCTGGCCCGCGCGGCCGTGACGATCAAGGTGTGGCGGGAGGTCGAACGGCTGCCCACGCGCCCGGTCGACGGCGGCTCGGTCACCGTGGTGGTGCCCGCGCGCAACGAGGAGCGCACGATCGACCGGTGCCTGGCCGGCCTGCGGAAGCAGGACTACGGGGACCTGCGGATCGTGGTCGTGGACGACGCGTCGACCGACCGCACCGCCGAGGTCGTGCGGCGGCACGCCGACCAGGACCCGCGCGTGCGGCTAATCACGAGCCCGGGGCCGCCGTCCGGCTGGGCGGGCAAGGTGCACGCGCTGCACGTCGGCACGGCGGACGCCGACACCGACTGGCTGCTGTTCGTGGACGCCGACACCGAGGCCGCGCCCGACCTGGTCGGCAGGCTCGTCGCGGGCGCGCGGCGGGACGACCTCGACCTCGTGTCGACGTCCGGGCGGGGCACCCGGCCGAGCGCCGGGTGGTGGCTGCTGCTGGCGCCGGTGAACCAGCTGCTGTTCGAGACGACCACGGTCGACGGGCGGCGCGGCATGGCGTTGGCGGTCGGCCACTGCATCCTGGTCCGCCGGGCGGCGTGCGAACGGGCGGGCGGTTGGGCGGCGATCGCCGGGTCGCGCGCGGACGACGTGGGCTTCGCCACCCTGGTCCGCGACTCCGGCGGTCGCACGCGGTACGTGGACGGCGCGGACTCGCTGACCACGTCAGGGTTGGACACGTTCGGCGCCACGTGGGCGTCGATGCGCAAGAGCATGGTCGCCGGCACGTCGCTGTACGCGAAAGGGCCCGCGAGCGCGTTCCTGTCGCTCGCGTCCACCGGGCTCGCGCACATCGCGTACGGGGCCGTGCCGGTGGTGGCGGCGTTGCGCGGGTCGAAGCCGGGGCTGCTGGCGTGGCTGGCTCAGTCGGCGGCCGAGTACGCGTTCCTGGAGCGGGCCCGGCAGCCGCGGGCCGCGGCCGTGCTCGCGCCCGCGGCCTACGTCACGTTCGGAGCGCTGTCGCTGGAGTCGGCGTGGCGGGCGTTGCGCGGCACGACGACGTGGAAGGGCCGGGACGTGCGAGGCTGAGGTCGTGGTCGACCCGCTGCGTGATCCCGACGACCCCGACCTGCTCGACCCGTACCGGGCCCGTGAGCTGGCCGGGCTGGTGGAGGCCGCCCGGCTGGCCGCCGGCGCCGTCCGGTACGGCAAGGTCGGCCGGGTCGGGGTGGCGCAGGTCGTGGTGAACCGCGACAACCCGCTGCCCGGCGGCAACCACGCGTGCGCGGTGTACGGGTCGTCGGCCGAGGTCGCGGGCACGCTCATGCGGTTGGAGCAGACGTTCGCCGACGTGGGGCGGGCCGAGGCGGTGCTGTACGCGTCGCCGACCACGGTGGCCGAGATCGAGGGCATCGCCGACGACACCGGGTGGCACGCGGTGGAGGAGGCGTTGGCCGTCGTGCACCGGGGCGAGGTGGCGCGGTCGTCGCTGGTGCGGCCGGCGCGGGACACCGACCTGCCGGGCATCGCCGAGCTGCTGGCCGACGACCTGGGCGTGGACGGGCCGCGGCTGCTGCGGCACCTCGGTCAGCGCCTGGACGACCCGCGGTGCGTGTTCGTCGTGGTGGACGACGGTGACCGGATCGGGGGATTCGCGTCCGGGTTCACCGAGCGCCGGGTGGGGCTGGTGGAGCACGCGGTCGTGCGGCCGGCGCGTCGTCGGCGGGGGCTGGGTCGGGCTTTGGTGCGGGATGCGGTGGCGGCGTTGCGGGAGGCAGGGGCGTTGCTGGTGGCCGGGCACGTGGCCGAGGGCGGCGCGGGGGAGCGGTTCGTGGAGGCGTGCGGGTTCGACGTCTGCTACCCCGTGACCGCGTACGCGCGCAGGGTCGACGAACTGCTCGATTGAGTATTTAGTTGCCGCACCGCATATCCTTAGCACAGCTAACGGTGAGCGGAAGGGGCGTGCGGTGCTGGGGACCGACGGGCGAGGCTCGGAGAAGACGGCCAAGCCCCGGCTACCCGGCGAGGTGTGGGTCCTCGTCGTGGCGAGCTTCATCATCGCCCTCGGGTTCGGGATCGTCGCGCCGGTCCTGCCCGCGTACGCCAAGAGCTTCGACGTCGGCACGTTCGCCGTGTCCGCCGTGGTCAGCTCGTTCGCGCTGGTCAGGCTGCTGTTCGCGCCGATGAGCGGCCGGCTCGTCAACCGGTTCGGCGAGACCTGGGTCTACATCGTCGGCATCCTCATCGTCGCGGTCGGCACCGGCGCGTGCGGCTTCGCCACCGCGTACTGGCAGCTCATCGTGTTCCGGGCGTTCGCGGGCGTCGGGTCGACCATGTTCACCGTCGCCGCCGTCGGCCTGCTGATCCGCATCACGCCCGCCCCGATGCGCGGCCGGGCGTCCGGGCTGTGGGCCACCGGGTTCCTGCTGGGCAACATCGGCGGCCCGATCGTCGGCGCGCTGCTGGTCGAGATCTCCATCCAGGTGCCGTTCGTGACCTACGCGGCGGCGCTGGTGGTGGCCGCGCTCGTGGTCTGGTGGTTCCTGCGCCGGTCCACGCTCGCCGCGCTGGACAACTCGACCGAGCAGGTCACGATGTCCGTGCGCACGGCCGTGCGGCGGTCGGCCTACCGGGCGGCGCTGGCCTCGGGGTTCGCCAACGGCTGGGCGGTGTTCGGCGTGCGGATCTCGCTGGTGCCGCTGTTCGTGGTGGAGGCGCTGCGCAGCACGCCCGCCGTCGCGGGCATCTCGCTGTCGGTGTTCGCCGCGGGCAACGCCGCGGTGCTCATGATCTCGGGCAAGCTGGCCGACAGCATCGGCCGCAAGCCGGTGGCCATCGCGGGGCTCGCGGTGTCCGCGATCGGCACGGTGTGGCTCGGGTACAGCGGGAACGTGCCCATGTTCATGGTCGCGTCCCTCGTCGCGGGCGTCGGAGCGGGACTGCTCAACCCGCCGCAGAACGCCGTCGTGGCCGACGTGATCGGGGCGAAGGCCAAGGGCGGGCCGGTGCTGGCGGCGTTCCAGATGGTCGCCGACTGCGGCGCCATCGTCGGACCGCTGCTGGCCGGCGTGCTGGCGGACCGGTTCTCCTACGGCGCGGCGTTCGCCGTGACCGGCGCGATGGCCGCGCTGGCGCTGGTGTTCTGGCTGTTCGCGCCCGAGACGCTGCCCAAGGCCGACGAGACCCACGTGGCGGCGGACGTGGCCGGCGAGTCCGGCCGGCTGGACGAGGGGCCGGAGGTGCCCGTCGGCGAGCGCCTGGCGGGCCGGCCCCGCCAACCGGACGCCTGACCACTCAGGTTCCGCTCAGCATCGCTCGGTAGCCTGCGGGCGGGTGTGACCGGGAGGGCAGTGCGGTGGGTGGCGCGGAGCGCAACGCTCGGAAGAAGAAGCAGCAGCAGTTGGCGGCCAAGTCGGTCGCGACGGCGCGTGGCACGTCGAACGACCGCAACCGGATCGTCATCGGCGTCGTGGTCGTCGTCGTGCTGGCCGCCGTGGTGGTCGGCGGCGTGCTCTGGAGCCGTTCCGACGCCAAGCCGTCGTTGGCCGACCTGCCGCCGGTCACCGGCGTGTCCGCGCCGATCGAGCGCGACGGCGGCGCGGTCGTGGTCGGCCGGGACGACGCGAAGGTCACCCTGGACCTCTACGAGGACTTCCTGTGCCCCGCGTGCGGCAACTTCAAGAAGACCTACGGCGAGCAGATCAAGCAGGAGATCGAAGCCGGCAAGCTCCGCGTGCGCTACCACGTCCTGCCGTTCCTGAACCGCTACTCGGACCCCGAGGGGTACTCCCGCGACTCGGCCAACGCGGCCCTGTGCGCGGCCGACGCCGGCAAGTTCTGGGAGTACCACGAGACGCTGTTCCTGCGGCAGCCTGAGGAGGGCGGGCCGGGGTACACCAAGGCGGAGCTGGCGAAGCTCGGCGCGGACCTCGGGATCACCGGTGACGCGTTCCAGCAGTGCGTGGACGGCGGTGCCCACGAGCAGGACGCGCAGGCCGGGCTGGACGCCGTGAAGGCGACCGGGAACTTCGCTGGCACGCCGACGGTGATGAAGGACGGCCAGGTCGTCGACTGGGACGACCGCGACTGGCTGACCACCCTGCTGAAGTAGCCCGACACCGCGCCCACCAGGGCAAACGCGTTGGGGGTACCCCCCGATTTCGTCGGGGCGGGGGCGGTGTTGTACGGTATTGCCACACGAGAACGGCGGCCCCAACCGCCGGGAAACGTGCAGGCAAGGGGCTGTGGCGCAGCTGGTAGCGCATCACACTGGCAGTGTGAGGGTCAGGGGTTCGAGTCCCCTCAGCTCCACAAGTAAATGGTTCGTCTGATTCGCCCGCTGACCTGCGGTAATGCAGGTGGCGGGCGATCTTGCTTTTCCGTCCATTGTGGACTGCGGTGGCCGAGCTGGAGCAAATCTGGAGCAGGCGGTCGCTCTGGACGAAATGTTGTCAGCTGTGTGCTCCAGCTCTCACTAACCCAGCTGGGTGGATCTGCCCGGGGACTTTTCGGTGGCCGTAGCCGTCGTCAGTTTTCGGCGCCGGTGCCATGACCCCAGGATGGTCGGTGCGGCCGTCAGCGGGGGTCTAGTGCCCGAACCCGCGGTTGGTCTTTCTGTTGGTCGCGGGGGACGGTGGTGGTCGCTGCGCATGACGATGTGGCTGAGCCTAGGCGGCGGACTCTCCGACAACTCGTTCGTGAATCCGCCACGCTGGCCGATCTCCCGAGACGACGGAGTGGTATCGGCATCATGGGCGGTTGCCAACCCGCCCCAGGGAGCTCGCTGTGATCGTGTCCTCGGTGATGACCGACCATCCCTCCTGGCTGTCGGTAGGCGAAACCGCCTATCGCGCCGTCCGTTCCGGCAGCTCCACCTGGGTGCTGACCTGCACACCTACAGAGACTGGTGGCAACCGGACGAAGGCACACCGGGTGCGGGACGAGGGGGGCGCTCCCGTGCTCGATGTCGTCGACCCGGATGGGCTGACCGGCACCGATGAGGTGGTGGACGTGCTGCGCGCGGCCGGCACGGTAGGACGTTGGCGCAACCCGGACCTGTGGGACGCCCTGGCGACGTCGATCATCCGGCAGGTGATTCGAGCGGGTCAGGCGCGCAAGCTCTACCGGGCGTTCTGCCAGACGCACGGAGAGGAAGTCCTCACGCCTCACGGGCCAGCGTGGCTGTTTCCGACACCGGAAGCCGTCCTGGCACTCCCGGACGACGAGTTCACCGCCTTGGGGATGGCCTTCAAGCGCCGTCCCCTGAAAGCCGCCGCCGAGGCAGTGCTGGAGTTCGGCCCGAAGTGGGGCGAACTCGACCCGGCCATCCTACGGGACGAGCTGCAGAGCGTGCCGCGCATCGGCCCATGGACTGCGGGGGCGACCGTCGCCGATCTCACCAACGACTACGCGCTGTACCCGTACGCCGATCTGGCGGTGCGCACCTGGGCGGGGCGCCTTTCGACCAGGAGGACCTGGCCCGAAACCGAACCGGAGTTCGCCCGCCTCTGGGCACGGTTGGCGGGTGAGGACCTGTCAGCCTGGACGCTGCTCACACTCGCATGGGGAGTACGTCATGCCAACACCTCAGGAGCCGTCGCCGTCTGACCCATCCGCAGCACTGATCACCGGCGCAGAACGACTCCTGCCCAATGACCAGAAGTTGCTGGCCCGGTTCTACCCGCAGGGCCCGGACTTCACCGGCCTGGTGTTGCGGTCGATCCGGTTCGAGCGCCGCGGCCCGGGCTGCACGCTGCGCGTCGACCTGCCGGTCGTCTCGGACGTGCCCGGATACCGCTACGTGCAGGCACACCTGGGGTTCCTGGCGGTCGACGACGTCCGGCTCTCCGGCGGCGCGGTGCTCCCGGCCACCGTGTCGGTCGAGTTCACGCAACGGCCGAGGGCGAGGCTGGCCGTATCCGTGACAGGCGAGTCGCTGCGCCTGACGCTGACGTGCGCCGAGCAGTTTCGCTTCGGCAAGATCAGCGCCCACAACTCGTCCCCGGATGCGGTGGACGACGGGCCGCACAAGTTCACGAGCAGGCTGGACCAGCGGCTGTACACGGCGGTCCCCGGACCGGAGATCGACACCTTCCATGAGCACATCTGACCTGTCGGCGTTCGAGCTCTACGCCCTGCACTGGGACGAACGCGACCAGGCGATCACCGCGTCCTTCGAAGGACCGCTGGACGAAGCCACCCGTCGGAGCTGGGAGGCGCCGCCTGAGCACGACTGGGTGCGGTTCGACCTCAGGTTCGCCGCGGTCGCCGACGTGGAGGTGCGCGGCTGGAGCTACCGACTGCCGGGCAGGGTGGCGCAGGTGCCGGTGGGGGACCGGGTGTCGGTCACGGTGATGGGGAAGGGCACCGACGTCCGGTTCACCTCCGCCCCCGCCGCCTGGGTGCGGATCCGAACGTCCAAAGCAGGGTCGCTCTGACCAGCACGCGCAACGGCACCAAGAGTCGACGTGTCATCTCTAGTGAAGCCCCACGACCGCCGGTTCATCCGAGGCAGGCTTGGGCGCGTCGGCGGCGGATCGCATGGGCGAGTCAGGCACCGGTCGGTTCGGTCGTGTTGGAATGTTCGTCCGTCGCTCCACAACCGTGAGCTTGGCGAGGAACTACGCCGGTCAGTACCCTAGAAGATGTCGGTCTGCTGCCAGTCGACGCATGTAGGGCGTTTGCCGGTTCGCATGAACTCGTGCAGGAGTTCGCGGAGCAGGTTCAGCGGAAGAGCGGCTTCTTTGGGAAACGCGGTACGCGTGTCCTTGTCGATGTAGAGCGTCACTCCGTTAGGAACCCGAGTGTCGGTCTGCCGAGGTAGGGCAATCCATGCTGCGGTGTCTTCCGCGCCACTCATTGCCTCGTCCGGCAGGAAGTCTGTCGGCCCGAACAGGTGAACGGCGGCGACGTGGTGCTGGGTGTCGAAGTCGAACTTCAGTTGGTGGTCAGGCAACTCGGCCGGACCGACCGTTGGCCGGTTCTGGGCATACACCACGGTCGGATGCGGCTGCGGGTTGGCCAGGATGTCGGTCAGGACGTCGTCGAGGGCGGCTTCGGAGTCGACGGTGACCGGCTCGTCGGCGCGGTTGTCGTCGCTGAAGTAAGAGATGTCGAGCGGCGTCACGGCGGGTTCCTTCCATGTATCCACTTCACTGCCCTGTCACCACGTCACGTCGTCACCGGCGTACTCACACCGTGATATATCCTATGATGGCTATGAAAAGCCGTAACTGCGTAGATAGTCGACGACCTGCTGACGCGTGCCGTCGACTTGACTACTCAAAGCAACCTCAGTGTTGTCATCATGGACCACATAGATCTGGCAGGTAATATACTTTAGCTGTTGTTCAGCCTAGGTTTCTCCGGCCGTAGATGCAGAACCGCAGGACAACTACTTCAGGTGGACCGCCGTGTGGGTCATCATCCGCCTGAAGAAATGGAAAATTCTCGTATGAATGTCGCGTCCGCCTGACCTGTCTCCTCGTTGTGATTTATATTTCTGACAGTTAGGAGTGCAGCCCGCCTGGTGTGCGAACCTAAATAACTTTCACGCTCTCGGTTTGGCGCTTTTCTGTATAAGACAGACCTTCGAGCAAAGGCATGAGAACGTGCTCCCAATATAATCTATGTTCCTGTTGGCTGAATTTCCGCTACTCGGGGGGAGCCTCATCCTGTAGGCGTAGAGCCAGCGCCCACAAGCTCTCGCTACCGTTAACTAGCCACCGTGTGGTTCCCTGATTCGCGACGGGTTGTCTCTTCCAATCGGCGAGCTGCCACATCTTCCGAATCAGACCAGAAGGGGAATATTGCTGCTGATCAGCTTCCCAAAGGATCGGCTTCGTACGACTGTTAACCCAAGTCGCCCGGCTGCGGCGTTCGTCCTCGGCGAGCCATCCGGCGAGCGCCAAATTCTCAGTGGTGACGGGGCTGTTGTAAACCAGCGGAGTTCCCTCAGCGATCGCGTGCGCGTCAACTAGGTAGGGAACGGTGTTCGGGCGGCGTGGCTTGCGCTCAGGCTTAGCTCGCGTGTACTCAGCCGGCAGAGGTGGGGGATTCTCTCCCGTTTCCGCAGAGCTTAAGGCGAGGAAACTTAGACGTCGTGTCTGTTCGGGATTCGCGAGGATAGTGCGTATCTGTGTATCGGCACCGTATTCGGCGTCAGTGTGGTGAATGAGCCATGGTACGAGTGCGGCAACTGCATTCGTGACGCGTGGCAGTATCTCGGCCTCCCATGGGTATCCGTACTCATCGATCTGCGACACGCCTAAGTGTTTCAATACTAGATGGGCAATCAAATATTCACCGTGTTGTGCCACAACGGCGGCTCTGCCCTCTCGCTCCGAGCGCGTCGCGTGTAGGTTTTCGCGTACAGCCCGCACCGTAATGACAGCTCTCCAGATCTGTAAGGCAGAAGGGCGTGGGTTGAAAAGCACCTCGTATGCGCCGCGTTCGCCGCGTTCCCAAAGTGGATCGAGTGAGCGGGCGAGGCGCGCAGAATAATCGGCGACCGGATGCAGGCAGGCAAGTGCGGCAGCGGCTTCCACAATCGAGCAGCCTGATTCAGGCGACGGATCAGGGGCACCGCGCTTGATCGTGTACTGCTTATTCAGGTCAACGGCGAAGTCTTCGCGGATCTCGCTCTGAACGGGGTCAAGCGCAATAAAGTCACGAGCCTCCACACTGTTCTGCAGGTTGGTTGCTTTGGTGACATCTTCGGCGAACCCAGCGGCCCCGTTAGTTGCTATGACCCGGACACCAACCTTCGCCTGTGCGGCGATTTCTGGGTGAGTACGCATCGCTTCGGCGATCGCGGTGACAGTTTGAGCGCCATTGACAACGCTTGCGTTCAAGGCGGTCAACTGCATCGGCAGGTTATGTGGAAATTGCATCGAGCCAGGCCGGGCTTTGATGCTTTCACATAGTACAGTGATGCCGTTGTTTCGGTACCAAAAGTTACCCGGCTCAGTGATTAGAGACTGTACGATCCCGCTATTCGTACGAGTCGAACCGAGTGGATCGCGGATATTTGAACGGAACAGGCCGGCGCCATACTGAGTTGACCACGCCGCGACATCCTCGACCCGTACTGAGCCTTGAAAGGAAGTATGCAATCCGTCATGTTGATGCCACGGGCTCAGCGTTACATCTAGATTTATCGGCTCGGGTTCACGGTCTTGGCGAATCTGTTGGATAAAATCCTGAGCATGTAAGAATCGATAGTCCAGTCGGGGTCCGTTTTGATTGAAACGTGCCACTGCATCGTTGAGTACCCGTATTGGATTCGGACCGGGGGTTGCTGTGCCCATCAGTGCTATGACAAGGGTAATAGGCGCATTCTCCTCGACCATTAAAAAAGACGCTGCCTCCCCGAGGGCCTCACCGCGTGCGTTGAAATCACTGAACCGTTCGCGATCGAGATAGTCTAGGCCGCTGACCAGTTCCCTCGCGGCCTCTCGACCGATCTTCGCCGTACCCGTGTCGCTCCACTTCGCTTGCACGAGGTAGACATGCGGCGGTTCCTTGCGCAGTGCTATTGCATCAATACCTTGATCGGCTATGCCGTCGATGACGAAATCGCCGGCCTTGACTGGGTCTACTCCAGTAACGATCCGCACGGCCAGTGCGGTCAGCGCCCGTGAAAGCAGTCGTTGCTCCGCGTCCGCCGTGCCATACTGCTGAAGATCGCCCGCGTAAATGTGGCTAACGTAGTCGCGCTCCAGTGCTGCTCGAACTTGACGCGCGTGACGTCGCGCTTCTCTATCATCAGTCATACGTCCGGTTCCCTATTCAAAGATCAGTTGACTATAATGGCAGCGAGCTTGCTTAGCTGTATGCAGTGCCAGTGGTGATCGCCTTAGGGATCAAAGTTATTCCTGTCGGCCTAATGTCGTCAGAAAAGCGTTTGATCCGAGCGTGACTGTTGCTCTATGAATTCCCATTCGCTATGCACGGCAATAACCGCTGCACGATTTGCTCCAAGTGTCATTTTGACGACTTCGCGGGCTTTCTCATAACTCGCCTCGCGTGCTCCGAGCCATCCGCTACCCAGCAGTGCTGCGAATGTGCTGTTGCTTAGGTGCCTTTGAGACTGAAATCTGCCGTCGTGCTGTCGGCCCACGTTTCGGAGATGCTCTGCAACGTGGATGGTACCGCTCAGCAGCCGTTCCCTTGTAGCCTCGAATTTTCTGTTCTCCGTAAATTTGATGAACCCTGGCCTGGGCGCAAGGCGTAAATCTCCGAGGCTTCCCTTGTCCGCATACATACTATCTATTTTATCCACATAATCAGGGAAATTTCTATTCGGGCTGTAGTGAAGCAACGCGAGAGCACCGAACTTCGGATGGAGATAGATGAGATCCGCGCCGGCCGGTTCATAGTCGCCAATGGGTCTAATGTTGACCAATGTGACACCTTGTCCGGAGCCGCGTTTATCTCGCGTCAAGCGCATCCAGCCGAAGGGTGGAGTTTCATCTTGCTGTAACCGCAACACCTGATGATCGGGGCATGACCAAAATTCTACAGGATTATGAGCCTCCTTTAGGCCTGTGATGAACGGCATGCCTGGTGAGTCGCTCGACCAAGTTGACAGCTTTGACAACTGGGTATGTAAATTGGCTGCTTTTAGCGATAGTGCTACAGCATCTTGCTCGCAGGCCAACAGGAACCCGGCGTTGCCTGTAACTGTTTTAAGTTCCATCTGTTTTCTCAGAGATTTTATTTTATTTGCAGCATGCTTGCTGAATTGAGAAATCAGAGATGCTAACTCGTCGCCCTGACCGGGGGTCAGCGTTGCGCGATTTTCTAGTGCTCTGGTTAGGATGGAGTGCAATCTGGTGTTCGGTGACGCGGAAACGCCGGGTGTCACCATGCGGCAGGAATCAAACTCTAGATTCCTGTTCGATGTGCCAGATAAATCGCCGGGCACGACTCGTCCGAACGCAACTATTGTGATTGAGTCGGCGGCTTTTTCGACGAAAACGGCTAAGCTTTGCTTGCTTCGCTTCAATGTGCGGTATGGGTGCGCATCTAAGGGGATAGTGCCATCTTGTTGAAAGGCTTTTTGCTGCATGGCCTGTTGGATCTGGCCAGCGACCTCGAAAACTGTTATTGTTGACAAGGCCTTCCTCTCTCTTGCGATGTACGGACGCTAGTGCTTCAGTTCTCCGTCACCATGTCACGGTAACTGACCGGAGTTCGACGTTCGTTGGGAGGTCGGTCCGAGGTCGGCCGTGCGGACACCGATGACATGCCTGGCACCAGTCGCAGCAAGTCGCACACCTACCGTAAGTAGAGCGTCGATCATCTTGAGAGCTTGGTCGAGTTCATCCCTGGTATGTTCGACAGAATCACCGATGAGCCTTGCTCGCTGTAGGGTGTCTACTCACTCTTGCAACGTCGGTTGCGTGGTCCATCACAGCGCGACGTCCAGCCATGTCCACAGCTTCGACGGGGGTCGTCGGCGAGCGCATGCCGCGCGGCAGGGGAGCCCAGCGGGACCACACAGAGCCGCGACGATTTCGCGTGCCGCCGCTCCCGCAGATGACACAGGTAACTCGTCGAGCTTTGACGACCTCGTCGCCAAGTGGTTTAACAGGGCGCTCGTTCACCATGCTCACCGAGTCGGCGGGCACGAGGACGCCCATACCGATGCAGCCCAGGGCCCGTCAAGGTCGTGAAGGGTGTGCATGTCGAGGTGGTTGCTGCAGACACCCCCACATTGGCTACGCCATCCTGCGCCAGGTGCTGTCACCGACGTCGACGACGGCCTTGTCCCAGCGGTCTTGGAGGCATTGGAGCAGGCGGGTGGTGACTTCGGGGGCGACGTGGGAGTAGGTGCGCTGGACCGGGTTTTCGAGGATGTGGCCGAGTCGGAGTGACTGGGCGATCTCGGGGATGGTGTCGGCGATCATCCACGTCTTGTGGCTATGGCGCAGGCCGTGGAAGGTCAAGCCGAGCTTGACCGGCTGAAGACGCAGCACGGCGCGGGGCTGGTCGAGGTTGCCGTCGGCGGCGGGGCGCATGGCGCGTTTGCTGAAGTTGCTGCGGCGTTGGAGCGCGCCCTCGGGGGTGGTGAAGACGTGCGGGTGAACGTGGTGGTCGAGGTGTGCCCGCAGGAGTCGGACGAGTGAGGGGTTGAGGGTGATGGTGCGGGCTGAGGTGTCGGTCTTGGGCGGGCCGAGCCAGAGCCTGCCGCCGGCGGATTCGTGCAGGGCGCCGTTCTGCGGGTCGATGATGAGGAAGCCGGTGTCGTCGTCGAACAGGTGCAGGTTGTGGCGTTGCAGGCCGGTCAGTTCGCCCCAGCGGGCGCCGGTCCAACCCGCGGTGACCACGAGCACGGCTCCGACCGGTCCGTAGAACGCGGCGACCTGGTCCGCCACCCGCAGCACCTCGGCGGGTTGGGCCCAAACCTTCTCGGGGATGCGGGCGACGTGGTTGCGGCGTCCGCGTCGTCGGGGTCGGATGGGGTTGGCGATGATGAGCTTGTCCTCGGCGGCGTCGGTGAGGATCTGGGAGAACAGCTTGACGAACCCGGCGACGGTGACCGGTGACAGGTGTCCGGCGCGCAGCTGCTTGGCCCAGGCCTGGACCATGAGATTGGTAATGTCGGCCAGGGCGGTGTCGCCCCAGCGCGGCAGGATGTGGTTGCGGACGATGCTGCGGTAGTTGTCCTCGGTGCGGGTGTCGACGTCGAGGGCGTCCCACCAGTCGGTGAGCCACTCCTCCAGAGTCGTGCGTCCGCCGGTGGGGTCGAGCCAGGTGCCGCGGCGTTGGTCCGATTCGAGGTCGTCGGCGTGGTCCTGAGCGGTTTTCTCGCTTCTGAAGCCGGGGATGGATCCGATTGTGCTGTCGTCGCGGCGGAACCGGACGCGCCAGTGGTTGCTTCCCGACTGTTCCACCCAAGCCATGTGTGCTGCCCTTTCGTCGTCGGCGGTGTGATGGTCACGGCGTGACAGGAGGATGAACGCTCCAGTAGCCGAGCAATGCAAGCGTTGCGGCACAAGAACTTTTGTCAGTCCCGAAAGGACCTGTGGCGCCTGGCTGGCGGTCGCGTGGAGCGTGCCGGGCGAGCACCGGCGTGGGCGATCGAGGCCAGGTCGTCAGGGGAGAAGCGCAGGTGCTTGCCAAGGAAGGTGCACGGGATCTCCCGGCGTCCGGCTTTGCGGCGAAGCCACGACTCGCGGACGGCCAGCAGCGCCGCCGCTTCAGCGGGAGTGTGCAGCAGGCGGGAGTTATCGAGATCAGGACGGGACACGGAGCCCTCCGGAGGCGGACGAGTGCGGTGGACACTCCAGAACTCCGAAATAAGGGCCGCCAGGGGACACGTGCCGACCGAATCCTTTGAAGGCTTCCACTGGACGGGCGACATGCCCAGGCCGGGCGACGGAGGCACCAACCGATTACCCCAGCTACTACCGCACCCTATAACCGCTGCTCAGGGGTTCGGTGAGGCAGGAGATGTTCGGTAACGGCGCCTCGGGCCGGCGCGGGTCATGTTTCGATCACCCGAGCCTCCGGCTACGTGCGTGTCGCCTGTAGCACGTCCGCCTGGCAGCGATACCCAGTGACGGCCGGAACACGCCGCAGCGACACCGTCAGCGGCCAACACAACATCCGGTGGGACCAATACACGAGCTATCGAGTGCTCCAGGGCCACACCGATGAGGCCCTGGACTCGCTCTGAACTCCGAGGTCACCCCTGGGGGAGACGCATCCTCTGACTTCCCGCGCTGCCGCCAGCCCCGATGTTGCTCATGTGCTTGCGCCCAAGCGAGTCTGGGATACCAGCGGAACCCCTTACAGGCCCTTTGACCTGCGCTTACATCCGCCGTAGGGGGTGGCGTTCTAACAGGAACCCCAAGTTGATCCCCAATGTGATTCCCCATATGAGCCCCCAACGGATGTGCGCAGGATCGCATCTGATGCGATCCCAAGTCGGTGTGGGAACGGTCGTGGCGATCGTCGCCGCAGAAGGTGCTCTACCTGGGCGGTAAGAGGTGTGGGGCAAGCTGCCGCCAAGGCTGACGGCTTCTGGTCGACACGCACGCCGATGATCGACGTGACTGCCATCTATCTGCGTGTTTGCGCCGATTATCGCATCTGATGCGAAGATGTCGCATCTGGTGCGAGCGGCGGAAGGCGGCTGGTGGGCGAGGGAGAGCAACCGACGGCGGGCGCAACGGCGCTGCAGCTGGTCGACGGGCTGGTGTTCCTGCGGCCCGAGGAACAGGTTTTCGAGGCGATGCTGACCGGGTGGGAGCGTCAGCAGTCCGCGCGGAACCTGGCCGCGTCGACGATCGCGAACCGGGGCAAGCGGGTGCGTGGTTTCGTCGAGCACGTCAACGCCTTCCCGTGGCAGTGGAGCGCGGCGATGGTCGACGAATGGTGCGCCGACCTGCGCGGGCTCAAAGGCGTGAGCCGGTCGAGCTTGCGGACCTATCAGCAGGCTCTGCGGCTGTTCTGCCACTACCTGACCGATCCCGCATACGGGTGGGCCGGTGAATGCGAGCGGCGGTTCGGCACGCATCCGGTGCAGGTGTGCCATGAGTGGAACACCGCGGTGCACGTGCAGGACAACGAGTCCGAGCCGGCCAAACGGGCGTTCACCCTGGACGAGATCCGGGCGTTCTTCGACTACGCCGACGACGCGGTGCCGCGGGTGCGGGACTCCGGCCGCAAGGGCTGGCTGGCGGCGTTCCGCGACGCCACCCTGTTCAAGGTCGCCTACGCCTTCGGCCTGCGGCGCACGGAGACGCGGATGCTGGACACCGCCGACCTCGCGACCAATCCGCATGCCCGGGAGTTCGGCGAGTACGGGGTGCTGCACGTGCGGTTCGGCAAGGCCAAGCCCGGCAGTCCGCCCAAGCGGCGCAGCGTGCTGACCGTGTGGGACTGGTCGGCGGAGGTGCTGGACGAGTGGATCACCGAGATTCGGCCGCGCATGGCACACGCGAACAGTCCTGCGTTGTGGCCCTCGGAGCAGTCGGCGCGCATCAGCGTCGCTGCGCTCAACGCCCGCTTCGCCACCTACCGCGACGCACTCGGCCTGGAGCCCGGCCTGGACTTCCACTCGCTGCGCCGCTCCTACGTCACGCACCTGATCGAGGCCGGCTGGGACCCGTTCTTCGTCCAGCAGCAGGTCGGTCACGAACACGCGTCCACCACCTCCATCTACACCTGCGTCTCGTCGGACTTCCGCACCCGCACCCTGCGCCGCAGCCTCGACGACACCCTTGCCTCGGCACTGACACCGACCACCGACGGCGGGAGCGCGCGATGAACGCGATGAAACGGCGAGTCGGCTACGACTGGCGGCTGCGGGACCTGATGGCCGATCACGGCATGTTCTCCACCACCGAACTCGTCCCGCTGCTGCGCGATCGTGGGGTCGAGTTGTCGGTCTCGCAGGTCCACCGGCTGGTCACCGGCACCCCGGAGCGGCTCTCGCTCACAGTGCTGGCCGCGTTGTGCGACATCTTCGAGTGCAGCCCCGCCGAGCTGATCCACACCGACGCCGCCAACGTCACCCGTCGCACCGCCACCGGATCGGCGGGAACGGCCACACCGCCGGCCGCCGGAGCCGGGGCGCTGCGGCCCACTCGCGCTCGCATCCGTCCGCAGTGACCTCTCGAACGCGAATGCAGTGGGGCGACACACGGCTCGCCGACAGCAAGTGCGTGCGCTGCGACCGCTTCTCCCGGCCCGCTGTCCGTTGGGAGGGACCGGTGTGCCGCCCGTGCATCAAACGCGCGACCCGTGACCGGGGCTGCTGCCCGAAGTGCGGCGACCACCGGTTGCTGCCCGGACGCGACGGCACCGGCCTTGCGATCTGCCGCGACTGCGCGGGCATCGCGCGCTCGTTCTTCTGCCGTCGCTGCGGTCATGAAGGACTGCTGGTCGGCGACAAGCTCTGCGAACGCTGCACCCTCACCGACCGCCTCACCACGGTGCTCGACGACGGCACCGGCCGGCCTCGCGCGGAACTGCTGCCGCTGCTGGAGAAGCTGCGGCTCAACGACAACCCGCACAACGGCCTGACCTGGCTGGCCAAACCCGGCACCACCGAGCTGCTCACCGCACTGGCCAGCGGCACTATCGCGATCAGCCACGACGCCCTGGCCGCCCACCCGGCCTGGCGCAAAGCCACCTACCTGCGCGAGCTGCTGATCACCTGCGGCATCCTGGCGCCGATCGACAAACAGCTCATGCTCTTCCAACGCTGGCTCACCACCCAGCTCGCCAGCATCGCCGACGCCGAACACCGAGCTCTGGTACAGCGCTTCGCCACCTGGAACGAGCTGCGGCGTCTGCGCAACAAGGCCGAGCAGGCACCGTTGACCCCGGCCACCATCCGCGTCTCCCGCGAACGCGTCCGCCAAGCCGCCGCGCTGCTGGCCTGGCTCGACAGCAGCGGCCACACCCTGACCACCTGCCCGCAATCCGACCTGGACAGCTGGCTCGCGGCCAACCCCCAGACCCGAAAGCCCGCTACGGCGTTCCTGCGCTGGGCGGGTCAGACAGCGGTCACGCCCCGACGACGCCTCACCAGAACACCACTGCCCGCAGCCACCATCCAGCCACGCCGACAGCAGCACGCACTGATCAACACGTTGGTCACCGCCGACGACTGGCCACTGCGCGAACGCCTCATCGCGCTGCTGGCACTGCTCTACGCCCAGCCTCTCAGCCGGATCACCCGCCTGCGGCGCACCGACATCACGATCATCGGCCCCGACGTCTTCATCAGGCTCGGCGACCCACCCGCCCCGCTGCCACCACCACTGGACGACCTGACCCGCCAACTCCTCGAACACCGCAACACCTACCGGGGCCCGAACGCCAACACCGACTGGCTCTTCCCAGGCAAACGCCCCGAGCAGCCTATCCACCCAAGAACGCTCAACAACCGCTTCTCCACACTCGGAATACCGATCCAGCTCGGTCGAACCACCGCCTTGCGGGAACTCCTGCACACCACACCGAGCCCTGTGGTCGCCTCCATGCTCGGAATCCACCCCGACACCACCGCTCGAATAGCAGCCGAACAAGGCATCACATGGAGCCGCTACGCCAGCTCCCACCACGCCCGAAACGGCTCTCGCAACGCGGGAATCCATGACAGTTGAAAACATGAGCTCACCAGGAAAGTGACCGTACGGAGACCTGATCAAGGCTCGGAGGGTGGCGGGGCGTCCCAGATGTGGACTCTCGTGCTGGCATTGAGCGGCTTGTCGACCGGCCCCTTGATGTGGGCGGGCACGATCTGCTCCTCGTGCTCGCAGCCACCGTCGGCGTGAAGCCTGGAGTTGAGGCAGGTGTTGCGCCGGTAAGCGCGGACCGGCCACCGGCTACTCCACCGTGGCACCTCGCGTTCGCCTGAAGCAGCGTCCCGGTGGCGGGCATGGACACGAACCAACCGGACAGTACCTGCATCCTCGACACCTGCACGTTGATCCCGTTTGCGCCCATGCCGGGAACGAGGAAGTTCCTCAAGTTCGCTGAGCCGAGCGCTACCGCGCTGCGTCATGAGCTGCCAGGCGGTGTAGACGACGTACGCCCACCTCTTACCAACCACTGACCGCGGAGGTACCAACGGCTGTCCGAACGGCAACACCGACTCCGCGAGCGGGACGAGCTGCGGTGTCCAGTAGGTCAGCCAGACACCATCGAACTCCGGGTGCAGCGGCACCGCACCACCGGGCGTGTTCAGACTCCACACGATCAAGCCAGACCCGTCGTCGAGATCAAGGTGCTGTGGCATCCAGTGGGACCAAGACACGGCCACCACCTGCTCACCGCCATCAACATCGATCGACTCGCTGAACACCATCAGACCCGCCTCGGCAGGCAACCGACGCGCGATAACCGGCTCTCGAGGCGGATGGTCCGCGGCAGCAAGCGTCAGCGCAGTCATGTCGCGATCGACCCAGTAAAGCTGCGCTTCACTCAGACGGCGCGCCTCACAACGAGCCATGAGCAGTGCGCCGATAACAGCGCTCGCTCGCTGGATCTCCGGCGGACCGAACAGCCGAGGCGTGATCGCGCTCTTGCCCGCGTTGAGGCGGCGGGCAACCTCGTGACCGCACTCCGAGGTCATCACCCACTCACGCATCCGCAGCCGCAGGTCGGGCAACTCGGCAGGGTCGGCGATCACGACCGGCCCTTGGTCGGCCGAACGACGTGGACGATCTCGAAAAGGTCTTCGAACTGCCCACGCAGCGCGGTCAAGGCACCACCGATGAACGCCGGGCCCGGCTGGAGTTCGCCTTTGAGCACACGGGTCACGGTGGAGCGGTTGACGCCCATCGCCCGCGCCAGGGCGTAGTCGGAGTGCAAGCGTGCCGAACGCGCAGCCTGCACGAACTCGAACGCACGAAGCTTGATGGTGTGCGGCATCGACGATCTACACCTGATCCTGGAGCGCCACTGAACGGGCACGTCGGCGACCGGAGGCAGCGCCTCCCTGACGAGGGAACGGCAAGATGCCCTCAGCAGCTCGCCACGCCGCATCGCAGTCCGGACAGGTAGGCCAACACCACTCGCTCTTCGTCGGCGGGGCAGCCGGAATGACCAGCTCCTCGCCGCACAGCGTGGCGGCCTGGTCGCGAGCCACCAAGGCCGCGTCGACGGCGTGGCGTCGACCGTCATGGGGAAGCCAACGGAACGGACGCAGTGCCATCAGCGTGCGTTCCGGTCGTAGACGTCAGCCCACCGCGCGAAGACCGCTCGTGACTGCTCAACGCTCAAGGCCAACCGCTTCAACCGCCGCATCTTGGCCTCGTAGGCGCCGATGACGAGCGGATCGTCATGGAAGACGGTGGCCGCCTCGGTCTCGGCGTAAGCCACCGGCTTGACCGGCTCGGCGAAGGTCAACAGCCCAGCCGCCCCTCGCAGGGCAGCACCTGCCACAGCCGAGAACGGCACGAGACGAACACTCATACGCTCCCAGCCGCACATCATCGTCAGGCGAAGCATCTGGTCGCGCATGACCTCCGGGCCACCAACCACTAGCCGGATCGCCGCCTCGTGGATGTAGAGGACCGCATCCGGTCCGCCCAGTCGTCGCAACACCTCCTGACGCGAGAGACGTGCCTCCACCACCTCCTTGCCGCTCAGCGCACAGGCGTACTCCTCCGTCTGTGCCAAGCTAGGGATGGTCAACGGCTCGTAGACAGCGACGCTCAACGCCAGCTGCTCGTGCAGGGACAGCGCCAACAGCGAGTCTGGAGCGCCACCGTGCAGCCGCAAGAAGCTCCCGGTGTCAGGCTCGTTGGCGACGGCCATGACCCGCTCCCGCGTCGCCTTGTCCGCACCGCAGCGCCCCAACAGCGTGCCGATCTCCCACGCACTCGTACCGCGGCTACCGGTCTCCAGCTTGCTCAACTTGCCCAACGACCAGCCCAACGCCTCAGCCAGCAACGCCGACGACATCCGCGCCCGATGCCGCACCCGGCGCAACTCCTCTCCCAGCTCCCGAGTACGAGCCGAACTCAACCTCACCGGCTGCTTCTCCTCGACGATGGCCTCCACGCCTGCTTGCGACACCACTGACCGCCCGGCAATATGCCAATGCGGGCAATGTCGGTAGCGTCAATCAAATCGGGGAACACACCCCGGAAAAATCTTCCGGGTCAAATCGACGATCACCCGAGAGGATGAAGCGGTGCGCGGAATGACGAACGGCCTGACCATCGGGGAGCGCGTCGCCTGGTACCGCCGCCGCCGAGGCGTGTCGCAGGAAGTACTGGCTGGGAGGGTTGGCCGCACCACCGACTGGTTGAGCAAGGTGGAGAACAACCGGATCGACCTCGACCGCCTCTCTGTCATACGCAGCCTCGCGGACGCTCTGGGCATCTCGGTCGGCGACCTGATCGGCGAACCGACACTGCTCGACTGGAGTCCTGAGGGCGGCATGGCGAGCGTCTGCGCACTCCGAGCCACGCTCATGGACTACCGGCAACTCAGTCCACTACTGGCGACGACCAACGGTGACGCTGGCCCTATCGACCTCGATGGCCTGCGTCGCGAAGTGGAAGCGGTCTTCAACGCCTACCAAGCCTCCAAGTACGGGTTCGTCGCTAATCGAGTCCCACTCCTGCTCGCCGACGCCGTCCAAGCGGTGCAGACCCACGGCGTCCAAGCTCAACGACTCCTGGCCCTCAGCTACCAGGCCGCGACGTCACTGCTCACCAAGCTCGGAGAAGCGGACCTCGCCTGGATCGCCGCCGAACGCGGCCTTGCGGCCGCCCAGCAGACAGGCGACCTCGTCATCCTCGGCTCACTGTTCCGCTCAGTCGTACACGCCCTGCTCTCAACCGGCCGCTACGCACCAGCCATGCAGCTCACCGAAGCAGCAGCTGCGGTGCTCCACCCCGGGCTGCCTCGTGCTAACCGCACCATGCTCTCGATCTACGGCAGCTTGTTCCTCGCCGGGGCGATGGCGGCAGCGCGCGCCAATAACCGCACGTGCACCCAGGACTTCCTGCGCGAAGCGAACGACACGGCACAACGCCTGGGCACCGACGCTAACCACATGTGGACCGCCTTCGGCCCGACAAACGTCAAGATCCATCAAGTCGCCACAGCGATGGAACTCGGAGACGTCCAGATAGCTGTAGACCTCGGCCCCACGGTCGACACGTCGGGCCTTCCCGTCGAGCGCCAAGTACGACACTCCTTGGAAGTAGCCCGCGCACTGAGCGCATGGAACAAGACCGAGGAAGCGCTCACGGTCATGCTCGACGCCGAACAGCGCGCACGCGAACAGGTCCAACACCACTACCTCAGCCGCCAACTGGTGCTGACGTGGATGCGCCGACAACGCACCAAGCCCTGCCACACCCTTGCCAGCCTGGCCCAACGCCTGAACCTGGAGTAGCGCAGCCGTCCGACGACCTCCGTAGGCTCAACGCATGGCTACAGACGCCGACCGCTTCGCAACGCCCCGCATGGCCGCCGGAGCTTTGTTCGTCGACGACCAGGACCGAATCCTGCTGGTGCACAAGACCTACAGCAACGGCTGGGACATCCCTGGTGGCTACGTAGACATCGGAGAGTCGCCAGCAGCGGCCTGCCGACGAGAACTACGGGAGGAACTCGACCTCGACCGCGAGCCGCAACGCCTACTCGTCGTGGACTGGGCGCCCAACGATGGCGAAGGTGACAAGGTGCTCTGGCTGTTCGACTGCGGAACGCTCGGCGACGACGAACAGCGGATCATCCTGGATGACTCAGAATTGGATCGCTGGGAATGGGCTCCGATGAGCAAGATCGACGACTACGTCATTCCCCGGCTTGTCCGCAGGCTAACCCAAGCTCATCGTGCATATGTTCATGGAGATTCGGTCTATTTGGAGTACGGGCAACCACCTGGTCGATGACCGTCAGCGGCATCCCGAAAAGCCGCTCTCATGTGATCCGGGCATCGTCATCACCGGAGCGCGCTCAATCACAATTAATCTGGCCGGCCTTCACGAACGCGATGGAAGAGCGGGACTACGTCGCCGCTCGACACCACCTGGCAACGGCCCGCCTCCTGACGGACGAAGCCGAACGCGCTGAAACCCTGTGGCGACACACGGCGGAGAAGGGCTACTCCTTCGATCCGCTGTCCATCTCCTGGCCGCGAGAGTTCTGGCTGGTGCTGGAGGAGTGGAAGCACGGCGCCGCAGGACGGTGAAGGTTCATCGGTGAAACGGTGTGGATCGTCAAGCAGCCGAGTCAACCCGTGAGCCGCCCCAGCATCGCGCGTAGTTCGTTTCTCCGCGGATGTGAAGATCCAAGGTCTTCGAGGAGTGCGCGAACCCGTGCCGCGGCACCCCGTGCGTCTCCTGCCGATGCCTGCAACCTGGCCGCCTCCCGACGCAGTTCGACGACCTCGTCGTGCGTGGGGCCGAGTTGCCGTTGCCGCACCTCCAGCACCGGTGCCAGATGTATGAGGGCCTCGGACGCGTCACCGAGCGCGGCGTGGCAGACCGCGATCTGCAGCCGCCAGTACAGGATGTCCGCGTCGTCGGCGGCCCGTTCGGGCCCGATCTCGGCGACGAGGAGTTCGTACTGCGTGAGAGCGCGGGCGTAGTCACCACCGAGCAGCAAGGTGTTCGCCAGCTGGAGGCGAGCACCTCGGCGCTGAGCGCGTGGAGGTTCGACCGTGCTGGCGTGTCCGAGGAGGTTCTCCAGAAGCTCCGCCGCCTGCGTGAACCGACCAGCCAGGGCCAGTTCGGCTGCCTCGTCACGAGCTCCGGCGAAGTCCGGCACCCGAGGGGATGCAGGTACCAGTCGGCGTGAGGTTCCGCGGCCGCGCGGGGCGAACGGTTGCCGGTACGGGCGGGTGGGGTCGGAAGGGCTCGACGGTGCGTCGGACCGGACAGCCGACCGGGGCGCGGGCAGGAAGGGCAGCAGCCGCTCGTACACCTCCTGCGCGTCGGCCGGGCGGTCCTCGGGGGCCTTGGACAGCAGGCGCAGGACCAGCTTCTCGATCTCGACCGGTGTGTCGGCGCGTTGTGTCCGCAGTGGCGGCGGTGGCTCCTCCACGTGCTGCCGCATCGCCGGGTAGGTGCCTTCGGCGGTGAATGGCCGCGTGCCCGCGAGGAGTTCGTGCAGGATGCAGCCGAGGGCGTACAGGTCGCTGCGCGGGCTGGGGACGCCGCCGAGGACTTGCTCGGGAGACATGTAGGCGGGGCTGCCGACGGCTTCGCCGGTCGTCGTCAGTCGGGTCAGGTCCATCTCCAGCAGTGTGGCGACGCCGAAGTCCAGCACGGTGACCGTGCCGTCCGGCTTGACCATCACGTTGCCAGGCTTGAGGTCGCGGTGGACCAGGGAGACCGCGTGCGCGGCGGCCAGCACCGACGCGACCTGCGCGGCCACGGCGACCGCCCAGTCCACCGGCACGGGCTGGTGCTGCACGAGGAAGTCGCCCAGGTCGATTCCAGGGACGAGCTGCATCACCAGGTACAGCTCGTTCCCCTCCGCGCCCGCGTCGAACACCGCCGGCACGCCGGGGTGCTCCACGCGGGCGGTGAGCCGCGCCTCGCGCAGGAATCGCTTCGCGAGAGTGGTGTGGTCCGAGCCGAGTGGCAGCACGTCGGGGCGCAGCAGCTTGACGGCGACCGGCCGGTCCAGCCTCTTGTCGTAGCCGGACCACACCTCGCCCATGCCGCCGCGGCCGATCGGTGAGGTGAGTTCGTACCGCTCAGCCAGGGTCCGTCGCGCGGTCATGGATCAGGCCACGTCCCTGCGCAGCGACTCGTAGGCGTAGCGGCGGGCGATGCTCTTCAGCTCCGAGTTGAACTGCGGGTCGTCGGCGAACATCTGCACCGCCTTGGTGTCGTTCTCGATGCGCTCGTACAGTTTGTCCTCGAACACCTCGTCGAAGACGTGCCCGAAGTTCTCCTCGTCGTTGGCGAACGCCGCGGCCCGCACCTGAGGTTCGGCCATCGCCGCTTCCGCCGAGCCGCGCACGATGTCGCTCTCGCCGAGGTTGCTGCCGAACCGCTCGTTGAGCTCGGCGATCAGCTCGGCCAGGGACGTGACGGGGCGCTCGTGCTGACCACCGCCGCTTTCCCCGGCGAACCCGGGTAGTACCTGCTCCCCCTCGGGGGCGAGTGCCATATCGTGCTCACCGGTCTTGCCGATCCGCAGGTGGGTGAGGTCGACCTGGCCGAGGTCGACACCTGGGTCCTGCCGGCGGGGCAACCTCGGGAGGAGCATCTTGCCGTAGACGTAGAGCCGTTCCAGTGTGCGGTCCGGGTAGCCGACCACCTGGGCGAGGAACCCGTACTTGCGGACGTAGTCGCGCAGGTCGGAGCGGAACGCCTCGGCCTGTTCCGGCTCGTCGTCGAGCAGTTGGGCGAACCGGTCGCGCGCCGGGTCGGTGAGTCGGTACAGCGCGGCGTGCGCGTGGTCCCACTCGCTTCCCCCGCCCGCGAGCTGCTGCGCGCGCAGGTACTCGGCGACGAACGCCTCCATCTCCGACTCCACGAGCAGTTGGTGGTCCATCACCGCCCGCTCCGCGTCGTAGATCAGGTTCGGGTCGGTCGAGTTGGTGATCGTCGTTTCGAAGAACGGCCTGAACGCCTTCTGGACGTCCTCGGCCTCGTTGGCGAAGTCCAGGACGAACAGGTCGTCCTGCCCCTTGCGCGGGTGGGTGCGGTTCAACCGCGACAGGGTCTGCACCGCGGCGACGCCCTTGAGCGCCTTGTCCACGTACATCGTGGTCAGCAAAGGCTGGTCGAACCCGGTCTGGTACTTCTCGGCCACGACGAGGATGCGGTATTCGGGCTTGGGGTTGGCCGCCGCGTTCGGGTCGTCGGCGCGCGTGTAGGCGAACGCCTTAGGCAGCGCCGCCTCGCTGAAGCCGTTCAGCGAGGGCTCGGTCACCTTGTCGGAGTCGAGGTTGTCCACCTTCACCTCGCCCGAGAACGCGACGAGCACGCCGCAGTCCCGGTACCCGCGCATGTCAACGTAGTCCTTGATCTTCCGGTAGAGCTTCACGGCGTGTTCGCGGGAGCGGGTCACCACCATCGCCTTGGCCCGACCGCCCAGCCTGTCGCGGGTGTGCTTGACGAAGTGCTCGACGATGAGCTCGGCGCGCTGCTGGAGGCTGGCCGGGCTCAGCACGGCGAACCGCGCCAGGGCGGCGCTGGCCTTGCGCTCGTCCACCTCGCGACCGTCGTCCCCGCCGGTGAGCCGCCAGTACGTCTTGTAGGTGACGTAGTTGCGCAGCACGTCGAGGATGAAGCCCTCTTCGATGGCCTGGCGCATCGAGTAGACGTGGAACGGCCACCACTCCTCGCCCCTCCGCACGCCGAACAGTTCCAGCGTCTTCGATTTCGGCGTGGCGGTGAACGCGAAGTAGGACAGGCTCTCGTGCCGTCCGCGTGCGAGCGCCGACGCCGTGAGCGGGTCGTTGTCCTCGTCGATGTCGTCACTGCCCAGCTTCGTCAGCACCCGCTTGAGCGCGGCGGCCGATTCTCCCGACTGGGACGAGTGAGCCTCGTCG
Source organism: Actinosynnema sp. NPDC004786 (assembly GCF_053601135.1). Lineage (NCBI taxonomy): Bacteria > Bacillati > Actinomycetota > Actinomycetes > Pseudonocardiales > Pseudonocardiaceae > Actinosynnema > Actinosynnema sp. NPDC004786. Next base: position 110,200 of record NZ_JBSGBG010000016.1, on the reverse strand, counting down.
ATGATGATCGCGAACCGCTTCCCGCGCAGGTCGTCGGCCTTCTCCAACACGTACGGGAAGGTTTGGAGGGTCACGATCAGGATCTTCGTCGTCTCACCTGCCAGCGCCTTGGCGACCTGCTCCGACTTGGAGCCCTCCGCCTTGTCGCTGATCTTGGTGACCACACCCGCGCGGTGCTCGAACTGGTAGATCGTGTCCTGCAGCTGCCGGTCCAGCACGGATCGATCGGTGATTACGACGACCTTGTCGAAGATCTGCTCGTTATTCGTCCCGTGCAGGTTGGACAACCGGTGCGCCAGCCACGCGATGGTGTTGGACTTCCCTGAGCCGGCCGAGTGCTCGACCAGGTAGTTGTGCCCGGTCCCGTGCTGGGCGGCATGCTCCACCAGGCTGCGCACCGCGTGCCACTGGTGGTACCGGGGGAAGATCAGGTTTCGCGAATGCGGGCCCGGCTTGCGGCCACCGCGCTGTGGCTCGCCCTCCTCCAGGTGCACGAAGCGGCGGATGATGTCGAGCCACGCCTCGGGCTGCCAGACCTCTTCCCACAGGTAGGAGGTCCGGTAGCGGCCGGGCTCCGCGGGCGGGTTGCCCGCTCCGCCCTTCTGCCCGGGGCCCTCGGAGCCGGTGTTGAAAGGCAGGAAGCGCGTCTGCTCGCGGGCGATGCGCGTCGTGAGGAAGACCAGGTCGGGGTCGACCGCGAAGTGCACCAGCGTCCGCTTGGCGAACAGCAGCTCCTTCGGGTCGCGGTCGTGCCGGTACTGCTCCTTCGCGTGCTCGACGTTCTGCCCGGTGAGCGGGTTCTTCAACTCGGCGGTGGCGACCGGGATGCCGTTGACGAACAGCGCCAGGTCGAGTTCCTTGAGCGGCTCCCGCTCCGAGTAGGCGAGTTGGCGGGTGACCGACAGCCGGTTCTGCTCGTATCGGACCAGGGCGTCGTCGGCGAGGGTGTGCGCGGGGCGGAAGTAGGCGAGCCGGATGAGGTGTCCTCGGTCGCGCACGCCGTGTCGCAGCACGTCGACCGCGCCGCGCTTGTCGATCTCCTTGGCGACGTGGCGGGCGAACGCCCGCCGGGCCTCGCCGACACCGTCTCCGTAATGCACCTTCAGCTGGTTCCACACGTCGGCCTGCGTCGCGTTGACGAAGGCAGCCAACTGCTCGGTGTCCAGGCCAAGCTCCCGGTCGTAGTGCTTGGGCAGCCCACGCTCCCACCCGGCCTTGACCATGGCCGCCTCGATGGCATCCTCGAACGCCCGCTCCGTGTGCACGGCCACCGGCACTGTCCTTTCGCTGAGGGGCACCACTGCCGACCTGTCGATCATCCACGTCACCCTGGTGCGGCGGGCTGCGACCCGCACGTTGCGGAACGTCGTCCTCCGCTGCGGGGGCGTTACGGACTGCGGCCCTCGTCGGGGCCGCGTACCCGCGGCTAGTGTCGCTGGCAGCGATCCCGCAGCTCGGCGATGACCGCCTTCTCCCGCGTGTTGAGGCCCCGTCGACGGTCCCGACCCGCTCGGCGGCGTCAACCACGTCACCGAGGTCCCCGGGCTCGTCGTCGACCCGGTGCCGTGCCCGGGCGAGCCGCGTCAGCCGCTGGAACAGCAGGCTCTCGGCGTCAGCGATCCTGCCGTCCGCGTTGATGACGAGCCACGCGACCCACAGCATCAGCCGCGGGTGCCGCGTGCGCCGGATCAACGTGTCGGCGAGTTCGATCACCTCCGCCTCACCGCGGAACACGGATTTGGCGTGATTCCCGGCGGCCACGGTCGTGTAGCGGTTCATGAGGACGGTGAGGGGGATCCCGACGTCGGGGATGGCGAACTTGATGACATTGCGTTGCAGGAGGTGCTTCCCGACGAACGGGAGGCTTCTCGCGGCGGCGAGGACCGTTCCGAGTAGTACTTCTTGAGGACTTGCCGGACCAGTCCGGGTGCGAACTTGACAAGGCCGCCCCGGGCGATCTCGCCGGCCTTGATGCCGAACGCCACCCGGACGAGTTTCATCATGTCCTCGGGGTCCTCCACGTCCAGGGGAACCCGGTAGATCACCGCGATGTCGTGGGCCAGGCGCAGTTGCAGCTGAGTGATGTAGGTCAGGTCGACCATGAAGGTGGCGACGCCAGCCGGGACGGCAATGGGGCTGGCGCCACCTAACGACCCGATGGTCGCGGCGATCGTCCCGGCGTAGACGCCGGCGCTGATCCCGCCTTCGATCATGGCGCTCTTCACCGCCAGCTTGATCTGTCGCTCGACGATGCCGTCCGCAGGCACGCCCTCGTACTTCTCCTGAGAGTACTCCCGGTGGCTTTCCCGGTGTACGTCCGCAGTGCCTGGGCGCAGAGCTTCGTGAACCAGCCGCCCGACTTGATGTCGTCCGCGTTCAGCCCGGCGACGAACTCCCGCAGCTTGGTGCTCCTGTTCGACGACTTCGCGGTCGACGTCCTCGGCATCGGCGGAATCGGGCGATGATCCGGTCACAGCGGGGTCCTCTCCCGGACAGTTTGGCAACTCGCGCGGTCGCCGGAAATGATCTCGCTGTCGGACTGCGACACTCCGATCAGGGGCCGATGCCAAGACGGTGCTGCTCGGCGCGGATGATGCGCTGCTGGAGCGGGATGGCCTCGTCGTCGAGGAAGGCCGGTCGGTGCTCGTTCGTGTCGACGGCCCGGCGGTCGGCTTCTTTGGCGTCGCTCTTGCGTGCGAACTCGGCGAACAGCAGGCCCTTGTGCTCCTGGACCTCGCGCATCCGCTCGTCGGCGCTGCCCTTGGCCAACAGCCGGTGCACTTGGACCTTGCGGATCTGGCCCATCCGGTAGGCGCGGGCGATGGCTTGCTCCTCGGTGCTGGGCTTCCACTGAGGCTCGGCGATAATCACCACGGACGCCGCCTGCACGTTCAGCCCGACGCCGCCCGCCTCGATCTGGCTGAGAAGCACGGCGTGGCCCTCGTGCCGGGTGAACGAGTCGACGAGCTGTTGACGTGCAGCAGGCGGCACCGACCCGGTCAGCATCCCCACCACGGCCCCGCCGAGCCTGGGGTGGACGACCTTGAGCACGTCGAGGAAGTTCGAGAACACGACCACCTTGAGGCCGTCCTCGCGGGCCTCGTCCATGATTTCGGCGAGCCGTTCGAGCTTGGCGGAGTCGGGAGCGTGGAACGCCGCCTGGCGCATCTGCATGAGGTTCTTCGCCCGCACCGTCGCGGTGTAGGCGGTGGTGTCGGCCTGCGTGAGCTGCACCCAGTCCTCGACCTCGATCTTGTCGGGCAGTTCGGTGAGCACGTCCTCCTGGTTGCGCCGCAGGTAGACCGGGGCGACCGCGCGACGGAACCGCCTGGCCCGGCCAGGGCGTCGGCGGCGTCCAGACCGCGCGCGACGCGCGGTTGCAGGTGCTGGACAAGGTTGCGGAACTCTCGACCCGGTTCTCCATCGGCGTGCCGGTGAGGAACAGTGCCCGCTGCGACTGGGCGACGACCCCGGCGACGTTCCTGGCGCGCTGGGCGTGAGGTTCTTCGCCACCGAGGAGACCGCCGCCGTCATCCGCGTGTATCAGCCGATGCTGTTGCACGGCTTGGTGCAGACGAAGCGCCACGCCTGCGCCGTCATGCCACGAACTCATCGCTGAGTCCGGCTGACGTCGAGCGCCTGGTTCAAGCCCGGATGGCACGACAGGAACGGCTCAGTGGCGAGGACCCACCCACCGTCCACCTCGTCGTGGAGGAGCACGTCTTGTGTGCCCGCGTCCGGGGGTGCCGAAGTGATGCGCGAGCAGCTCGAACACCTGGCGGACCTCGCCAGCCGAGGCGTGGTCGAGCTGCGCGTGATTCCGACTTCGCGCGGCGCGCATCCCTGTCTTTGCGCACCGCTGTTCCTGTTGCTCACTCCTGAGGGTGGCCGGCGACCGAACATGATCTAGGTTGAGACGTTGTGACCGATGGCGTTTTCGTAACCGAGCCGGACCGCATCGCCCGCTACGAGGTGACCGTGTCCGAAGTGCTCGCTGCGGCATGTCGCCTTCGGAGTCCCCTTTCGCTGCTGGGTACCGTGGTGGGAGAACTGTGACGGCAACGAGGAGCGGCATGATGATGGAAAGTGTTACGTGGCGTAAGTCCTCCCGGTCGAACAACTCGGGCGGCGCATGTGTGGAACTGGCGTGCAGCGGAGACCTACGAGGCGTTCGTGACTCGAAGAACCCGATGGGACCTGCGCTGCGGTTTGGGGCAGGCCAGGCTGGCGACGTTTTTTGAAGGGGTGCGTCCAGGCCGGTTCGACGGCTGCTCGGTCGAGAGGCCGCGCCTGCGCCTGCCGGTGCGGCCTCCGTAATAGGTCAGCGTACTCCTGAGCGTGCCGTCGTTACGTCCAGACCTCCGGTAACGGCAGCGGTTATTAGCGCCTGCCGACGCTCCTTCAGGGCTTTGATTTGATCTTCCATGTTCGCGCGCAAAATGTCAGTAGCCTCGATTTTTTTGTTGAGTCGTTCAACCGTCGACCGCTGTTCGAAGACGGGGGGAGATGGTATGGGTATTTGTTTCATCGCTGATACATTGAAGTGGGATTGGATTGTTCCGACGGAGTGCTTCGCAATGAAGCGATAAGCGTAATCCGAGTTCAGGACGTACTCGAGAAACTTTGGGTAGAGTTGTTTCGATGGTTTGATGATCACAAGATCGATGCAGTTCGCGCCAGACATCTCCGTGGGGACCACGGCTGCGGTGCCTGCTTGACCGGTCCGAACGACTACGACGTCGCCTGTATCAAGTCTTGACTTCCTATTCAGGGCGTGACCTTCGTTGCTGATGTGAACTAGATTTGATTGGTCAATCCTGCCAGCTTTAACGTTCACTCCGCGAAGTGCGGGAATGCCGCCATTCGCCACGTACCAAGAAGCCGGAGTTACTACGATGCCAACGCCAACGCTCTTGACTCGATACCGCAGTGGAACTAGCTGTCCGAAAGCCAGGATCTCCTGGTCGATTACTCGTGCTCGCCTCAGTGAAAGTAGAGAATTCATCCGACTTCTGAGTGCGCACAAGTTGTCAATGCGAGAAATTTCGACATCGAGGAAGTCGGCGATGCGGCGCTGTTCGGTCAAGCTGGGGGCAGGTACGGGAGTAGCGCGCATGCGCTCACAGCTCAGTTCGATTTGGTTCGTTGAGCCCGTAACCAAGGTTTCGAACATAAATTCCTGAAAGAGGTTGCTTTTCAGGTAATAGTATCCAAATCGCGCATCCATTCTGCGAGGGTCAAATCGGACGATTGTGACATGTCCATCCGCGACGCATGGACGAGAGTCGGGCTGGGAATCGAACCGGCCTACACGTCCGAGAGTGCCTGTTCCTGTCGAATTGACCAGTGAGTCGCCGGGCTCCAGGTATCCTTTGAGTTTTCGCGGGTTGCCCTCGTAGGAATGAAACCGAGTGCGACTCCAGTCCAGGCCAGATTCTTGGTTAGCTGCCTGGCTCACCATGCGGATTGGGCCGACGTCGACGTAGTCTGGTGCCGTCCCTCGGTTTACCATGTGAGTCAAATAACGAAGAGGAACGTAATCCCAGTTCATTCTGTCACCTCGTTCAGCAAGTGCTGAATCCGCCCCTCAAGGTCCTTCAACTCGGCGTCGATCTCCTCAAGCGGCCTTGGCGGCGTGTACTTGTAGAAGTGCCGGGTGAACGGAATCTCGTAGCCGACCTTGGTCTTCGAGTGGTCCACCCAGGCGTCCTGCACGTGAGGCAGGACTTCACGGCCCATGTACGCGTCGATGTTCTCGTCCAGCGGGACGTTCTCGTTGTCGCGCAGGTCCGGGTCGGGCAGCGGCTTGCCCTTGGCGTCGAGCTGCAACTCGCCCTCGGGGTCGCTGATCGACACCGCCGCCCATACCGCCTTGTCGACGGCGGCGGGCAGCTTGCCGAGCGGGGCCAGCATCTCCTTCAGCATCTTGGCGAAGTCGACCTTGCGGAACGCGGCTGGCTTGTCCACCAGTCCGCGCAGGGCCTCGATCAGCTTCTCCCGGCTCTCGTACTTCGCCAGCGGCTTCGCCATCTCCAGCTCGGCGAGCGCTTCCTCGGTCACCTCGAACCGCAGCTTCAACGGTCGCTCGACGGTGATCCGCCGGTAGCCAAAGTCCCTAGGTGAGAAAACCTTCACCTTCTCGTGCATCGGGTGCTCGGCGTCCTCGGCGGCGGTCAGCGCCTCGCCGTACAGCTCGGTGAGCTTCGCGATGTCCTCCTCCGGGATGTACTTGCGCTTGTCGCCCAGCGACTTGCGCATCTTCGCCCAGTGCTCCCGCGCGTCGAGCAGGATCACCTTGCCCCGGTGCGCCTCGTCCTTGCGGTTGGTGAGGATCCAGAAGTACGTGGAGATGCCGGTGTTGTAGAAGAGCTGGTCCGGCAGTGCGACGATCGCCTCCAGCCAGTCGTTCTCCAGGATCCACTGGCGGATCTTCGACTCGCCCGACTCGGCGGCCCCGGTGAACAGCGGTGAGCCGTTGAAGACGATCGCGAGGCGCGAGCCGCCCTGCTCCGGCTTCTTCATGTGGTGGATCATGTGCTGGAGGAACAGCAGCGACCCGTCGTTGATGCGCGGCAACCCCGCGCCGAACCGGCCGGCGTAGCCGATCTTTGCCTCGTTCTCGACGTCGTCCTTGACCTTCTTCCACTCCACGCCGAACGGCGGGTTGGCCAGCAGGTAGTCGAACGTCTTGCCGTAGTGCTTGTCGTGGCTGAACGAGTTGCCGAGCTTGATGTTCGACGCGTTCTCGCCCTTGATCATCATGTCGGACTTGCAGATGGCGTAGGACTCGGCGTTGAGCTCCTGGCCGTGCGGCACGACCTTGGCCTGCGGGTTGTGCTCCAGGATGAAGTCCTCGGTGGCGGTGAGCATGCCGCCGGTCCCGCACGCCGGGTCCAGCACGGTCTTCACCACGCCGGGCGTCAGCAGGTCCTGCTCGTCCGGGGCGAGCAGGAGGTTCACCATGAGCTTGATGACCTCGCGCGGCGTGAAGTGCTCACCGGCGGTCTCGTTCGAGATTTCCGAGAAGCGCCGGATCAGCTCCTCGAACGCGTAGCCCATCTGGTGGTTGTCCACCGCTTCCGGGCTGAGGTCGATCTCGGCGAACTTGGAGGCGACCTGGTAGGTCAGGCCGGCCGCGTCGAGGCGACCCAGCTGGGCGGTGAAGTCGTACGCCTCGAAGATCTCCCTGGCGTTCTCCGAGAACGCCCCGATGTAGGACTTCAGGTGGTCCGCGACGTTGTCCTGGTCGCGCACGGCGGCCTGGAAGTCCAGGTTCGAGGTGTTGTAGAAGCTCAGCCCGCCGGTGGCGCGCTTGAGCATGTCCAGGTTCTGCACGCCCTGCTCGGCGAGCTTGGCCTTGCGCTCCAGCACCGCTTGCTTGGTCGGCGCGAGCACGCAGTCGAGCCGGCGCAACACCGTGAACGGCAGGACCACCTTGCCGTACTCGGACTGCTTGTAGTCGCCGCGCAACAGGTCGGCCACCGACCAGATCAAGCTCGCCAACCTCGTGTGCGTACTGCTCACAAAATCTCCCTCGGGGGTCTGCGGGACGTCCGGCATGTCGTCGGGGAAGCAGAGGACGTTTCTACTCGGGTGGCTGCACGGCTCCGCGGGCGAGTCCCTCGGCCAACTGGTGGACCAGGTCCGCTCCCAGGGAGGCGGCGAGGCGCAGTGTCGACTCGAACGCGTCGAGGCGCCGGAACGCGGCGCCGAGTCGTCGCTGCCGGTCTAGGTCCGGCACCAGGACCTCGATGCGGCGCACGTCGATCCGGCGCGAACCCGACAACGTCGCGCCGCTCGTCCGGGCACCGCTGTTGACGCGGATCTGGGCCGCGAGGAAGTGCGCGTCCAGCTTGCCCGGGTCCACCCGGACGAGGGTCAGGCCCGGTCCGAGGACCATGCCGTTGACGTCGATCACCCGGGTCGGGTGCCGCCCGTGCTCGGCGACGACCAGCGGAACCACCAGGTCGCCGGGAAGCAGGTGGATCGGATCGTCGTCCTCGGTGCCGGCGAAGCGCCCCTCCGGTTCGCTCCCCGTCACCACGTCGCGTCCGGTCAGCACCGGCGGACCCGAGCCGGCCTCGTCCACGGGCAGCGGCCTGACCTGCTGGCGCACCACCAGCGCGCCCGCGCGCGCGAGGTCGTTGATCGTCGTGGTCGCTTGCGGACCCTGCGAGGCGACGGAGAACTCCGGCAGCAGACCGCCCAGCTCCTTTAGCAGCCGCGCCAGGTCCTGTCTGGTGCGTTCGAGCGCGCGTGGATCTACTGCCGGCTGCGGCTGCGGCAGGTGTCGGGCGGGGGTGAGGTCGACGTCCTCGTCGAGCAGGTGGATCGGTTCGAAGACCTGCCGCCTGCCGGCGACCTCCTCCACCGTCCCGGTGTCCCTGAACTCGCGCCAGGTGCCCAGCACCTCGTCGGCGAGTGCGGACCAGTCCACCTGGCCGCGCCGTGTCGGCTGGTGGTGACCCATGTCCACCAGGAGGACGGGGCCGACGCCACCGGCGTCCGGTTTGCGCAGCACCCACAGGTGGATCGGGATGCCGGTGGACATCCGCACCCCGCCGGGCAGCGCGATCACCGCCCGGACCGCGCCCCGGCGCAGCATCGCCTGCCGGATCACCCGGCCCGACCGGCGGGAGGCCACGCCGGCTGGCAGCGCCAGCACCACGAAGCCGCCCGGCTTCACGTGGGCGAGGCAGTGCTGCACCCACGCCAGCTCGGGTTCGCCCTTCAGCGGGAACCCGTACTCCCAGCGGGGGTCGATCCCCAGTTCGTCGTGTCCCCAGTCCCGGTAGCCGAAGGGCGGGTCGCAGACGACGGCGTCGGCGTGCAGGTCCGTGAAGGCGTCGGCGCGCAGCGCGTCACCCGTCGCGATGTCCGCCGGCACCGGTTCCGCCAGCCGGGCCCGGGCCAGCCGGGCCAGCGTGGCGTTGATCTCCTGGCCGACCAGTCGGTCGGCTCCAGCTCGTGCCGCGGCCCGCAGGATGTTTCCTGCGCCGCACGCCGGGTCAAGCACGGTGCCCGCCACCGGGGCGGTGAGTTCGACCATCAGCCGGGCCAGGTCGTCCGGGGTGACCAGGTGCTGGCGCTGCTGCCGTTCGAACACCCGACCGGTGAGCGACTCCACGAGGTCGTCGGACGACTGCCCAGGTAGGTCGTCGAGCAGTTCCCGGACCTCATCGGGCAGCCTCGCGGCGTTCGGGTCGCGCAGGTGAGTGGCGACGTCGGCGACCAGTTCCAGGGTGTCCGTGTCGTTCCGACCGGCGTCCAACGCGAGCCACAGGGCGTCCGCGGGTTCGCTGTCGGTCAGCTTCCGCTGTCTTCGCAGCCAGCGTTCCACCTCGACCAGGCGGAACGCGGGGGAGCCTCCGGGGCCGACCACCGGCTCCGGGAAGTCCGGGTACCGCTTCCGCCAGTTGCCCACCGCGGCTCGGCCCACGTTCGCCAAGCGGGCGATCTCCGCGGCTGTCACCAGCGCGTCTTCCGGCATGCCCACCTCCATGAGAAACGGCTGTGAGCATAGCTCAGGACGCAAATCTTGTTGACTGTGTACACGAGCCAGTGCTTACATAGTCCCGTCAACACCACCCCGAAGTTCCCGTACTGGAGGCCAGTTGATGACGTCACGCATCGGCTCCGACGTTGACCTCGACGTCCTCGCCGAGGCCGCCGTGCGCGGAGACCGGCAGGCGACCGACGAGTTGTTGGCCCGTCTGCGGCCTCGCGTCGTCCGCTACTGCCGAGGCCGGATCAGCGGCAGCGGCACCGATGCCTCCGCCGATGACGTGGCGCAGGAAACCCTGCTCGCGGTACTGACCGCGCTGCCGTCGTACCGGGACGAAGGGCACGGGTTCGGCGCGTTCGTCTTCGGCATCGCCGGGCGGAAGGTCGCCGACTTCTATCGCAGGAAGGGACGGGACCGGACAACGCCCGTGGCCGAACTCCCCGACGTCCGCGACGAGCGCGGCGGTCCCGAGCAGAGCGCGTTGCGGACGGAGTTGCTGCGGAACGTGCAGGGGCTGCTGGGGCACCTGAGTGAGAACCAGCGCGAAATCCTGGTGTACCGGCTGGTGCTCGGCCTATCCGCCGCGGAGACGGCTGAACTGTTGTCGACGACGCCGGGCGCGGTCCGCGTCGCCCAGCACCGCGCCCTGGAGAAGCTCCGCAGTCTGCTCAAGATCACGCGTCGGCCGGTGTAGTCGCGCTGCCCGCCTGCGACACGCGGCCGATCCGGTTCCCCGAACCGCCCTAACCGGGGGGCGCGAAGCAGAAGAGGGGCAGTCGGCGTTGGTGGGGTGGTCGGGGCGCTGCACCCGCTGCGTATCGCGGAGGCCGGACGGCACATCCGGGAATGTGTGCGGGAAATCTACCCTTGAAAGCAGCGGCCTTGTCCACGTGCGAGCAACGGCGAATGGGAAATACTCGTTCACCGTCACCGGGAAGGTGGTTTCGCGATCTCGTGATGTTCTGGTCGGGCCTGCTGCGAGCGGGCGGCCTGTCCGCTGCTGTTGTGAGGAGTCGTTGTCTTTCGGATGCGCGGTGTAACGGTCGGTGCGCCCTGGCGATGAGTCGGTCAACGGTGCAGACCGTGCGAGGAGGCTGTCGATGGTCGTAGGGCGAAGCGCGACTGTCGGTACGCCCCGGAAAGTCTCGTCCGACGAGCTGCTCGACATTCGGGAAAAGCAGTGGTCTTCCCCCCTTCGGGGGTGCTCCCTCGTGGCGGAGTTGGAGGTCAAGGACGAGCACTCCCGACAGGCGGCGAAGGCCCTCGGTCGGATGTACGACAAGTGGGTCGCCCGAGGGCACGCGGAAGTCGTCTTCACGCGCTGGCCCGCTTGCGTCGCCGTTGCCCTCACGGGGATCGCCGCCCGCGAATACCGACAGGGTGAACTGTGGCCGGAGTTGTGGAGGAGCCTGGCGTACGACGGCGACCAGCACGATCGGGTCACCTGGGGGCAGGGGTTCCACAGCGCGGTCCGACGGCTTGGCATGCCGGACTTCGCGGAGATGCGCACCAAGTACGTGGGACCGATCCTCATGCACACGGGCATCCCGACCTACTGCCTGGACGACTACTTCCACCTCGTCGCTCACCGCAGGGCCCTCGACCCGGATCTCGACCCCGAAGGATTCCTCGACTGGGCGACCGCGGTGCCCAACAGGCTCAACGAACTGGACGTACCGGCCCGTCGGTTCCTGCAGCACGGAAGCGACTACGCACTCGACTTCGTGGGCCGCACCTACGACCTGCTGGACCGGCTCGGTGACTTCAACCCAGACCTGGAGGGCGTGGCACTGCCGGCAAGGGTGGTGATCCGCGCCCAGGAACTCGTTTCCGTCGGCGTCCTGCGGCCTCAGCCGCGCCGTTCCAGTGCATCCAGCCGCCGTCGCGCCGAACGGCCGCGTATCGGGCTCGACCCGTTCGGACGCGGCGTCGAGGTGATCCTGCCCGCGCTCGATGACATGGTCGGCGGTTCCGCTGCGTGGACGGTGACCGCCGACGGCACCACCAGGACGGTGCGCAGCCAGGCGCAGTGGGCAGGCCTCGCGGAGTCGGTGCCGCCCTCCGCTTTCACGCTGTTGCAGCCGGTCCGCACGGTGGTGGTTGCGAAGGACGGTGACGGTGACCGGACAGAGCTGACGGTGGTGGACGCCAAGTCACCGCTCCTGGCTTTCGCGGCCGACGGCAGGCGCTTTGCGGCCAACATGCCCCTACCCCCCGACGACGTGTGGGTCGTCCACCCGGACGAGCACGAACTGGTCGCGGACGGTCCGCTCCGGGTCACCATCGAGGGCCAACTCCCACTCGGGTGGATCGGATGGAGGCTCAGACAAGTGCGCCTGGCTGGCGTCCGCTCCCTGGAGCTGGCGGGTATCCCGGCCACGAGGCGTCCCATCCGAGGTCATGAACGGCCGCGAGTCGAGGTCGGTCGCCCGGTCGTCGGTATCACCACCCCGTACGGCACCCCTGTGCACTCCGAACTCCCCGTCATCTGGTTGCCGGGTCGCGAGGACGCGGAAACGAAGTGGACCATCGAGCTTCGACGAAGCGGTGATGACATCCCCGTGCTGTCCACGAGCCGTACCGTGAGAGCACCGGAGTCGTTCGCGGAATTGTGGGACGATCTGCCGCAACCGGTCCTGGGGTCCTTCGACATCACGGTGCGCGGACCGCTGGGTCGCGGGGCGAACCGCACGTTGTTCGTCGCGGAAGGGCTGGAAGGCCGTTTCCAGCCCGGGGTCCGCCTCTTCGAGGGACGCGGTCTCGAACGCGGGCGGGCGGAACTGATCGCACCGGTCGGGGCCACGGCTGCTCCACGCGTCCTCGACTTCGCCTCCGACGTGAAGGCTGAGGTCGTCGAGTACCGCACTTCGGCCGAGACCGAACCCCTGGTCGTCACGCCGCCGCACCTGGAGGTGATGCACGAGCAAGCCGATCAGTCGCTGGTCTGGTCGGCCGGGTCGCTGCGCATCGCCGCCGATGTGTTCGCCGATCAACCCGGCGAGCTGCTGGTCCGCATCCCCGGGGCCGCCACCATCCCACCGCTCCAGGTGGTCGTGCCCGGTGCGGTCGTCCAGACAGTGCCGCCGAGTGGTCGGGTCGAGGCCGGTACGGCGCGCTACAGCCTGGTCCGCATCGCGGACACAGTCGCCGAACACCACGGCGCGGAGCTGGTGCTCGATTTCGGTGGGACGCCGGTCAGAGTGGCGACCGTCCGGCCACGCCGGCTCGCGGAGGGCATCCGGCGAGCGGACGACCACCTCCAGCTGGTCGAGCCGGTCCTGATGGAAGGACTCACCGCCGGCGTCTATGCGACAACGGCGCCGTGGCGCGGTCCGGCTGTCGTGCCGGTAGCTGGCGACGGCAGTGTTCTCCTGCCACCGGAGTTGCGCCACGCGGGGCCGCTCTTGGTGGAGCTGCGCGTTGACGACCCCTGGGTGCCCGTCGAGTGGCCCAGCTGGCCCGAGCGGTACACAACGGTGCCCGGCGAAGGACATTTGGCCGCCGAGGATCCGGAAGAGGAGGCGTTGTCCCGGTTCGTCGCGGGTGGGAGCGAGTTTCCAGGGAATGTCCAGGACCTCAGCCGGCTGTGGACGCTGATCCACCTGGCACCCCGGCTGCGCCAAGTCGATAAGGTCGAGGAGTTCCGGGACGCGTGCGCGCGCCCGTTGCGGTGGAACACCATCCATGCGCTCGAGGCGCTGGTCGGCCTGCACCTGACGCCGGATGAGACCGTGACCGCCGTCATTTCGGCCGGATTGGCATCCTCTCTCGTGCCCGGTAGCCACCACGCGGAAGCGGCACGGCGGCTCTGGGCGGTGTCGCCCCTGGCCGGAGCCTTGGTCGGAGCCGCCGCGGACGAAGAGTGCCTCCACTCCGTTCGCCGTCAGTGCGGTGACTCCGTCGACGTGATCGTCGCTGAGGGGAAAGACCCGCACGCGGGTGTGGGGCGGTTCGGCCCCGAGGTGGTTCCGTTGACCGCCATGTCGCCTCAACAGTTGGAGGGCCTGTGGCGGGCCGCACAGGTGGTGCCGCACGGCTTGCTGGACGCCGACAACAGGGCAGTGGCCGCCCGCCGGCTGTTCGACCGGCGTGACGAAGACGTTGTCAGGAAGGTCGGGCAGTCGGCCTCGACGTGGCTGAGGAGCTTGCCGGACCTGGTGGCGGATCGACCGGTGCTCCGGGCCCAGATCGAGGCGCGCAAGCCACCGGCGGGCAGGACGGGGTGGTGGGCCATCCCGGCCGCGTCCTCCGCGTTCGCCATCGTCGCGAGGCTCGCGGCGAGAGGGGTTCCAGCTTGTCGCAGTGTCGAGCGGGGATTTCGTCAAGTGTGGGCGCGCTTGGCGGAAATCGCTCCTGAACTGGCCGTGCTCGACCTGGTGCTGGCCGAGCTGTTGATCACGCATGAAGAGGAGGAGCGGAGTGAGCCGCACCTTGGACTCCCTGGCGACCAGTGAGCTCATCGTCGAGAGCTACCGGCGGTACCTGGGCTCCCTGCTCCCGGTCCGGGAGCAGCGGATCGCGACCGCACTCGCACAGGAGATCGCCCGGAGCCCGATGCTCACCAAGGGGCCGCTGCTCGAAGCCACACCGCCGTACGCCACCGGGGCCACCTTGCGCCAGCTGATCGACCAGGGCGTCCTCAGCCCGTCCTTCGCTGACCTGGGCAGCCGGGCGTTGCCGCTCGACCGTCCGCTCTACCGACACCAGGAGCAGGCGCTGCACAAGGCGGCACAAGGCCGCAACCTCGTGGTGGCCACGGGCACGGGATCCGGCAAGACCGAGAGCTTCCTGCTCCCCGTCCTGGACTCGTTGGTCGGCGAACACGCACGCGGCGAGCTCGGACCGGGGGTGCGCGCCCTGCTTCTGTACCCGATGAACGCCCTCGCCAACGACCAGCTCAAGCGGCTCAGGAGTCTGCTGGCGGACATCCCCGCCATCACGTTCGGTCGATACACGGGGGACACGCCGGACAACGTTCGTCGAGGTGTCGAGTCCTTCGAGGCGCTCAACCCGGGGGAGTCGCGCCTGCCGAATGAGTTGCTCAGCCGCGAGGAGATACGGGCGCAGCCCCCACACCTGTTGTTGACCAACTACGCGATGTTGGAGTACCTGCTGCTCCGACCGGCCGACCTGGAGCTGTTCGAGGGACGGAGCTGGCGGTACATCGTCCTGGACGAAGCCCACGTCTACGACGGAGCCAAGGCTGCCGAGGTCGCCATGTTGCTGCGCAGGCTGCGTGACCGGGTGGCACCGGATGCGAAAGTGCAGTGCATTGCCACGAGCGCGACCGTCGGAGACGACCCGGTCAAGGTGATGACTTTCGCGACCAAGCTGTTCGACGCCCCCTTCGACTGGGTGGAGGACGACCCCACCCGCCAAGACCTGGTGCGGGCAGCCCGCGTGGAGATGCCGACGGGACCGTTCTGGGGACCGCTTTCCGGGTCCGCCTACCTCGAACTCTCCCTCGAAACCGATCCCGGGGCAGAGATCCTGCGACTCGCCAAGGAGCACGGGTTCGCAGCCGATGACGCCGGCGCGGCGCTCGCTCACGAACTCGGCATGGCTGAGCTGCGGACCAAACTGGCTCAACGTCCGGACACCCTCGACGCGCTCGCCATCGAACTGCTGCCTGAGGAGGAACACCCGCGCGAGGTCTTGGCGGCGATGGTCGCGGTGGGGAGCGCGGTCCACGACAGCGGTGGCTCCCCGGTGCTGTCCGCTCGCTACCACCTGTTCGCCCGCGCCACCGAAGGCGCGTTCACCTGCCTGACCTCATCCGGGCCGCACGTGTCCCTTGGCCGGCACGAGACGTGCCCGTCCTGTGATGGTGCGGTATTCGAGTTCGGTGCCTGCAAGCGGTGCGGAGCCGTCCACCTCACCGGCACGGTGCTCAACGGTGACCGGTTCGTCCCGCGCGCCGGCGGAGAGGGCAGGAAAGGTTGGCTGCTGCTCGGTGACGCGCCGATGCTGGTGGACCAGGACGACGACGCGCTCGAGGACACTCGTCCCCTCACCGCTCAGGACCGCTATCTCTGCGTGTCGTGCGGCACGCTCCACACCACCCCGCGCACCGAGTGCGGGAAGGCGGGCTGCACCGGCGACCTGCTTTGGCTTGTCCGGCTGCTCGACACGCACGAGGACTCGCCCAGCGGATGCGCCTCGTGCGGCGCGAGGGGCCAGTCCGGCATGGTGCGCTTGTTCGAGAGCGGTAACGACGCGGCGGTATCCGTCCTGGCGACCGCTCTCTACCAAGCGCAACCGCCGTCACCCGACGACGACCTGGCCGATCAGCCCGGTGAAGGTCGCAAACTGTTGACGTTCAGCGACAGCAGGCAAGCTGCCGCGTATTTCGCGCCCTACCTGGAAACGAGCTACTCGAGCATCCAGCACCGCACGCTCCTGCTGAAAGGACTGGCTGCGGCGACCGGTGACGAGGAGTCGGCCAGTATCCCCGACCTTGCCTTCCACACGGCGAAAGCGGCCGATCGCGCCGGCGTCTTCACCCGCCGCATGTCTCGTCAACAGCGGGAGCGCGAAGTCCTGTTGTGGATCATGCAGGAACTGGTGTCCGTCGACGACCGCCAGTCCTTGGAGGGCTTGGGACTGCTCCGGGTCGAGATGGGCCGCGGCCCCGGTTGGCAACTTCCCCCACCTCTCCGTGCCCTCGGGCTCACGGAGGACGAGGGGTGGGCGTTCCTGGAGGAACTGCTGCGCAGCCTGCGACAGCAAGGCGTCCTCGACATGCCGGAGGGGGTCGACCCGAACGACGAGGCGTTCGATCCACGCCGAGGGCCCATCTACGTTCGCGAGGACGGCGCCGAACGCAAGCGGAAGGTGCTGAGCTGGCTGCCCACGCGAGGGGTGAACCGTCGACTCGACTACGCGGACCGCGTCCTGCGGGCATTGGGTTCGGACATGGACGCCGCCGCACTCCTGCGCGGGTGCTGGAAACTGATCACCAGCTGGCGGGACGGATGGTTGACCACGGAGAACATCCGCGGACTCGGCACGGTCCGCAGAATCGACCACACCTGGCTCAAGCTGGCATCGACGACGCGTCCCGTGCACCGCTGCGACCTCTGCCGGCGGATCACGTCACTCTCGGTTCGGGGCGTCTGCCCCACCCTCGGGTGTTCGGGGCGGCTCCACGAGTTCACCGTTCCGCCCGCAGCCGAGGACGACAACCACTACCGGCTGATGTACGCGTCGATGAACCCGGTGCCCATGCTGGCGATGGAGCACACCGCGCAGTGGACCAGCCAGGAAGCCGCTGACATCCAACAGCGGTTCGTCAACGGACAGGTCAACATCCTGTCGTGCTCGACCACCTTTGAGCTCGGTGTGGACGTCGGGGAACTCCAGTCCGTGGTCCTGCGGAACATGCCCCCGACGACCGCGAACTACGTGCAGCGCGCCGGTCGGGCGGGCCGGCGCACCGACTCGGCGGCGTTGGTGGTGACCTACGCGCAGCGGCGCTCCCACGACCTCACCCGCTACGCCGACCCCGTCTCGATGATCGCGGGCGAGACGCGGGCGCCACACGTGCCCCTCGGCAACGAGCGGATCGACCGGCGCCACGCCCACTCGATCGCGCTGTCCGCGTTCTTCCGGCACACCAAGCGGACCGCCGGTGAGACCTGGTCGACCGCTGGTGACTTCTTCCTCGGTGACCGGGCGCCGTCTACGCGCGTCCACGCGTTCCTCTCACCTGTCCCACCGGAGGTTCGCCAGTCGTTGGTCCGCGTCCTTCCCGAGCGAGTCCGGGATGAGATCGGCGTGGACACCGACGCGTGGGTGGATGAGTTGAGCAAGCTGCTGGAGGAGGTCCGCGTCCAGCTCGTCCAGGACGTTTCGATCTTCGAGGAGCGCAGGCTGCGGGCTTTCGAGGACCGGAAGGGCTACCTCGTCACCCGCTACGAGATGGCGATCAACACGCTCACCAAGCGGGATCTGCTGGGTTTCCTCGCGAACCGGAACGTCCTGCCGAAGTACGGGTTTCCCGTCGACACCGTCGAGCTGCGCACCACCTACTCGAGCTCCCCGGTCGGCCGCAAGCTGGAACTCACGCGCGACCTGTCCGCGGCCATTCACGAGTACGCCCCAGGAGGCGAGGTCGTAGCAGGTGGTCACCTGTGGCGCTCGGGAGGCGTCTACCGACTTCCCGACCGGGAGCTGATCGGCAAGCACTACTTCGTGTGCGAGCACTGCCGGCACTATTGGGAGGGCGAGGACGACATCGACCCGACCTGCCCCTCGTGCTCGGTGATCGCGACCCGTGCGCCGAGGCAGTACTACGTCCCCGAGTTCGGCTTCGTCGCGGAACCGGAACCGCGTCGAACCACCACCACGCCGCCGAAGCGGAGCTGGAACGGGGCGACCCACGTCCTCGCGCTGGCGGCCGAGGCGACCACGACGACCACCTGGCTGGCGCCCACCGGTGGGACTTTGGATGTAGTGGCAGGGTCGCGCGGCAGGTTGATCGCCCTTTCCGAGGGGCCTAACCGCACGGGATACCTGATCTGCGACTGGTGCGGTGCCGGTCGTGCGCTCAATGGCAGTAGGCCGAAATCGACGCACGAGCACTTGCTCCGGGGCACCGAGTGCACGGGGCCGATGAGGCAGCGCTCACTCGCTCACCCGTACGAGACGGACCTGATGAATATCACCTTCGGTCCCCTGGTCGGGCCTCTGACACCCGACCCTGGTGCTTGGCGATCGCTGCTGTACGCCCTGCTCGAAGGTGCGGCCGAGCGACTGGAGCTGAACAGGGATGATATCGACGGCACCCTTCACCCGCGTCCGGGCGGCGGTATCGGCATCGTCCTGTTCGACACCGTTCCCGGAGGTGCTGGTGGAGTCCTGCGCATCGCCGAGGCGCTGGATGGGGTCGTCGAGGCGGCGCGGGATCGGGTCCGCGACTGCGACTGCGGTGCCGAGACCTCTTGTTACGGCTGCTTGCGCGGATATCGGAACCAGCGGTTCCATGAGGAGCTGACCCGGCAGTCGGCGTTCGACGTGCTCGAACCGCTGGTCGGTATGTCGAAGGGGTGATGTGGTGTGCGGCAGGTGAGCCGGAGCACCCCGTCATTCACACCGCTGTGCGTGGAGCAAATCTGGAGCAGCCGGTGGAGTTGAACGGTGTGCGACGGCTTCGAACGGCAGTGCACGGCACCGGCTGACGTGCTGGTTCTCTGTTTGTGCTGGTCAGGGAAATAGCTGAACCACGCTGGCAGAGTGAGGGTCAGCTCGTATTGGCCGCGCTTCGTCGCAGTCGGCATTACGGGATGATTAGGTTGTGGTTCCCGATCCACTCGGTTCGGGAGAGAACTCGCCGGTCTCGCCCATCCCGATGGCGGCGTGGCGCAGTCGTTGAAGCGCATCGCGTTCAGCGTCCGGGATCATCATCGACTCGGCCAGCACGGCGGCGAGGGCGTTTGCTCGGGTGTTGTCGATGTCGGTGTGGAAGAGCCACCGGATGTTCTCGTCGCGGGTGATGAGGTCGATCGCCAGGCGTGCGGTCTTGTCCTGCGTGGTCGTCGTGCGGACGTATCGGACTTGGTCGATGGGGATCTCTTGACCGGTTTCGGCTTGCTCGAGGAATGCGCTTGTCCTGGCCGTGATGATGCGGCGATCCGTGACGGCGATAACTGTTTTCGCCGAGGATTTGTCCATTGCCGACGCCAGCATGTACTTGGCTCCGCCGACGATCGCGGATACGGGGTCGGAGCTGTCGGGCTGGTCGGGGAAGGCGAGGGCGCGCAGGGTCTCGCCGTCCTCGAAGAGCCATCGCAGGATGCGGAGGTACGGCTCCGGATCCAGCGACTCGGGTGCGCAGACGACGTCGGGAGCTTCGAGCGGAGGGGTCGGTGGATGGAGGGCGTCGGCGAGGGGTTCGATCGCCTCCAGGAGGCGGGCGGTGGTTTCGCGGGCTGCCTTCACGTCTTTCCGCCTTCCCGGCAGCGGCCAGGTGTCGGGGAGGCGGAGTTCGACGCTGATGCGCAGTTCCCGCGTCAGCGCGTCGACAAGGCTTGTTGTCTCGGCGAGAGTGGAGTCGAACTCCGCTCGGGTGTCGCGCGCGATGACCTCGGCGTAGTGCGCCTCGGCGGCGTCTTCGCGTCCGGCGGCTCTTGCCCTTGCGGCACGAAGGGCGTGGTAGCCGGTCCATGCGTTGAGAGAGGACAGGAGGGCGTGGACGTCGAAGGCTATCGCCTCGGCGTTCGTCCGCAGATAACCGCGGCGGTCGCGGGTGTCCGCCCGACCGATCTCCGCGACGTGGTCGCGGACGTTCCGCCGGTAGAGCTCGAGCTGCTTCTGCAGCAGCGCTCCGCTGCCCGCGACGTCGTCCCACAGGGACGTCGGGACCGACTCGATCTCGCGCGCCTGGTCGACCGCCCGCTCGATGGCGGCGACGAGCCCTTTCAGCTCGGCCCACTGGTCCTTGCGGAGGGCGGTGAGGACCTGGTTCGTCACCTCGAGGTTGGTCCTGACGAGGCCCGAGATTTCGCTCAGCATCACCTGGAGGGCGATCATGGCCAGCGCCGGTCCGACCGACGCGGCGACCTGCGCCTTGCTCAGCGCGGTCACGGGGTAGAAGCGGGCCTGGTGCACGATGCGTCCGGAGACCATCACCGCGCCGAGGTTGCCGCCGTCCTTGACGGCGAGCGTCGCGCCGCTGTTCAGCAGGGCCTGCGCCGTGGTGCCGATCCTGAAGAGTCCCTGCACGCCGGCGAACGCGTTCCCGAAGTTGCCGACCACGGTCGCCGCGTTGCCGATCGAGGCCAGGATCGCTGAGATCTGCTTGCGGTCGCCGGCCGGCACGATCCCGAAGTCGATCAGGTCGGGCTTCAGCTCGGCCGGGACCTCACCCGCGACGACAGCCACCCCGGGGAGCACCTCCACCAGGACCGTCGTCGGATCGCCCGCACCGGGTAAGTCAGCGGTATCGCTGCGGGCGTTCTGCCCGGGCGCGGCGATCTCCATCGACTCCGAAGGATCCTGCATGCGATCTCCTCCCGCGGGCTCGCGCAACGGCCGGACTTCGTCGGCGTTGGCCGCCGGAGTCTACGGCCCGATGCCACTCGGGCCCGGAAAGTGATGGGGTGGTGGGGTCTTCAGCGCTGCGCCGGGTGGCACCGCCGTGGCCCCGGAGGTGGTGGCCAACCCGTACACCAGGCGCTCGGCGACGCGGCTCAGGTTTTGGCGCGTCGGCGGGCCGTTTCGTCCAGGAGTTCGCCCACGGTGCGCCGTCGTGGTGCGGTGGGGCCGGTGGTGTGGTCGCGGAACCGGCGGAGGAGGTCCAGGCGGACGGTTGTGGCTTGGTCTTGGATGACGCGGAGTAGCAGGCGGTCCTTCTCGGGTTCGGGTAGGGCTGCGAGCCAGGCGGCGAGTTCGGTCGGGTCGTCGGTGGGCTCGTGGAGCGGTGGGCCGGCTTCGGCGGCGACGGTGAGCAGGTCGTTGTCGAGGCGGAGGAAGTCGGCCAGGGCGCGTTGTGGGGCGGTGAGGGTGCGCAGGCCCGGAGGCACCGGTGGTTCCTGGTGGTTGTCGGCGTCGCGGTCGAAGGCGTCTTCGTCGCGTTCCCAGGCGCCGTAGCCGGCCAGCCATGCCAGGTACAGCGGGCGGTGGTCGCCCGTGGCGAGTTCGGCTCGGACGCCGACGATGGTGGACAGCGCGTCCTCCAGGTCGTAGTCCGACTCGTCGGTCTCGTCGTGGCTGTGCAGGTCGAGGACGAGGTGTGTGTCCGTCATCCAGGCGTCGACCTGCTCCTCGACGAGGTAGGGCTCGACCGCCTCCAGGTCGAGCACGGTGCGGGGCACGCGCAGCATGAGGCGTCGGGTGCCCCAGTCGGCGAAGTAGAGGTGCGCGTCGTAGTAGTCCTCGACCAACCGGTCCGGATCACCGCGGAAGTCGCCCCAGTGGTACTCGTTGACGAACGTGGTGGCGGTGATCTCGGCACGGGTCGACAGCGCGCGCACGTCGTCCTGTGCCCGCGCGTCGAGCGGCTGGTCCACCGCGACGAACTCGTAGTACTGGTACTCGCTCAACGCCTGCCCCATGCGGTCGTGTGGAAGCCCGGATCCGTCCCCGTGCGGGAGAACGGGTATCGGATCCGACGAAGGGTAGCGCCGGCGGGTGTCCCGGTGGACGGGTTCGACAGGTTCCGGCGGTTCTTTCCCGGCCGTTCGGGGGTGAGCGCGCGGTACCGCGGTGCGCTTCCGGTCCGCGTTTGTCCAGTTTTTGGCCCGTGTGGAGCCGATTGCCCACTTTTCTGTCTTTTTTCGGAGCGGGATCCGTGCCTAGGATTTGCCGCGTGTCCGGCTACGAGTTCGACTTGTTCATCAGCTATGCCCGACGTGGCAATGTGCAGAAATGGCTGCTGAACCACTTCTACGAGAAACTGACGGATTGTCTGGCCGACCAGCTCGCCCCGACTCCGAAGGTCTACGTCGACAAGGAGATGCCGCGTGCGGTGCACTGGCCGTCCAGCCTGCGGCACGCGTTGCGGCACAGCAAGATCATGATCCAGCTGCTCACCCCGCAGTACTTCGAGTCCGCGTGGTGCATGGCCGAGTGGCACAGCATGTTGGAGCGGGAGAGGATGCTGGGCCTGGCCAGTCCGGAAAGACCCCAGGGGCTGGTCGTGCCGATCCTGTTCGCGGATTCGGAGAACTTCCCGTTGGAGGGGAAGGTCCGCGCCTGGCTCGACTTCAAGGATTACGCCTATCCCGATCCGGTGTACCAGCAGACCCACGATTACGTTCGCTTCCACCGTGAGGTCAACAAGCTGGCCGCCGATCTCGCGGCCCTGATCCAGCAGGCCCCGCCCTGGCAACCGGACTGGCCCGACGTGGATCCGCCCAACCCCGTGCTGTCCCCCTCACCTCCTCTGCCGAGGTTCTGATGACCACAGGGACCGTCATCACCTTCTACTCCTACAAGGGCGGGGTCGGCCGGAGTTTCACGCTCGCCAACGTCGCCGTGCTGCTGGCCCGCTGGGGTTACCGCGTGCTCGCCGTCGACTGGGACCTCGAAGCCCCCGGTCTGCACCACTACTTCAAGTCGGTGATGGCCGAGGAGCCCGAGGGCGGGGTGATCGACCTCGCCTACGACTTCCTCGCGGGCGCGACGCACCCCCGTCCGCACGCGGTGCGGGTCAACGTCGAGGGGAACACCCTCTCGTTGCTGGCCGCGGGCCGGAACGACAGCTCGTACACGGAGCGGATGCAGCGCATCGACTGGGAGGACCTGTACCGGCGCGAGTTCGCCGACTTCCTGGAGCGCTGCCGCGCGCAGTGGACCGAGGAGTACGACTTCGTGCTGATCGACAGCCGGACCGGCATCTCGGACATCGCCGGCATCTGCACCGCGCAACTGCCCGACCGGCTGGCCGTCCTGTTCACCGCCAACGAGCAGAACCTCAAGGACATCGTGGACGTGGTGCGCCGCGCCGACACCGCCCGCGACCGCCTGCCCTACGACCGGCCGCGACACCTGGTGCTGCCGATCCTGTCCCGGCTGGACAGCTCGGTGGAGTACGAGCGCGCCGAGGAGTGGCGGCGCAGGTGCACCGAGGTCGTCGCCCCGTTCTTCCGCAACTGGCTGGTCAAGAGCGTGCCGGAAGACCGGATGCTGCGCCATCTCACGTTGCCGTACGTCTCCTACTGGAGTTTCGGCGAGCAGTTGTCCGTGCTGGAGGAGCAGGTCCCGTCGGCCGGGCAGGTGTCCTTCGCGTTGGAGACGGTGGCGGCCGTGCTCGCGCAGCAGTTCGACCGCACCGACGTGCTGGACGACAACCGGGACGCCTACGTGGCGTCGGCGCGGGATCGGCACCGGGGGTTCGAGCTGGATCTGCTGGTGTCGAGCCCGCGGTCGGCGTTGTCCGTCGCGGACCGGTTGGTCGAGGAGTTGCGCGGCCTCGACGTGCGGGTCGAGCGGTCGTCGTCGGGGGACCTCGAGATCCTCGAGCGGACCAGCGAGTTGGCCGAGCACCTGTGCCTGGTGGTGGACCGCGAGTTGAGCCGGTGGCAGGTCACCGAGGTGGAGCGGTTCCTGCGGCACACCATCGGGCCGGACGGTGGGCAGCGGCGGTTGTTCTGCGTGCTCACCGACGGCACGGACCCCGAGGACCTGCCCGGCTTCCTGCGCAACCTCCGTCACCTGGAGTTCGGGCCGGGGGTGGCGCGGGAGCTGCACGGCATGATCACCGGTGCGGTCGACCGGGACACCGAGGCCCTGCGCAACGCGGCTTCCGCGCTGCGAGCCGTGCCGGAGCGGTTGCCGTCCGTCGGCCGCTTGTCGCTGGTCGAGGAGACCGTGCACGGCATGGCGACCGCGCTGGACAACGGCGACCTGGCGGCGTTGCGGGACTTCTCGGCCGACCTCGGCGTGCTGTCCAAGTCGCACGCGGACGACGGCCGGTTCATCGCCTCCCACGGCCTGCTGGCCGACATCAAGACCCTCCTCGACCGGATCGACCGTCGGATCGACGCGTCCACCAACTGAAAGGCGGCACCATGCCGGAGAAGTTCGGGAACGACGAACGCGCGGCGCTCATCGTGCTCATGCTGGAGAACCGGGACGTGGCCAACGTGGAGCTGGACCGCGACCTGAAGGTCAGGTTGGGCAGGGACGGCCGCGAGAGGCTGAACGAGATCGGCCTCCTCCAGTCGTGGAAGGAGAAGAACCGGCTCTGGCACCGGATCACCGACGAGGGGATCGCCTGGTGCATGGACGACCTGGCCGCGGGCGAGCCGCCGACCAAGTCGGGGCCGCTGTCGCGGGCGCACTTCGCGGTCCTGAAGCTCTTCATCCGCTACCACCAGCGCCGCAACACCCTGGCGGAGGTGATCCGCTCCGGCGCGGACCTGGAGTCGGTGATCCGGGCCGCGTACCAGGCGCTGTCGGTGAAGCCGCAGGACTGGGTCCGGCTCGCCCGGTTGCGGCCGGAGCTGAACGGCGCGGACCGGGACGAGGTGGACGCCGTGCTGCTGGAGATGGTGAAGACCGGCACGGTCCACCTGGCCCCGGACTCGAACCGCAAGGTGTTGACCGAGGCCGACCACGCGGCGGCGATCCGGATCGCCGGCGAGGACAACCACCTGGTGGCGATCGAGGAATCATGACCGACCAACAGCGCAAGGCTCTGGCCACGCTCCGCCTGAACTCCGCGGAGACGCCGGACGACGTCTGGCAGACCTCGCCGTCGCACGTGGACGGCCTGCACCCGAAGGCGGAGGACCGGATCCGGGCCGGCATCGCGAACGCCGCGAGCAGCACCGGGCCCAGCCCCATCGGCCTGGTGCTCCAAGGCCGGAGGGGAGTCGGCAAGACCCACCTGCTCGGCTCGGTGCGCCGCATGGTGCAGCGCGAGGGCGGCTACTTCTTCCTGATCGAGCTGACCACGGGCGCGGAGTTCTGGAACGACGTCGCCGAGGCGATGCGCAGCGAGCTGCGCCGCAGCACGGACGACGGCGAACTCCAGCTCACGGTGCTGTTGCGGCAGCTCTGCGCGTTGGCGGGGGTGCCGCCGACGGTGGTGGGGCCGATCACCGGCTCGGCCCCGTTGACGCCCCACGACCTGGACGTGTTCCTCAACCACCTGCGCGAGGTGGACGGCCGGATCGCGTTCGAGTGCGGTGACACGATCCGGGCGCTCGTGCTCTACGCCTCCGAGCACGCGGACATCGGCATGTCGCACCTCCTCGGGTTGGCCGAGGGCAGCCGCGAGTGGGGGCTCCTGCCGAGGGCGAAGCAGCCGCAGGTGCTGGTGCGGGACATCTCCCGCGTCCTCGCCATGACCGGTCCCTGCGTGATCGCGATCGACCAGCTGGACACCCTCGTCAACCTCGACCAGGACGAGACCGACGCGCGGACGACGACGGCCGAGCTGAAGAAGGAGCTGCCGCTCATCGCCGACGGGTTGATGAAGCTCCGCGAGAAGACGCGGCGGACGCTGTCGATCGTGGCCTGCCTGCCGAACACGTGGAAGAAGCTGCACGACTACGCCAGCGACACGGTGCGGGACCGGTTCGCGGAAACCCCGATCCTGGGTGCGATCACCGATCCGGAGGTCGGCCGCGCGCTGGTGGAGCGGTGGCTGGGGGAGCGGTACCGCCGCAACGACGTGACACCGCCGCACCCGACCTGGCCCGTGGCGGCGAGCGCGTTCGGGAACTGGGTGCCGCGGACACCGCGACAGCTGCTCAGGCACATCGAAGCGCACGCCGAAGCCTGCCTCTACGGCGAGATCCGGGAGTTGACCTCGTTCGACGAGGAGGTCGCCAAGCCGCCGCCCGCCGACCCGGACGGCGGCGAACCCGAGTACCTCCAGGAGTTCGACGCCCGGTTCCAGCGGTTGCGGGAGAAGGCCGAGATCACGGCGGCCGAGTTGAAGGTGCACAACGAGGACGAGGTGATGCCGGGGCTGCTGTTGGCGGGCCTGAAGTCGTGGATCAACGAGGTCGGCAACGACGACATGGTGTGGCAGGCCGAGCAGCTCCAGGGCGGCAGCGACGTGCACGCCCGGCTGCTGCGCACCCTGGACGAGGACCTGGACACCGACGAGCGGTGGGGTTTCCGGCTCATCGCGAGCGCCCACGGCCGCACCGTGCTGAACCGGATGCGGAAGGTCCGCGACACGGCCCGCTTCGGCGCGCGGAACCGGCACCTCGTCCTGCTCCGCAACGGCGACGACGGGTGGAGCGGCGCGAAGACCAGGGCCGAGGTCGCACAGTTGGAGCAGGCCGGTGGCCGGCGGATCGACATCTCCGACGACGACCTGCGGACGCTCAGCGCGTTGAAGGAGATGCTGTCCACGCAGACGCACCAGCTGTTGGCGTGGTTGATGGCCCGGAAGCCCGCCAGCCGGACGACGTTCCTGCGGGAGGTGCTGCCCCAGCCGGGGCGGTCGGCGGCAAGCCACCAGGAGACGCGGCCGCCGCCCGTGGAACCGGTCGCGCCGCAGCAGGAGGAGACGGTCGCGTCGGGGGAAGCGGTCGAGAAGCCGGTCGAGGTGCCGGCAGCGGCGCTGTCGTCGACGGAGATCGCGCTCGGCCTGCGTGGTGAGATCCGGATCGGGTTGGAGTCGTTGCGCAAGCACGCCATCGTGTTCGCGGGTTCCGGCAGCGGCAAGACGGTGCTGCTCCGGCGGATCGTCGAGGAGTGCGCCCTGCGGGGGGTGTCGGCGATCGTGCTGGACCCGAACAACGACCTGGCGCGGCTCGGGGACGCGTGGCCGGAGCCGCCCGCGGACTGGTTGCCCGGTGACGCCGACCGCGCCGCCGAGTACGTGGCGAACACCGAGGTGGTGGTGTGGACGCCCGGCCGCGCCGGTGGCCGGCCGCTCAGCTTCCACCCGTTGCCCGACTTCGCCGAGGTGCGCGGGGACGCGGACGAGTTCACCGCCTCGGTCGAGGCCGCGGTGGCCCGGCTCATCCCGCACGTCAGGCTGGGTGGCGGTTCGAAGACGGCGGTGCGCGGCCAGGCGGTGCTGCGGGAGGCGCTCACGCACTACGCCCGCACGGGCGGGCGGGACCTGGCGGCGTTCATCGAGGTGCTGGACGACCTGCCGGAAGGGGTGAGCAAGCTCAGCACCGCCCGGGCGACGGGCGCGGACCTGGCGGAGACGTTGCGCGCGGCCATGGTCAACGACCCGTTGCTCGGCGGCGCGGGCGAGCCCACGGACCCGGCCGTGCTGTTCACCCCCACGCCGGGCAAGCGGGCGCGGATCTCGGTGATCAGCTTCGTCGGGTTGCCGTCGGAGGAGCAGAAGCAGGGGTTCGTCAGCCAGCTCCAGCTGGAGGTCTTCGCCTGGGTCAAGCGCAACCCCGCGGCGGACCGGCCGCTCGGCGGCCTGGTGGTGATGGACGAGGCGCAGACCATCGCGCCGTCCGGCGGGTGGACGGCGAGCACGCAGAGCACGATCCTGCTGGCGTCGCAGGCCCGCAAGTACGGGTTGGGCCTGCTGCTGGCCACGCAGGCGCCGAAGGGCGTGCACAACCAGGTCGTCGGCAACGCGACGACGCAGTTCTTCGGCAGGCTGAACAGCCCGGCGCAGATCAACGCGGCCACCGAGATGGCCCGGGCCAAGGGCAGTTCGGTGGGTGACATCTCGCGGCTGGAGCGCGGCCAGTTCTACGTCACGGGCGAGACCTTCGGGTTCCGCCTGATGCGGACGCCGCTGTGCCTGAGCCACCACCCGCCCAGCCCGCTGCGGCTGGAGGAGGTGCTGGACCGGGCGCGCGACGGCGGCCGGTGAGCACGACGAGGAGCGCTCCCCACCCGGGAAGGGTGGGGAGCGCTCCTCGTCCCACGCTCAGCCGACGGTCGAGGCGAGCACCGCGTCGATCCGCTCCCACAACGCGGTGAACAGCTCCTCCCGGCGGTACGCGTGCGGCGCGCCACCGCCGCCCAGCACCGAGAAGTCGTGCACCTCCAGCACGGCCGCGCCCACGCCGGTGTCGTAGACCGGCCGGGCCCAGCCGTTGGTGAGGGCCGCGCCGTCCGGCCGGCCGACCACGAAGTTGACCGTCTCGTCGCCGCCGATCCCGCCGCGCTGGATGTCGAGCGCGTACACGGTGTCGCCCGCCCGCTCGACCCGCACGGCGATCCGGGTCTCGCCGACGTGCGCGGTGCCGACGAACCCGCGCGCGGTCAGCCGGGGCAACGCCGCGGCGAACTGCTCGGCCAGGTAGCGCAGCGTCGCGTCCTGCTCGGCGTAGCGGCTGAAGGTGGCCGGCACGACCGGCTCGGGCTCCTCCTCCGCCGGGGCGACGTCCTTGACGCCGGTCACCACGTCGGTGATCGACGCCCGCCGCCACCCGGCCGCCTCCGCCGTCTCGATCCGACCGACCAGCGCGTCGGTGAGCTGGTCCGGCCGCTGCACGGTGCCGCGCAGGTAGGCGACGTGCGGGTGCAGCAGCTCCGGCGGCACGGCCACGTCGCCGAGCAGCACCGGCAGCACGTGCTCGTCCCCGGCCTTCACCGCGCGCAACGCGGCCGTGGTGAACTCGTCGACCTCGGACACGAACGGGACGAAGAACCGCACCCGCGCGTCCGGCAGGTCGCCGCCGTCCTTGTGCGCCCACCACTCGTGGGTCTGCTCGGGCCCGTGCAGCACGGTCAGCCCGCGCTGCCGGAACGCCTCGACCACGTCCTCGACCGCGGAGCGCTGCTCCTCGGCGAACGACACGGCCACGTCGTACTCGCTCACGATCGAACCTCCTGTCCACGCCGGTGCGGTGGCCGGCTCGTCTGGTCCGCGGGGCACAGCATCGGGACCGCGTGTCGACCGGAAGTGGACGAGGAGTGGATGCGCCCCGTGTCCCGTTGGCCGCGCGCCCGGGAAACGGGCAACACCTGGTCCGCGCGCGTCCGCCGGTGAACCATTGTGGTGCGGGCGAAATGAAAAAAGAATCGCCCCGGACAACATTCACCGATTCGCAGTGGAGGACAGTCGTGTCCATTTTCGAGTCCCGTTTCGCGGTCCGGACCGGATTGTCGTTGGCCGTTCTCGGTGCGGTCGTCGCGGTGTTCGCGGCCGGTGGCGGCGCGTCGGCGTCGTCCTTCGAGGAGTGCCCGCCGCCGAGCACCACCACGGTCACCGTCGGTCCCGACGGCAACCCGTGGTACGGGTGACCGCAGAAATGCGCCCGGCCGCCCGCGGGGAATTCGCGGGCGGCCGGGCGATTGCGCCGGGCAGGCGGCGGTGGTGTACTCGAACCGGCCGGACCAGGAGGCTCAGGGTGACTGAATCGTTTGGTGAATTACTCCGTGAATGCCGTATCGCCGCGGGCCTGTCGATAGGTCAGCTGGCCAAGCGGGTGCACTACAGCAAGGGGCACCTCAGCAAGATCGAGAACGACCTGAAGCTGCCGCACGAGACCATGGCCCGGCTGTGCGACGGCGTGCTCGACGCGGGCGGCAGCCTCATCGAGGCGGCTCGCGCGGCGCGGGACCGGGCCGTGGAGCGCGCCGCCGAGGCCGGCCTCACGCTCGACCGCCGCCAGGTGCTGGTCGCCGGCACGGGCACGGTGCTCGGCATGGCCCTGTCGGGCGGGCCGCGACCCGCGCCCGACGAGCGCGTGGTGGAGGGGATGCGGGTCTCGTTCGAGCACCTGCGCTCCCTGGGCATGCAGACCAGCCCCGTCGTCGTCCTCGAACCGCTGGTCGCCCTCCTGCGGACGGTGCACGCGCTCGCGCACGAGAACCCGGAGCCGATCCGGGGTCGGCTGCTGCTGCTCGCCGCGCGCATCGCCGAGTACACGGGGTGGATGAACCAGGAGGTCGGTGACGAGCAGCGCGCGTTGTCGTGGACCCGGCACGCCTCGGAACTGGCGCGGGCGGGCGGCGATCGGGAGATCGTGAGCTACGCGTTCGTCCGGGAGGCCGGGCTCGCGCTCTACCGGCAGGACGCGGCCGGGACGGTGGGGTTGGCCCGGCAGGCGCAGCTGGTGGACCGGGCCGGCCCGCGCATCCGGGGCCTGGCGGCCCGCCGGGAGGCGCAGGGGCACGCGCTGGCGGGCGACCGCGACGCGTTCGACCGCGCGATGGACCGCGCCGTCGACCTCCTCGACGGCGCCGCCGCGGACACCCGCGCCTACCCCGTGCTCGGCTCGACCGCGCCGGACCCGGCGGAGCTGGCCCGCGGGTGGTCGCTGTGCGACCTCGGCCGGACCGCCGAGTCGGCGGCCGTGCTGGACCGGGAGCTGTCCCGGCTGCCCGTGACGTCCCGCCGGTCCCGGGCGAGGTTCGGCACCCGGCGCTCGCTCGCCCTCGCGCTCGCGGGCGAGATCGACCAGAGCTGCGCGACGCTGGCCGGCACGCTCGACGACGTGGCGCACGTGGACTCGGCGACCGTGCGGACGGACCTGCGGGAGCTGTCCCGGACCCTCGGCCGCTGGCACAACCACGGCGCCGTCCGCGAGGTGTACCCCGAGCTGCGCCGGGTGTTGCGGCAGCGGTACTGACCGGCGTGCCCGGCGGGTGGGCCGCCCCGCCGGGCCCCGCGGGATCAGCGGCACGCGCAGGTCAGGCCCGCGTGCTCGGCCCGGACCTCGTCGGCCCGCGGCCGGCCGAGCGCGGCGAACCCGCTCTCGGCCGCGTCCCAGTGCGGGGCGGCGGTCGCGTGCCGGCCCAGCGCGTGCAGCGCACGGGCGACGCCGAGGTGGGCCTGGGCGGCGTGGCCGCGGTTGCCCGCGCCGACCGCCAGGTCCAGGGCGGACCGGTAGGCGTCCAGCGCCGCGGCCCGGTCGCCGGCCGCCCGCGCGGTCTCGGCGCGGTCGAGGAACAGCCGGGTGCGCAGGTCCGAGTTGGACACGTCGGCCGCGGCCGCCTTGGCGCGCTCGTGGTAGTGCGCGGCCTCGGCCAGCCGGTCCTGCGACCGGTGCACGTTGCCGATGTAGTTCAACGCGTAGGCGGCCAGGCTGTCGTCGCCGAGTTCGACGGCCAGGTCGTGCGCCTCCAGGTGCGCGGCCAGCGCTTCGTCGGCCAGTCCCAGCCGCCGCTGCACCGCGCCGAGGTTGTTCAACGCGTGCGCCAACCCCTGCGCGTGGCCGACCTCCCGCAGCAGCGGCACGGCGGCCCGGTGCCGGCGCAGCGCGCGGTCGAGGTCGCCGCGCTCCTCGTCCAGCACGCCGAGCATGCTCAACGCGTGCCCCTGGCCGCGCAGGTCACCGCAGCGCTCGTACTTCTCCAGCGCGTCCTCGAAGCGTTCCACCGCCTCGGCGTGCCGGCCCAGCTGCATCAACGAGATGGCGAGCATGCCGGACGTGGACGCCCGGCCGGGCAGGTCGTCCAGGGCGTCCCACTCGTCCAGCGCGCGGGTGGCCGCCGCCACCGCCTCCTCCAGCCGCCCGAGCCGGTCGTAGGCGATGGCCAGCCGCAGCAGCACGTGGGCCCGGCCGTGCTCCTCGCCCGGCGCGGAGCGCACGTTCTCCCAGGCCAGCTCCACGGTCTCGAGCCAGTCCTCGAACCGGCTGGTGGTGTTGAAGTGCCGCCAGATCAGCACCGCCAGCCGCCACACGTGACCGGGCAGCCGGCGTTCGGCGGCGCTGCGGATGGCCGCCACCAGGTTGTCCCGCTCGGCGGCGATCCAGGCGGTCGCGCCGGACTGGTCCGCGAAGGCGGGCACCACCCGGCTGGTCCGGTGCACCGGGGGCAGCACGCGGTCGAACGGGTAGGCGGCCCCCACGGCCTCGGCCAGGCCGACCAGGTAGAAGTCGAGCAGGCGGAGCACGGCGTCCTCGTGCTCGGTCGGCGTGGTGGGCGGCGGCTCGGCGGCGGCGAACTCCTTGAGCGGGTCGAGCATCCGGTAGCGGTCCGGGGCGACCTCCTCCAGCAGGCACACCTCGTGCAGGACGTCGAGCGCCGCGCGGACGTCGGCGACGTCGCGCCCGGCCAGCGCCGCCGCGCCGTGCACGTCGAGGTCGGGGCCGGGCAGGTGGCCGAACAGCCGGAACAGCTCCCGCTGCGGCGTCTCGAGCTGGAGGTAGGACACCCGCACCGCGGCGGCCCCGTCGGCGTCGACGGTGTCCGCGCGCCACGGCCCGCTCTCCTCCAATTCGCGCAGCAGGTGTTCCAACAGCCACTTGTCGTGCCTGCGGAACAGCGCCGCGGCCACCCGGATCTGCATCGGCAGGAAACCGCACCGCTTGACCACCGCCGCCACGTCGGCGGACCGGCCGCGCAGGCGCAGCGGACCCGCCAGCGCCTGGAACAGCGCGAGCGCGTCCTCGGGCGGCAGCAGCGAGAGCCGCAGGTGCTCGCCGGTGTCCGGGTCGCCGACCCGCCTGCTGGTCACGATCGCCAGGCAGCCCGACGCCTCCGGCAGCAGCGACCGCACCTGCTCGGGCGAGTGCGCGTTGTCCAGCACCACCAACGTCCGCGTGCCGTACAGCTCGGCCTGGTACAGCGTGAACTTCCGGCTCACCGAGGCCGGGATCTGCTCCGGCGGCACGCCCAGCTCCGCCAGCAGGTGGTCGAGGGCGTCCGCCAGGGGCACCGGCGGCAGGTTCGGCGTGTACCCGTTGAGCCGCACCAGCACCTGCCCGTCCGGGAACCGGTGCCGCAGCCGGTGCGCCGCCTCGACGGCCAGCCCCGACTTGCCGACCCCCGGCGCGCCGCTCACCCACACCGCGCGGCGCTCGCCCGGCGTCGCGGCGACCGCCTCGATCGCGGCCAGCTCCGCCTCCCGGCCGGTGAACCCGCCCGGCCGCGACGGCAGCGAACTCGCCGGCTCGCCCCGTTCGGCCCGCGCGGCCAGCTTGCGCAGCAGCGGCCCCGGCTCCAGGCCCTCCCCGGCGAGCGCCGCCCTGGTGCCGTGGTAGACCCGCAGGGCCTCGACCCGGTCACCGCCGGCGATCAGCGCGCGCATCAGCAGCTCGGCGTGCTTCTGCCGGGCCGGGTCGGTGCGCACCACCGGCCGCAGCCGGTCCCGCGCCGACCGGTGGTCGCCCGCGTCCAGTTCCAGCTCGGCCAGGTCGCCCACGGCGTCGAAGTAGCTGTCGTCGGGCGACATCACCTCCGGGCCGCCGACCCGGTCGTGGTCGATGTCCTCCAGGAACCGCCCGCGCCACAGGTCCACGGCCGCGCGTAACAGCGCGATCGCCCGCCGCGAGTCCTCCCCGCGCGCCTCTTCCGCCTCGGCGCGCAGCCGGGCGAACCGGGCGGTGTCGAGCCGGTCCTCGTCCACGTGGAGCACGTAGCCGGTCGCGGTCGTCTCGATCGAGACGTCGCCCGCGTGCCGCAGCGCGTTCCGCAGCTTGCTGATGTAACCCCGCACGAGGACGCGGCGCTCGGGGTTGCCGCCCCACACGATGTCGGTCAGCTTGTCGGTGGACACCGGTTTGTTCGCGTGCAGCAGCAGCACGACGAGGACGTACCGCTGCTGTTGGTCGCCCAGCGGGACCCGAGCGGTCCCGTGCCACGCCTCCAGCGGACCCAGCATCCGAAATTCCACGCCGCCTCCCGGTTCGCGAGCTTGATGTCTACGGCGGATGTCGCACAAGCGGCCGTCTGTGTGTCGGAATCCGCGTCGGGTCCACCGCGGGTAGACAAACACCGGCCAGGCTCCGCGTTGTCCGCAAAAGGTGTGCGAAGGAGGAGCCGATGACGCCCGATGTGCTGCCGTGCTACGTGGTGTGCGACGTGTCGCTCTCGATGGCCGACCACCTCGACGAGGTCAACGCCGGGCTGCGGGAGTTCCGGGGCGCCGTCCACGCCGACCCGTCGGCCGCCGCGTCGGTCCGGGTGTGCGTGGTCGGCTTCGCGGCGGCGGCGACCGTGCTGCAACCGCTGCGCCCGGCGGCCGAGCTGGCGGAGCTGAGCGCGGCCGGCCCGCGCGCGGGGACCAACTTCGGCCCCGCGTTCACGCTGGTGCGCGCGACCATCGCCGACGACGTGCGCGCGTTGCGGGCCCGCCGGCTGCACGTCCGCAGACCCGTGGTGTTCTTCGCCTCGGACGGGCGGCCGACCGACCCGGGGACCTGGCCGGACGCGTTCGCCGCGCTGACCGACCCCGCCTGGCCCGGGTGCCCGACCGTGGTCGCCTACGGCCTCGGCGCGGTCGACCGCGGCACGCTCGACCGCATCGGCACCTTCCGCGTGTTCCTCGGCCAGGACGGCGTCCGCCTGGGCACCGCGTTGGCGGTGGCGCTGGCGGCCCGGCCGTCGGACCGCGGGTAGGTCATCCACGATGTGTCCACGTCCGGTCCACCGGCCGGCCGCACCCTGCCCGGCAGAACACCGTGGAGATCGACGGGGGTGGGCCGATGAACGCGCACGCGGACCTGGTCCGGGAGCTGAAGTCGCTCCGCAAGGGTCGCGGCGTGCTGGCGGGCCGGATCGGGGACCGGGTCGGCCCGACGCTGCGCGCGACGTGCGGGGTCGCCGAGGGCGACGCGCCGGGCGCCATCCGCCGGAAGGTGTCCGCCCGGCTGTCGGAGCTGGCCGGGCGGCTGCCGGAGGACCTGCGCCTGGCCACGCTCGCCGCGTTCGCGATCGAGGACGAGGCCCGGCTGCCCCTGTACCAGGACCGGGTGCACTGGGCGGCGGTCCGGCTGGACCGCGACCCCCGCACCGTGCGCCGGCGCGTGGACGAGGCCATCGACCACCTCGCCGAACTGGCCGCCGACGCGCCGCGCGGCCGGTCGGTCGGGTCGTCGGCCGGCTGGCGCACCGAGGAGCTGCACGCCGTGCTGAGGCTCGACCGGGCCCGCCCCGAGGTGATCGAACGGCACCGGGTCGTCGCCGACCACGACGGCCTGCGCGACCTGCCGCTGACCCCGCCGCTCCCGCTGGCCGGGGCCGGGGTGGAGGTGGACGTGCTGTACGGCGGCACGCTGCTGGACCACCCCGCCCCGACCCTGGTCCTGCCGACCCCGGTGGCCGGCGGGCAGGCGCACGACTTCGCCGTCCGCTTCCACCCGCCGGCCGCGCACGCGGCGCGCCCGTACCTCGTCCACGTGCCGCAGCGGCCCTGCGACCTGCTCGACGTGCGGGTCCGCTTCGGCCCGAGCGCCACGCCGCCGAAGGTCTGGGCGCTGCACGGCGCGGACCCGGAGGGGGCCGACGGGGCGCGCCACGGCCGGCGGCGGCACGTCGACCCCGCCGGCGAGGTGCACCTGGAGTTCCGCCACCTCGTCCCCGGGCTGGCCTACGGCGTGCGGTGGGAGGCGGCGGAGGGTTAGGCGGGTCGGTCCAGCACGGCGAACGCCTCGACCTCCACGAGGACGTCCGGTTCGAACAGGTAGTCCACGCCGATCAACGACGCCGGGGGCAGGGGTCGCGGGATGGCGAGTTCGTCGGTGACGCGGTCCAGGCCCGCCATGAAGGCTCCCATCCTGTCCGGGCTCCACCGCGTGACGAAGAACCGGAGGCGGACGACGTCGGCGAACGAGGCGCCGGCGCCCGCCAGGCCCTTGGCGGTGTTGCGCAGGGCCTGGGCGACCTGGCCGGCGAGGTCGCCGGTGGCCACCGGGTTGCCCTCGGCGTCGCGGGCGATCTGGCCGGCGACGTGCACCTGCCGGGCGCCCGTGCCGATGGAGACGTGGTGGTAGGGGACGGGCTGGAACATGCCTTCCGGGCTGAGCAGCTGCACGGTCACGGTGGTCCTCACGTCGGTCGTTGGTGGTATCCAACGTCTACCTGGTGCCCGGAGGGAACTTCAACGAGACTAGGTGTCATGTCGGAAACCGCCCAGATCACCGCGCTCCACCGCGAACTGCTCGACCAGGTGCTCGACAAGTGGTCGCTCCAGGTGCTCGACCGGCTGTGCGAGCGGCCCCTGCGCTTCAACGAGCTGCGCCGCGAGATCCCGGCCGTGACGCAGAAGTCGCTCACGGCCACGCTGCGGCGGCTGGAGCGCAACGGGATGGTGGACCGGGTCGTCACGACCACGCGCCCGATCGCCGTGCAGTACCGCATCACGCCGCTCGGCGACACGCTGCAGGACCTCATCGACGCGCTGCTGCGCTGGAGCACGGCGATCATGCCGGACGTCCGGCGGGCGCGGGAGAGGTTCGACGCGGAGGTGTGACCGCGCGTTCGACTCGAATCGACTCGAATCGACGGATCGCGCGGGAACGGTGGCGCGTCAGCGGATCGGCGGCCCGTGTGTCCGGCGTGGACGGTGCGCTGGGCGAAGTGGCTGACCGGCTCTACGCCGGTCGTACGAGGTTGCGCAAGGGGTTCGGGGTGGTGATTGACAAGGTGTGGGGCGCGGCCCACAGTTTTGGGAGCGCTCCCAGATCATCATCGTCGATGGGGAAACTCCATGAGACCGCGTCTCGTCGTCCTGCCGGCACTCGCCGCGCTCGTGACCGCCCAGGTCGTGCTGACCGCCGGCTCCCCGGCGCAAGCCGCCGACGCCGCCGTCACCGTCACGGTCAACACCAAGGCCGGGTTGGAGGTGGTGCACGAGGCCGCGACCGGGGTGAACCACGCCATCTGGGACACCCACCTGGGCAGTGACGCCGTCGCCGACCTGCTCAAGGACGCGGGCGTCAAGGCGATGCGCTACCCGGGCGGCTCGTACTCCGACATCTACCACTGGGCCGACCACACCGCCCCCGGCGGGTACGTCGCCCCCAACACCGACTTCGACACGTTCATGCGCGGTGTGCGGCGGGCCGGCGGGCAGGCC
The DNA here is from genome assembly GCF_053601135.1 of Actinosynnema sp. NPDC004786. Taxonomy (NCBI): domain Bacteria; kingdom Bacillati; phylum Actinomycetota; class Actinomycetes; order Pseudonocardiales; family Pseudonocardiaceae; genus Actinosynnema; species Actinosynnema sp. NPDC004786. Next base: position 73,559 of record NZ_JBSGBG010000016.1, on the reverse strand, counting down.
ATCGTCACGGCCAACTACGGCACCGGCACCGCCGAGGAGGCCGCGGCCTGGGTGCGCTACGCCAACGTGGAGAAGCGCTACGGCGTGAAGTACTGGGAGATCGGCAACGAGAACTACGGCAACGGCCACTACGGCTCCGGCTGGGAGGCCGACCACCACCCGGACAAGAGCCCGACCTACTACGCCACCCTGGTCCGCGACTACGCCACCGCGATGAAGGCGGTCGACCCCACCATCAAGATCGGCGCGGTGCTGACCACGCCGGGCGAGTGGCCGGACGGCATCACCGCGACCGGCGACACCGCGTCGTGGAACGAGACCGTGCTGGCGATCGCGGGTCCCGTGGTCGACTTCGGCATCATCCACTGGTACCCCAGCGGTGACACGGCGGCGCAGGTGCTGGCCAAGACCGACCGGGTGAAGGACCAGATCGCGCTGGTGCGCGAGCAGTCGCGCCGCCTGGCGGGCAAGGACCTGGGCATCGCCCTGACCGAGGTGAACACCTCCTACGGCCGCAACACCCAGCCGGGCGCGCTGTTCGCCGCCGACGCCTACGCGACGATGATCGGCCAGGGCGTGTTCACCGTGGACTGGTGGAACGTCCACAACGGCATCGGCCAGGTCCGCGAGATCGCGGGCCACCCCGACTACGACGACTTCGGCCTGCTCTCCAGCGGCACCTGCACGGCCGACGGCACGGCCTGCGAGCCCGCGCTGAACACCCCGTTCGCGCCGTACCACGCGATCGCCATGACGTCCCGCTTCGCGCGCCCCGGCGACCAGCTCGTCGCGGCCCTGTCCAGCGACCCGCTGGTGCGCGCGCACGCGGCCCGCCGGCCCGACGGCGGCCTGGCCGTCATGATGATCAACCAGGACCCCGACGCCGCCCGGACCGTGAGCCTGCGCGTCCCCGGCTACTCGGCCGCCGCCGACGCCACCGTGCTGAAGTTCGGCAACGGCGACACCGGCATCTCCACCACGACCGGCTCGTCGTCCTCGGTGTCGCTCGCGCCCTACTCGATCACCACCGTGGTGCTCAAGCCGAGCCGCGCGGTGACCGGCCTGCCCGCCGCGCCCGCCCGCCCGGTCCTCGACTCGGTCACCGACCGCACCGCCGTGCTGTCCTGGCCCGCGCCGCCGCCGGCGGTGAAGTACGAGGTGCACCGCATCAACGGCGCGGGCGCCGACCAGTGGGGCGAGACGATCGGCACCACGTTCACCGCGGCCAACCTCCAGCCCGGCACCGAGTACACGGTCAACCTGATCGCCCGGGACAACGCGGGCAAGGTGTCGTGGTCCTCGCCGCCGCTGACGTTCACCACCAAGACGCCGGCCACGTCGTCCTGCGCGGTGACCTACCGGGAGACCACCAACTGGGGCAACGGGTTCGTGGCCGAACTGGAGATCGCCAACACCGGCACGCGGCCCGCGGCGGGCTGGACGCTCACCTACTCCTGGCCGACGACCTGGCAGCAGGTCGGCAGCGGCTGGAACGCGACCTGGTCGCAGACCGGCACGCAGGTGACCGTGACCAACACCGCGACCCTGGACGCGGGCGCGTCGACCACGGTCGGGTTCGTGGGCAACTACCAGGGCCCGAACGTGCACCCGGTGAAGTACTCCCTCAACGGCACGCTCTGCACCACCCGCTGACCCCGTCCCACCGGCCCCCTGTCGACCCCGGTCGGCAGAGGGCTTTTTCGTGCCGTTGTTCACGGATCTGACCGGACCGACCCCTCATTTGTTCACGGTTATGACCGGCGCTTATTCCGCGGGGCGATTCCGCAACTTCTTCGTTGATCACCGGTGTCCGGCCTGACCTCGGTGTTCGATGTGTTCGACGGCGGCGCGGAGGTGGTCTGCGGGCTTCCCGGCCGTTGACCGGGTGTGGCGCACCTCCTAGCATCCGATGCGGAATTGCTTTCCCTGCCCGGCGGTCATATTCGTGAATCGGCGATTACCGGACCCGGTGTTCGCCGATCCCGGTCGCGCGCGAAAAACGCGGAACCGCCGGGAAGTCATTCGGAAGTGGAGTCGTCATGAGCACACCGGAGCACACCGCGGTGACCCGGCCACGCATGGCCCGCAGCGCGCTGGTCGCGGTCGGGGCGGTGGCCGCGCTGGCCGCCACGCTCGCCGCCTGGCCGCTGGCCGCGCCGGCCGACGCCGCGGTCGGCGCGGGCACGTACGCGGTGAAGAACGCCGGCAGCGGGCACTGCCTCGACGCGGCCGGCTCGGCGAGCGGGACGCAGCTGCGGCAGCAGTCGTGCGGTGACGTCGCCGGCCAGCGCTGGACGCTGACCGCGGTCAGCGGCGGGTTCCGGATCACGTCGGTCGCCACCGGCCTGTGCGTGGGCGTGCAGGACTCGTCGACCAGCGCCGGCAAGGCCATCCAGCAGCAGACGTGCACGGGCGCGAGCAGCCAGGTCTGGTCGCTGACCGCGAGCGGCAGCAACTACCGCGTGGTCAACGCCAACGGCGGCAAGTGCGCGAACATCAAGGACAACGCCACGACGACCGGCGCCCTGGTGCAGACGAACTCGTGCGACAACGCCGCCACCAAGCAGTGGACGTTCACCCCGGCCACCGGCGGCCCCACGTCCACCACCAGCACGACGACGACCACCACGACCACCACCACGACGACCACGACCACCACCGGCAACCCGCCGAGCGGCGCGCTCCACGTGGCGCCGAACGGCACCGACAACGCGTCCGGGACGCAGGCCGACCCCACCACGCTCACCTCGGCCATCTCCCGCATCACCCCCGGCGGCACGATCCTGCTGCGCGGCGGCACGTACCGCTTCTCCCAGACCGTCACCATCCCGCAGGGCAACAACGGCACGTCGGGCGACCGCACGGAGCTGTTCGCCTACCCCGGCGAGACGCCGGTGCTGAACTTCTCCGCCCAGGCGGAGGACCCGGCCAACCGTGGTCTGGCCGTGAACGGCAACTACTGGCACGTGCGCGGCATCGTGGTCGAGCGGGCCGGTGACAACGGCATCTTCGTCGGCGGCAGCCACAACGTCTTCGAGCGCACGGTGACCCGCTTCAACCGCGACACGGGTCTCCAGCTGTCCCGGATGCTGTCCAGCACGCCGAAGGACCAGTGGCCGTCCTACAACCTGATCCTGAGCGCCGAGTCGCACGACAACGCCGACTCCGACGGCGAGGACGCCGACGGGTTCGCCGCGAAGCTGACCTCCGGTCCGGGCAACGTCTTCCGGTACGCGGTGGCGCACAACAACATCGACGACGGCTGGGACCTGTTCACCAAGACCGACACCGGCCCGATCGGCGCCGTCACCATCGAGGACTCGCTGGCCTACGACAACGGCACGCTGAGCGACGGCTCGCAGGCCGGCAACGGCGACCGCAACGGCTACAAGCTCGGCGGCGAGGACATCGGCGTCAACCACGTGATCCGGCGCAACATCGCCTACGGCAACGGCAAGCACGGCTTCACCTACAACCGCAACCTCGGCACGATGACGATCTCCGACAACGTCTCGATCGACAACGCCGAGCGCAACTTCAACTTCGACGGCGGTTCGTCGGTGTTCCGGAACAACACCTCGTGCTTCAGCTCCGGCGGGACGAACGACCGCACCGTCGGCAACGTGGACAGCTCCAACCAGTTCTGGGCGGGCTCCAACGGATCCCGGTGCTCCTCCTACCGCGGTGCGCTGAAGTGGTCCTACGCCTCGGACGGCCGCCTGGTCGTCACGTTCGGGTAGCCGGCCTCCCGGGCGCGGCGGGGAGGGGTCCGTCCCCCCGCCGCGCCCGGGTTTCAGTCCCGGCCGCGGTTGTCCAGCAGCAGCGGCGCCCGGCCGGTGACGGCGTAGCGCAGGTGCGTCACGTCCGGCGTGTGCAGGACCCTGATCGGGGTCAGCTCGATGCCCTCCTTCTCGCCGATGCCCAGGTCGGCGTCCAGCAGGCGCAGGCCGGAGCCGAGCACCACCGGCACGACGTGCAGCTCCAGCTCGTCCAGCAGGCCCGCGGCGAGGACCTGTCGGACCAGGCTCCCGCCGCCCGCCACCGCGACGTCCTTGCCGCCGGCGGCGGCCTTGGCCCGCGCCACCGCGCTCTCCACGCCGTCGGTGACGTAGGTGAAGCTCGTGCCGCCCTTGCGCTCCAGGGTCGCGCGCGGGCGGTGGGTCACCACGAACACCGGGGCCCGGAACGGCGGCTCCTCGCCCCACGGCACCTCGCCGCCGTCGGCCATGCGGCGGCCCATCACGTACGCGCCGGCGGCCTCGAAGTGCTCCCGCACGACGTCGGAGTTCACGTCCCGCTCGCCGCCGGCGATGCCCTGCCGCTCGCGCCACGCCGACGCGTTGATCACCCAGCGGGTGACGCGGAAGAACGCCGCCGCCTCCGCCGACCGCAACCAGTCGCCGTCGCCCTCGTGGCGGGGTCCGGCGTAGAAGCCGTCGAGGGACACCGAAAGCTGCGCGGTCACCTTGGTCATCGCTGTTCCTTCCTCCCGGCGAGGCCCGGCGGGCTCGCTCGGGAGGGGATCGGAGCCGGCGACCCGACTTCTACGTCGTCGCGGAAAAATCTTCGGCGGACGCGCAGCGGGCCGCCCGCAGCAGCAGGAACCGCTGCTCCGGCACGGAGCCGGCCAGGCGGGCGGCCTGCCGGAACGCCTCGCTCGCGGCGGCCCGGTCGCCCGCGCGCTCCAGCAGGTGACCGCGCACGGCGAGCAGGCGGTGGTGGCCGGCGAGCGCGCCGCGCTCCAGCCCGGCGACGACGTCCAGGGCGGCCCGGGGGCCGTGCACCTCACCGAGGGCGACGGCCCGGTTCAACGCGGTGACCGCGCCGGGCGCGAGGCGTTCCAGCACGTCGTACAGCGCGAGGACCTGCGGCCAGTCGGTCTCCTCGGCCGTGGCCGCCTCGCAGTGCACGGCCGCGATCGCGGCCTGCACCTGGTACGGGCCGGCGGGGTGGGCGGCCAGGCTGCGCGTCACCAGGTCCGTGCCCTCGGCGATCAGCGCGCGGTCCCACCGCGACCGGTCCTGGTCGGCCAGCGGGACCAGCTCGCCGTCCGGGCCGGTGCGGGCCGCCGCACGCGCCTCGGTGAGCAGCATCAACGCCAGCAGCCCGGCGGTCTCGCCGGAGTCGGGCAGCCGCTCGTGCAGCTGCCGGGTCAGCCGGAGCGCCTGCGCGGTGAGGTCGGGCCGGTGCAGCCGGGGGCCGGCGCTGGCGCTGTAGCCCTCGTTGAACAGCAGGTACAGCACGTGCAGCACGACGGTCAGCGCCCGGTCGCGGTCGGCGGGCAGCTCGAACCGGGCGCCCGCCTCCAGCAGCCGCTGCTTCGCGCGGGAGATCCGCTGGCCCATGGTCTTGTCCGGGACCAGGAAGGCCGCCGCGATCTCGGCCGTGGTGAGCCCGGCGACGGCCCGCAGCGTGAGCGCCATCTGGGCCGGCGCGGTCAGCGCGGGGTGGCAGCACAGGAACAGCAGCTCCAGCAGGTCGTCCCGGGCCGGTTCGGCGTCCGGCGGCGGCGCGAGCAGCTCGTCGCGCGGCACGGCGTCGAACACGGCCTGCTCGCGGCGTTGCCGCGCGGCGTCGGAGCGCACCAGGTCGACGTATCGCCGCCCGGCCACGGTGACGAGCCAGCCCAGGGGGTGCTCCGGCACGCCGTCGCGCGACCACGCCTGCGCCGCGTCGATCAACGCCTCCTGCACGGCGTCCTCGCAGCGGGCGAAGTCGCCGTGCCAGCGCACCAGGGCGCCGAGCACCCTCGGCGTCAACGAGCGCAGCAGGTCGCCGACGGGTTCCCCGGAGGTCAACGGTCGTCGCCGCCCGGGGCCATCAGCGGCCACACCTCCAGCCCGCCGCCCAGGCCCCGGCCGTACCGCAGGGCCGGGTAGGACCGCGCGATCTCCAGCGCCCGCTCCTCGCTGTCGACGTCGACCACGAAGTACGAGCCGACGTGCTCCTTGGCCTCCAGGTAGGGGCCGTCGGTGACCACCGGCGCGTCGCCGACCACGCGCACCGCGCGCGGTCGCGGCTCCAGGCCGCGGGACTCGACCAGCTCCCCGGACCCGCGCAGGGCGGCGTTGAACGCGTCCACCTCGCCGACGAGCTTGCCGAACTCCTCCGCGTCGGTGCTGTTCCACACCTCTTCGTTGCCGTAGATCAGCATCAGGTACTTCACCGCGCGGACTCCCTCCGTCCCGTTCGCCCCCTCGCGTCGCCTAATCTAGATGCCTGCTGACGCTGGGGGGCGTGCCGTGGTCGACCGCATGGCTCATCTGCCGAGCTTGGCGGCGGTCGCCGTGTCGGCGGTCTTCACCGGGGTGGGCGTCTGGGTGGACGGCGGGCAACCCGGCTGGCCGCTCGGCGTCCTGATGGTGTCCGGCGCGGCGTTCGCGGCCGCGGTGGTGCGGCCGGTCGGGTTGTGGACCGTGGTGCCCTCGCCGCCGCTGGTGTTCGCGGCGCTGGTGGTGGGCCTGACCGCGGTGCGGGGCAGGGCGGCGGCCGAGTGGGCGATCGTCGCCGGGCCGCTCGTGGTCCGGGCCTTCCCGCACCTCGCGGCGGCGGTGGCGGCGGGGTTCCTGGTGGCGGTGGTGAGGCTGGGGGGATCGTGGTGGAGGAACAGGTCTTCGTCGACCGGACGGGCAGACGTCGCGGGCTGATGCGCGTGGTGAGCCTCGCGGTCGCGCTGTCGTTGCTGGGCTTCTCGGCGTTGCTGGTGGCGAGCGTGGTCGAGCACCTCGGGTGAGGGCCGACCGGATCTCCCTGGTGCTGGGGCTCGGCCTGCTGATGGGCGTGCTGAGCTTCCACGCCTACGCCACGTCGTCGGCCGACGAGCCGGTGCTCGCCCCGGTCACGGCCGAGCCCGTGCCGGCCGGCACGGCGGTGCTCGTGATCCACGGCGGGCCGCACCCGAGGTGGACGCCGCGCGTGCTCGACGCGTTGGCCCGGCGCGGGGTGCGGGCGACGTTCGTCGTGGTGGGCGCGCGGGTGGTCGAGCACCCCGACCTGGTGCGGCGGATGGTCGCGGATGGCCACGAGGTCGGCGTCTCGGGGTTCCGCGAGGGCGAGCCGACCGCGTTGGGCGCGGCGTTCGCGCGCAACGCCGTGGCGGACGCCGCGCACGTCGAGACGTCGCTGGTCGAGCCGGAGCCGGACACCCCGGACCTGCACGTCCACGACCCGGCGCTGGTGTTCGCGGGCCTGGACACCGACCGGGTCGTCCGGCTGCACGTGGGTCCCGCGGCCCGCGCCGCGGTCGACCTGCTCGCCGACGCGCTGCCGGACCGCCGGTTCACCACGTTGACGGCGGCGACCGGCCGTCCCGCCGCGATGGCCGACGCCGGGTTCGGCGCGCGGGTCACCGGCCGGGTCCAGGCGTGGGCGCGGCACCACGGCGACGTGCTCCTCACCGTCCTCGGGGTGGTCTGCGGGCTCGTGGCCGTGCTGGCGCTGCTGCGCACCGTGATGCAGCTCGGCCTGGCCCACACCGCGCGGCGGCTGCACCGGGAGCTGGAGGTCGAGCCGCACGCGCCGCCGGTCTCGGTGATCGTCCCCGCGTACAACGAGGCCGCGAACATCGCCGCCGCGGTGACGTCGATCGCGGCCTCGGAGCACCCCGCCGAGGTGGAGGTGGTCGTGGTCGACGACGGCTCCACCGACGGCACGGCGGAGGTCGTGCGCGGGCTGGGGCTGCCCGGCGTGCGGGTGGTCAGCCAGCCGAACGCGGGCAAGTTCGCCGCCCTCAACGCGGGCGTCGCGCTGGCCCGGCACGACGCGCTGGTGCTGGTGGACGGCGACACCGTGTTCGAGCCCGACACCGTGTCGAAGGTGGTGCGCCCGCTCGGCGACACCGGGGTGGGCGCGGTGTCGGGCAACGTGAAGGTCGCCAACCGGGGCGGACTGCTCGGCCGGTGGCAGCACCTGGAGTACTGCGCGGGCTCGAACCTGGACCGGCAGATCCTCAACGCGCTGGAGTGCGTCCCGACCGTGCCCGGCGCGATCGGGGCGTTCCGCCGGGAGGCGATCGAGGAGGTCGGGGGGATCAGCCGGGACACGCTGGCCGAGGACACCGACCTCACCATGGCGATCACCCGGGCCGGGTGGCGGGTGGTGTACGAGCCGTCCGCGCGGGCGTGGACCGAGGTGCCGGCGAACGCCCGCGGCCTGTACCGGCAGCGGTACCGGTGGTCGTACGGGACGTTGCAGTCGATGTGGAAGCACCGGACCGCGGTGCGCGAGCGCGGGCGGATGGGCCGGTTCGGGCTGCTGTACCTGCTGGCGTTCCACGTGGTGCTGCCGGTGCTGGCCCCCGCGCTCGACGTCTACGTGCTGTACGGGGCGTTCGTGGCCGACGCGCCGCTGGCGCTGGTGATCTGGGGCGTGTTCCTGGCCGTGCAGACGGCGAGCGCCGGCTACGCGCTCCGGCTCGACGGCGAGCCGCTCGCCCCGCTGTGGGCCTACCCGTTCCAGCAGGTCGTGTACCGGCAGCTGACGTACCTGGTGGTGGTGCGGTCGCTCGTCACGGCCCTGCACGGCACGCCGGTGCGGTGGCAGACGGCCCGGCGCAGGGGGTTGGCGGGGGTCGGGGGCGGCCGGCGATCGGCCGCAAAGTTTCGCAATCTCTACGAAAGTATTAGCGTTGAGGAGGGTGGACAGGTCGGAAGTGCACCGCCGAGCGGGTGAATCGTTGCAGTTCAGCGGTTCGATTGTATTTCGCGGGAATCCCGATAATGTCGGCCCGTGAGTCGCTTGAGGTTGGTGGGGTCCACCACGCGCGGGATGTCGCGCACGACGGCGTCGCGGGTCGTGGCGCGCGGGTGCCGGCCGGTCGTGCGGGCGCCGGGGCAGCCGGTCGGGCGCCGGGCCGCGCCGGTGGTCGAACTCGTCTTCCCGGCGCTGGACACCGCGTGGGCGATGGAGGTCATGCGCGGCGTGGTCGACTCCGGGCTGGACGTGGTGATGTCGGCGGCCGCCCGTCGCGGCCCGACGTGGGCGCAGGACCTGGTCGGCGCCCGGCGGGCCGGGGTGGTGCTGGTGGCGTGCCCGATCGGCGACGCGGAGCGGCGCGTGCTGGCCCGCGCCGGGGTGCCGCTCGTGCAGGTGGACCCGGTCGACCAGGCCCTGCTCAGCGTCGGGGCCACCAACCGCGCGGGCGGCGCGACGGCCGCGGAGCACCTGCTGTCGCTGGGGCACCGGCGGGTCGGCGTGGTCGGCGGGCCGCGCGACATGCTGTGCAGCCGGGCCCGCCTGGACGGGTTCCGGGCGGCCCTCGCCGACGCCGGGGTCGGGTTCGACCCGGCGCTGGTCCGGCACGCGGACTTCACCCGCGAGGGCGGCCGGCGGCAGGCCGCCGATCTGCTGCGCCTGCCCGACCGCCCGACCGCGGTGTTCGCGGGCAACGACGAGCAGGCGCTCGGCGTGATCGAGGCGGCCCGCGCCGCCGGCCTGTCGGTGCCCGGCGACCTCAGCGTCGTCGGCTTCGACGACCTGCCGGCGGCCTGGCGCTCGTCGCCCGCGCTGAGCACCGTGCGCCAGCCGCTCGCCGCGATGGGCACGCGGGCGGGGTGGATGCTCGCCGACCTGATCGAGGGCCGCCCGCCCGCGTCCGACCGGGTCGAGCTGGCCACGCGACTCGTCGTGCGGGCGTCCACCGCGCGGCCGCCCGCACGCTGAGCGACCTCAGCCCGTGGTGGTCGTGGTGACCGTCGTGGGCGGCGCGGTCGTGGACGGCACGGGCGCGGACGGCACGGGCGCGGACGGCGCGGTGGTGGACGGCGCGGTGGTGGACGGGGCCGACGAGGTGGTGGTGGCCGGCATGGTCGGCATGACCACCGCGAACGGGACGCCCGTCTCCTCGTGGCACCCCTGCTCGTCGTGCACGACCCGCGGCCGGGGGAAGCGGTTGTCGTTGCGGTTGTCGTCACGGTCGTCGCCGCAGCCGTACCACGGCGCGTTGAGCGGGCGGCCGTTCTCGTCGTAGAGGTGGACGTCGGTCAGCGGGTTGCCGTCCTTGTCGAACACGAAGATGTTGGTGGGCGTCGGGGGCTGCGGGTCGTAGCTCACCGTGGAGTGGCTGACCGGGTAGCCGGTGAAGTTCGTCGCCAGCGTGCCCAGGACGTAGACCAGCAACCCGAGGGCGAACGCGGTCGCGGGCAGGCTGAGCCACAGCCACCGGCGGTCCGTGGCGGCCTTCGGGCCGGCGGGCAGCGACACCGCGGCCAGCGCGAGCGCGACCAGCAGGATCTCCGGCGACCGGTACAGCATCAGGCCCGCCGCCGCGATGAGCAGCGCCCGGACGATCCACCACACCGGCTGGAAGACGCGCAGCGCCTCCACCGCCTTGTGCAGGTCGGAGCGCTCCAGCCGGTCCAGCGCGTCGCGCAGCGCCACCGTCTCGGGCAGCCGGGCGATCTCCGCGATCAGGCCCTTCTGCCGGAACACCAGCAGGGTCGCCGCCGCGCCGCACAGGCCGACGAGCAGGGTCAGGGCCGCGCCGTCGCCCCGGGTGACCGCGAAGCCGAACGCCGTCACCACGGCGGCCACCAGGCTCCACACCGCGAACCGGGCCGTGAACGCCTGGCGGTTGCCGGTGTCCTTCGCGGCGGTGGGGGACGGCGAGGGGTAGCCCGCCGCGGCGCGCAGCTCCTCCGCGTACGCGCGGGGCGTGCCCAGCCGGTCCACCAGCGCAGCCAGGGAGAAGTCCTCGCCCAGCTCCTCGGCGACCTCGGCGACGTGCGCGCCCGCGTCGTCCATGATCTCGCCGACCTCGGCGGCGGGCAGGTCGGCCAGCGCCTCCCGCATGCCGTCCAGGTAGTGCCGCACCCCGGCGTCCGTCTGCGTGTTCATGCGCCCTCCCCCAACAGGTCGTCCAACGCCCGCGCGAACGACTTCCAGGTGTTGCCCGATTCGAGCAGCCGGGCGCGGCCCGGCTCGTTGAGGCTGTAGTACTTGCGGTGCGGCCCTTCCTCGCTGGGCACGACGTACGACGTGAGCAGCCCGGCGTTGTAGAGCCGGCGCAGGGTGCCGTAGACCGACGCGTCGCCGACGCCGTCCAGCCCGCCCTGGCGCAGCCTGCGCAGCACGTCGTAGCCGTACCCGTCCTCCTTGCGCAGCACCGCGAGGACGGCGAGGTCGAGCACCCCCTTGAGCAGTTGACTCGTGTCCATGCGCTTCTCCCCGGTGGTCTGCCGTGGAGGGTACTACGGAATGCGGAGTACTGCGTAGGAGGGGGTAGTGGCCCCTCAGGACCTCAGCACCGCCACGTCGCCCGCGGGCACGCGCAGCTCGGACTCGCACTGCCGCCCGGTGAGCAGCTCGGTGCCGGACGCGGGCAGGCGCACCTCGTCGTCGGTGTGGTTGAGCACGAAGAGGTACTCGGCGTCCGCGCCGCGGCGGCGCACCACCTCGACGTCGCGCGGCAGGTCGTCGTCCACCGCCACGCCCGCGACCGGGTAGACCTCGCGCAGCACCTCGGCGAGCGCCGCGCCGCGCAGCCGGGTCGAGACGTACCAGGCGGTGCCCGCGCCGAGCCGGTGCCGGGTCACGGCCGGGCCGCCCGCCGCCGGGCCGTCCACGTAGTCGCGCACGCTCTCCGCGCCGGTCAGGTGCAGGTGCTCGGCCCACACGTCGCCGCGCAGGCCGCCGTCGAGCGCGACGTCCTCGCCCGCCCGCAGCGGCAGGAACTCCTCGACCTCCAGGCCGAGCACGTCGCGCAGCGCGCCGGGGTGCGCGCCGGGGTGCACGGCGTCGTTGGCGTCCACGATGCCGGAGAAGTACGAGACGACGAGCGTGCCGCCGCCCGCCACGTAGTCGTGCAGCACCTTCGCCGCCGCCGTCGAGGTCAGGTACAGCGACGGCGCCACGACCAGCCGGTACCCGCCCAGGTCGGCTCCCGGCGCGACGAAGTCCACGGTCAGCCGGGCGTCCCAGAGCTGCTCGTAGAACGCGCCCACGCGTTCCCGGTAGGACAGGTCCACCGACGGCCGCCAGTCCAGCTCCAGCGCCCACCACGACTCCCAGTCCCACAGCACCGCGACGTCGGACCGCACCAGGCTGCCGCGCACCTCGCGCAGCGCGTCGAGGTCGCCGCCCAGCCGCACGACCTCCCGCCACAGCCGGCTGCGCGTGCCGGAGTGCGGCAGCATCGCGGAGTGGAACTTCTCCGCGCCGAAGCGGGACGCGCGCCACTGGAAGAACATGACCGCGTCCGCGCCGCGCGCCACGTGCGCCAGGCTGTTGCGGCGCATCTCGCCCGGCCGCTTGGCGAGGTTGCGGGGCTGCCAGTTCACCGCGCCGGTGGAGTGCTCCATCAGCATCCACGGCCGCCCGCCCGCCACCGCCCGGGTCAGGTCCGCCGACAGCGACAGGTCGATGTGGTTGCGGTCGGCCTCGGCGGTCAGGTAGTGGTCGTTGGCCACCACGTCCACCTCGCGCGCCCAGCGCCAGTAGTCGATCGACTTGCAGTTGGTGGTCATGAAGTTCGTCGTGATCGGCACGGTCGAGTGCTCGCGCAGCAGGTCGCGCTCGGCGGTGTAGCAGGCCAGCAGCTCGTCCGAGCAGAACCGGGCGAAGTCCAGCTCGTGGGCCGGGTTGCCGGTGGTGCCGGACACGCGCGGCGGCTCGACCTCGGCCCAGTCGCCGTAGCGCTGGCCCCAGAAGCTGGTGCCCCACGCCTCGTTGAGCACGTCGAGGGTGCCGTGCCGGTCGCGCAGCCAACGCCGGAACGCCTCGGCCGACCGGGGGCAGTAGCACGCGCCGACCGGCGCGCCGTACTCGTTGTGCACGTGCCACAGCGCCACGGCGGGGTGCGCGCCGTACCGCCGGCCGAGCTGCCGGGTGATCGCCGCGGCGGCCTCGCGGTAGGCGGGCGCGCTGGGGCAGAACGTGGCCCGCGAGCCGAGTTCCAGCACCGTGCCGTCGCGGGTGACCGGCCGGATGTCCGGGTGCGCCCGGTACAGCCACGCGGGCGGCACGACGGTCGGCGTGGCCAGGTTGACCGCGATGCCCGCGCCGTGCAGCAGGTCGAGCAGCCGGTCCAGCCAGCCGAAGTCGAACTCGCCCGGCCTCGGCTCCAGCGCCGCCCACGCGTGGATCGCGACGCTCACCAGGTTCACCCCGGCCTGCCGCATCAGCCCGACGTCCTCGACCCACACCTCCTCGGGCCACTGCTCGGGGTTGTAGTCCCCGCCGTAGACGAGTCCGTCGACGCCCACCGGCATCCGCGGGGCGAACGGGTCCTCCACCGCCTGCCCGTCGGCCTGCCGAGGCACCACAAACGTCATGAACACTCCAGTGGCTGTGAACGTGCACGGTCCCTTCGCACATTACGGTGCAGATAAGAGGGTGAGTCAAGTGGTTGACAGCCGTGACGGGGAGACAACTACTGTGCACGTTCACAGCGCGCGGTTCTCGCTGGCAGCGGCGTCAGCGACGCGGAACCCCCGGAGACCCCATGCGACTCGACATCGCGAAGAAGGCCGCGGCCATCGGGCTCGGCCTCGCCCTGATCGCCGGCTGCGGCGGCGGTACCGAGCAGACCACCGACGGCCCGGTCGAACTGTCCTTCTGGGCCTGGGCGCCCGACATCGACAAGGTCGTCGACAAGTGGAACGCGAGCCACCCGGACGTGAAGGTCGTGGTGAGCAAGCAGGCCCAGGGCGACGAGCTGGTGACCAAGCTCCTCACCGCCGCGAAGGGCGGCAACCCGCCGGACCTCGCGCAGGTGGAGTTCCAGTCGCTGCCCACGCTGGTCAGCAACGACGTGGTGGCCGACATCTCCGAGGGCGCCGCCGCGGCCGAGGACGAGTTCGCCCCCGGCGTCTGGGACCAGGTGACGCTCGGCGGCGCGGGCGTCTACGCCGTGCCGCAGGACTCCGGCCCGATGATGTTCTACTACCGCGCCGACCTGTTCGAGCAGTACGGCCTGAAGGTGCCGACCACGTGGGACGAGTACGCGCAGACCGCGCGCGACCTGCGGGCCAAGGCGCCGGACAAGTTCCTGGGCACGTTCTCCTCCAACGACCCCGGCTGGTTCGCGGGCCTCGTGCAGCAGGCGGGCGGCTCGTGGTGGTCGGTCGACGGCGACACCTGGAAGGTCTCCGTGGACGACGCGGCCACCAGGAAGGTCGCGCAGTACTGGAGCGGCCTGATCGCCGAGGGCGCGATCGACAAGTCCCCGATGTACACGCCGGAGTGGAACAAGGCGCTCAACGACGGCGTGCAGATCGGCTGGCTCAGCGCGGTGTGGGCGCCGGGCGTGCTGAAGGGCAACGCGGAGGGCACGCTGGGCAAGTGGGCGATGGCCCCGATGCCGCAGTGGGACGCGGCGAAGCCGCGCACCGGCAGCTGGGGCGGCTCCACCACGGCGGTGACCGAGGGGTCGAAGCACCGCAAGGCGGCCACCGAGTTCGCGGTGTGGCTGAACACCGCCCCGGAGGCGGTCGCGGGCCTGGTCACCGAGAGCGCCGTCTACCCGGCGGCCACCTCGGCGCAGGAGGCGCTGAAGAACCCGCCCGCGTTCTTCCCGAACCAGCCGGACTTCTACACCCGGGCCGCGGAGATCGCCGCCACGTCGGCCGGCTTCACCTGGGGCCCGAACGTCAACGTCACCTACACCGCGTACCGCAACGCGATGGGCGAGGCGATCAGCTCCGGCGCGGACCTGGTGCCCGCGTTGGCGAAGATGCAGTCCGCCACCGTGGACGACATGAAGGCCAACGGCTTCACCGTGGGCAACTGAGGAGCCCGCCCGTGACGTCGACACGCGTGCCCGGGCGGGGCGGCACGGCGCCGAGGCTGGCGCCGTACGCCTTCGTGGCCCCGGCGGTGGTGCTGTTCCTGCTGGTGTTCGCGCTGCCCATCGGCTACACCCTGTACCTGAGCCTGTTCCGCACCGAGGTGAAGGGCCTGGGGCTGGGCCGGGGCAGCCGCTCCGAGGTGTTCGCGGGCCTGGACAACTACGTGCGGGCCCTCACCGACGCCGAGCTGGGCGCGGGCGCGCTGCGGGTGTTCGGGTACGGCGCGATCCTCGTGCCCGCCATGCTGGGCCTGGCGCTGGTGTTCGCGCTCCTGCTGGACGAGGAGCGGGTGCGGGCCCGCGGGTTCAGCCGGATCGCGATCTTCCTGCCGTACGCGGTGCCGGTCGTCATCGCGTCCCTGCTGTGGGGCTTCCTGTACCTGCCGGGGACGAGCCCGCTCAACCAGCTGCTGCGCGAGCTGTCGCTGCCCGGCGTGGACCTGCTGTCGCCGACCGGGATCTACTTCGCGCTGGCCAACATCGCGGTGTGGGGCGGCGTCGGCTACAACATGGTCGTCCTCTACACCGCGCTGCGGTCGATCCCGCGCGACCTGTACGAGGCGGCCCGGATCGACGGCTGCACGCCGTGGCAGGTCGCGATCCGGATCAAGATCCCGCTGCTGGCGCCGGCGCTCGTGCTCACGTCGTTCTTCTCGATCATCGCGACGCTCCAGGTGTTCGTCGAGCCGACCACGCTGGCGCCGCTGACCAACTCGCTCTCGCTCACCTGGACGCCGTTGATGAAGGTCTACCAGGACGCGTTCGGCCGCGGTGACATCCACTCCGCGGCCGCCACGTCGGTGCTGATCGCCGTGGTGATGTCGGTGATCTCGTTCGGCCTGCTGCGGCTGACCCGGACGCGGGCGTTCGGGGGTGAGCGGTGAGCGCCGCGGTCCGCGCGCGGTGGGGCGGGTTCCCGACGGTGGTGCTGCTGCTCGGCGCGGCGTACTGCCTGTTCCCGGTGGCCTGGGTGCTGGTGGCGGCGACCAAGAGCAGCGGCGAGCTGTTCTCCACCACCACGTTCTCGCCCGGGTCGTCGCTGGTGGCCAACCTGGTCGAGCTGAACGGCTACCGGGACGGCATGTTCTGGCAGTGGATGGCGAACTCGGCACTGTACGCGGGGGTGGGCGCGCTGCTGTCCGCCGCGCTGTCCGGTGTGACGGGGTACGCGCTGGCCAAGTACGCGTTCCCCGGCCGGGCGCTGATCTTCAACACGCTGCTGGCGGGCGTGCTCGTGCCCGCCGTGGTGCTGGCCATCCCGCAGTACCTGCTGCTGTCGGAGGTCGGCCTGACCGACACCTACCTGTCCGTGCTGGTGCCGGGCGTGATCAGCCCGTACGGCATCTACCTGGCCCGCGTGTACGCCGGCGCGGCCGTGCCCGAGGACGTGGTCGAGGCGGCCCGCACGGACGGGGCGGGCGAGCTGCGCATCCTGACCTCGATCGCGCTGCCGATGATGGTCCCGGGCCTGGTCACCGTGTTCCTGTTCCAGTTCGTGTCGATCTGGAACAACTTCATGCTGCCCTACATCATGCTGGGCGACGACGGGAAGTTCCCGATCACGCTCGGCCTCTACACGATGCTCAAGCAGGGCAACACCACGCCCGCGCTGTACACGCTCGTGATCACCGGCGCGCTGGTGTCGGTGCTGCCTCTGATCGCGCTGTTCCTCACCTTGCAGAGATACTGGCGCATCGACTTGCTCTCCGGAGCGGTGAAGACATGAGGGAGTCATGAGCGTCGAGCGCAGCAAGGCGGCGCGGCACCGGCCGACCATCCACGACGTGGCGGCGGCGGCCGGCGTGTCCCGCGGCACGGTCTCGCGCGCGCTCAACGGCGGCCGCAACGTCAGCCCGGCGGCGCTGGAGGCGGTGCTGAAGGCCGTGCGGACCACCGGGTACGTCGCCAACCCGGCCGCCCGCAGCCTGGTCACGCAGCGGGCGCACTCGGTGGCGTTCGTGCTCACCGAGCCGCAGCAGCGGCTGTTCGAGGACCCGAACTTCAGCATCCTGCTCCAGGGCTGCACGCAGGAGCTGGCCGAGCTGGACGTGCCGGTGCTGCTCATGACCGCGAGCACGGAGGTGGAGCGCAAGCGGACCAGCCGGTTCATCGCCGCCGGGCACGTGGACGGCGTGCTGCTGGTGTCCTCGCACACCGGCAACCCGCTGATCCACGACCTGCACGACTCGGGCATCCCGGTGGTCGCCTGCGGCAAACCGCTCGGGCACGAGGGCCACGTCGCGTACGCGGCGGCCGACGACCGGTCGGGCGCGCGGTCCATGGTCGAGCACCTGCGGTCGCGCGGCAGGCGGCGGATCGCCACCATCACCGGCCCGCCGGACACGCCGGGCGGCGTGGAGCGGCTGGCCGGGTACCGGGACGTGCTCGGCGCGGAGGCCACGCCGGACCTGATCGCGCACGGCGACTACAGCCGTGCCGGTGGTGAGGCGGCGATGGCGGCGCTGCTGGAGCGCGCGCCGGACCTGGACGCCGTGTTCGTGGCGTCCGACCTGATGGCGGCCGGCGCGCTCAACGTGCTGCACGACTCCGGGCGACGGGTGCCGGAGGACGTGGCGGTCGGCGGTTTCGACGACTCCAGCATCGCCACCTCCACCCGGCCCGCGCTGACCACGGTGCGGCAGCCGTTCCAGCGCATCACGCGCGAGATGGTGCGGCTGCTGCTGGAGCAGATCCGGGGCGAGCCGCCCGCCGCGGCGATCCTGCCGACCGAGCTGGTGGTGCGCGCTTCGACGTGACGCGCCCGTCGCCGTTGACGGGCGCCACGCGTCACCGGGGGCCGAAGGTCAGGCAGAGGCGGAGCGGGTGCTCGCCCCAGGTGTTCATCGCGTACATGGCGAGCAGGCCGCCCGCCTCGACCGACTCGCGGGTCGCCGGTGCGGTCACCGCCGCGGTGCCCTGCCACATCGGGGTGTCCGGGGGTGGCGGCGGTGCGGTGCGGGCGGTCGCGACCGGCCTGCCCTCGTGCTCCTCGACGGCCAGCAGCACGTACGGCTCCGCGAGGTCGCCGTTGTGGGTGCCGGGTTCGAGGGTGACGTGCTCGCCGCGTTCGGCCGCCGCGAGGCTGATCCGGCCGAGCCGGCAAAAGGCATCCAGCAGCGTGTCGGTGGTCAGCGCCTGGTGCGCCTCCTGGCCGCTCACGCGGGTGAGCCGGACGACGGAGCCGCCGGTGCTGCCGTCCTCCGCGCGGTAGCGGTCCAGCAGCGTGATCGTGGCCGAGGAGGCGTCCAGGGCGACCAGGTCGCGGAACCGGCGGTCGGTGAGCGGGGTGCGGGCCAGCGCGCCCAGGCCGAGCTTGTCGAGCACGGCCTCGGGGTCGGACATCCGCCAGAACGTGCACTGCTCGCCCACCCACAGCGGCAGGTAGCCGCCGATGGGCAGGCCGGGCACGACCGTGGTCAGGGTCGAGCCGACGGCGGGGCCGGGCGGTGCGGCGGGGTTCGAGGGTTCCGGTGCGGCGGGTTCCGGTTCCGGTGCGGCGGGGGATTCGCCGGGCGGGGTGAAGTCGGCGGGAGGCGTCGGGGTCGGCGGCGCGGTGAAGTCGGCGGGGGACGTCGGCCCGGTGACGTCGGCGCTGGTGTCGGCGGCGCCGGTGTCGGCGGGGGGCTGGGGCGCGGGGGCCTGGGCGGCGGGAGGCTGGGCGGCGGGAGGCTGGGCGGCCGGGCGGAACGGGGGCAGGGCGGCGAAGCGGGGGTCCACGCGGGCGGTGCGGACCACGTGGTGCGCCCAGGCCCGGAGGCGGGACAGCGGGTGGTCGGCGAACTGCGGGTCGAAGCGCGGGTCGTCGCCCGCGTGGAACGGCAGCCGGCCCTGCACCTCCGGCGCGTACGGGTGGGGCATGACCCAGTTCTCGAAGCCGAGCTGCGCCACCAGCACCGCCTCGCGCATGCCGGTCATGCCGCGTTCGGCCGCCTGGAGCTTCAGCACGGCGCTGCTGTCGGCCTTGGGCACGGTGAACGAGCCGAGGAACACCTGGCCGGACGGCTGGTTCGGCAGGGGCACCTTGACCACCTGGAGCAGCGCCGGCACGTCGCCCAGCCGCACCACGTGGGCCTCGATCAGGCACCCCACCTCGCCGACCACGACCGCCAGGTCGTGCCGCAGCTTCGGCAGGTCGTCCAGCGACGCGGGCAGGTCCGGCACCAGGTCGAAGTAGCTGAGGGTGACCTGGTCGCCGTTGCCCGGGTTGAACCAGGTCGCTCGGTCGTGTTGTTGCCAGCCGGTCGTGTCGAATGCGATGGGCACCCACCGAACCCTATGGGGTGGCGCCGACGGCGCGCACCGCGCGTCGATCGCTACCGGCCGAGGCCGTGCTCGTAGGCGTAGATCACCGCGTGCACGCGGGTGCGCAGGCCCAGCTTGGTCAGGATGCGCGCGACGTGCGTCTTCACCGTGCCCTCCTCGATGGTCAGCGCGGCGGCGATCTCCGCGTTGCTCAACCCGCGCACCACGTGCGCCAGCACCTCGTGCTCGCGCGGCGTGAGCCGGTCCGCCGCGGGTGGCGCGGGTCGGGGCGAGAGCTGGGCGAAGCGGGCGATGAGCCGTCCGGTGACCTTCGGGTCGATCAGGCCGCGCCCCTCGTGCAGGCTCCGCACCGCCTCCAGCAGCCGGGCCGGGTCGCTCTCCTTGAGCAGGAAGCCGGACGCGCCCGCCGCCAACGCGCCGAACAGGTACTCGTCCAGGTCGAACGTGGTCAGCGCGAGGATCTTCGGCGCGGCGGCGGTCGCGGTGAGGCGGGTGATCGCGGCGATGCCGTCGCCGTGCGGCATCCGCAGGTCCATCACCACCACGTCGGGCCGGCGGGTCAGCGCCACGTGCACCGCCTCGACCCCGGTGGCGGCCTCGCCGACCACCTCGATGTCCGGTTCGCCGTCGAGGACCATCCGCAGCGCTTCCCGCACCGGGTCCTGGTCGTCGGCCACGAGCACCCGAATGGTCACCGCGTCGTCCTCCCCGTCGGCAGTTCCGCCCGCACCCGCCAGCCCCGCGGCCCGTCCGGTCCGACCGCGAGGGTGCCGCCCACCAGCCCCACCCGTTCCCGCATGCCCCGGATGCCCTGCCCCTCCAGGTGCGGTCGCACCGCGGGCGGCCCGTCGTCGACCACCGTGACGACCAGCCGGTCCCGCTCCCGGCGCAGCCGGACGTCCACCTCGGCCGCGGTCGAGTGGCGGACGGCGTTCGTCAGCGCCTCCTGCACCACCCGGTACGCGGTGTGGTCGACGGCGGGCGGCAGCGGCGCGTCCGGCCCGGACCGGCGCACCGTGACGCGGCGGTCCGGGCCGGAGAGCCGTGCGGCCAGGTGGTCCAGCTCGGCCAGGCCCGCGCCGGACGGCGCCTCCCGCAACGCGCCCAGCAGCTCGCGCACCTCGTGCAGCGCGGACAGCGACAGGTCGGCGATCGTGCCCAGAGCGCGGTCGGCGACCGGGGGAGCGCCCGCGAGCGCCCGCCGGGCGGCGGTGGCCTGCCACCGGATCGCGGTGAGGTGGTGGCCGACGCTGTCGTGCACGTCCCGGGCGAGCTGGGCGCGTTCCTCGGCCAGCACCCGGTCCGCTTCCGCGCGTTGCACCCGCAGCGTCTGCGCGGCCCGCTCGCGGTGCAGCCGCAACGCGTAACCGGTCGCCACCGGCGCGACGCCCATCACCACCAGGTCGGTGATCGTGAAGACCCGCACCGGGCTGCCCGCGATGGCGGCGCTGACCAGCACCCAGCCCGCGCACACCGCCAGCACCAGCACCGGGCCGCGGTCGCGGTGGTAGACCGCCGCGCAGAACGCGCCCATCGTGACCAGCATCCCCGGCCACGCGGGCAGGAACCCGAGGCCGCCGAGCCCGACCACCGCCGACAGCACCGCACCGGTCAGCGGCAGCACGCGCCGCAACAGCAACGGCAGGCTGACGCACAGGCTCGACCCGATCAGGACCGCGGGGGCCGGCGGCGGCACCCCGCGGCCCTCCCACAGGGTCAGCAGCACCAGCAGCGCCGTGACGCCCACGACGAGCAGGACTTCCCGGACGAGTCGCATGACCGCCATGGTCTACGCGACGCCGCAGGCCGTGCCCTCGGGTGGGAGCGCGCCGGTGGTCAGGTAGCGGTGGACGTGCTCCCGGACGCACGGGTGGCCGCTGAGGTACAGGGCGTGGCCGCCCTGCACGGGCAGGTAGCGGGCGTTGCCGAGCTGTGCCGCGACGCGTCGTGCGTCCAGGGGCGGTGTGGTGCTGTCGTGCGCCCCGCTCGCGATCAGGATCGGCGGCAGACCGCGCACGTGCAGCCGGTGCGGCGGGTACGTGCCGGTGCCGGGGAGCCCGGCGCAGTGGTAGGCCATGGGCCACGTGGCGACCCACCCGATGTGCGGCGTGATCGCGCGCAGCTCGGCCTCCCACGCCTTGAGCACCCGGTAGTCCGACGGGTAGGGGAAGTCGGCGCAGAACGCGATCCGGGACAGGTCGGGGTCGCGGCCGCCGGCCGGCTGCTCGGCGAACCGGGTGGCGTCGCCCGCGTGCGCCTCGGCGATGGACCGGGCCAGGTCCGGCCACTCCCCCTCGAACGCCGGGTTGGTGCGCGACACGATCCGGGAGGCGTTCACGGTGGTGCCCGCGCCGGGGATCGGTTCCCGCGCGGCGCGGGCGAGCAGGTCGTCCCAGACGGCGAGCGTGTCGCGGCCGTGCAGGGCGCAGGTCGGCTCGCCGGCGCACCACTCGGCGAACCGCTCCATGTCGCGCTCCATGGTCCGGGCGCGGGGCACGAGCCAGTCGGTCCAGGAGCGGGTGGTGTGGTCCAGCACGCTGTCCAGGTACATCCGGCCGACGCGGTGCGGGAAGAACTGCGCGTAGGACTGCGCGTACACGGTGCCGTAGGAGTTGCCGTAGTAGTTCAGCCTGGTCTGGCCCAGCGCGGCCCGGAGCGCGTCGAGGTCCCGGGCGACCTGCCAGGAGTCGAGCCGGCCCGCGAGCGGCCCGGCCGCCCGGCCGCAGTCGACGCCGAACCGGTGGTTGGCCGCGCGGTACCGCTCGTAGGTGGCCTGGTCGGGCGAGGCCCACTCCAGGTTCTCCGGCAGCGGCGCGGGGTACGGGCAGGTGATCCCGGCGCTGGTCTCGAACCCGCGCGGGTCGGCGACGACGACGTCGAACCACCGGGTCAGGTCGGTGAACGCGTCCTTGGCGACGCGCAGCACGGAGACCTGCTGCGCCGGGCCGCCGAGGTTGACCACCAGCACGCCCCTCTTCGTCGCCTGGTCGCGGGCGGGCAGGCGGGCGACGCCGAGCGCGATCGTGCCGCCGCGCGGCTCGC
This sequence comes from Actinosynnema sp. NPDC004786, assembly GCF_053601135.1. Lineage (NCBI taxonomy): Bacteria > Bacillati > Actinomycetota > Actinomycetes > Pseudonocardiales > Pseudonocardiaceae > Actinosynnema > Actinosynnema sp. NPDC004786. The sequence goes on along the minus strand of NZ_JBSGBG010000016.1, from coordinate 51,472 downwards.
GCCAGTCCACGGGGACGGTGACCTCGCCGCACTGCAACCCGTCACCGCAGTCGGTCCACGAGAGCGCGCGTGCGGCGTGCGCGACGCCCGGCGCGACGGTGAGCGCGGTGAGCAGGCAGACCGCCCCGACCACGCCCTTCATCGTTCTCCTCATGCGCCCCAGCGTCGCCGGGCCACCCGCCACCGGTCGTCTGCCTTCCGACAGATCTTCCGCGTGAGTCGAACCCTCACGTCCCGTGTGTCGAACGCTCGGGACCCGTGAGTTCCACGTTCAGGACGGCCGCGGGGGTACCCGAGCGTGGAATTCGGGGTACGCGAGCGTTCGACACTTGGGGCCCGGGGGTTCGACTCACGCGGGGTCGGGGACTTGGGGCAGGTCGTGGCCCAGTCGGTCGCGCTTGGCGATCAGGTAGCCGACGTTGTGCGGGTTGGGCGGCGCCAGGTGCGGCACGCGGGCGGACACCTCGACGCCGTTGGCCCGCAGGGCCAGCACCTTGTCCGGGTTGTTCGACATCAGCCGCACGGACGAGACGCCCAGGTGCCGCAGCACGCGCGCGGCGGGCGCGTAGTCCCGCACGTCCACCGGCAGGCCCAGCGCGGTCGCGGAGTCGAGCGTGTCCAGGCCCTGCTCGTCCTGCAGCACGTGCGTGCGCACCTTGGCCACGAGCCCGATGCCACGCCCCTCGTGACCGCGCAGGTAGACCAGGACGCCGCCGCCCTCGGCGACGATCCGGTCCAGCGCCGCGCCGAGCTGGTCGCCGCACTCGCAGCGCAGCGCGCCGAAGAGGTCGCCGGTCAGGCACTCGGAGTGCACGCGGACCAGCACGTCCTCGCACCCCGCCGGCCGGCCGTGCACCAGCGCCAGGTGCTCGTGCCCGCCGTCGCGGAACGCCACCGCGCGGAACGCCCCCCGGCGCGTGACCAGGTCGGACTCCGCCACGTCCTCGTCGTCGAAGGCTGTCTCGCGCATCCGGCTCCCTCGTCACCCGGCGACGGCGGGGCGTTCACTACGCTCGGCCGGACCTGCACCGTAGCCCGCAACTCCGCGGAGGTCACCCTGTTCAGCATCACCGTTCGCGATCACGTGATGGTCGCCCACAGCTTCCGCGGCGAGGTCTTCGGTCCCGCGCAACGGCTGCACGGCGCGACGTTCGTGGTGGACGCGAAGTTCACGCGGGCCGAACTGGACGCCGACAACATCGTGGTCGACATCGGACTCGCGACCGAGCGGCTGCGCGAGGTGCTCGGCGCGCTCAACTACCGCAACCTCGACGACGTGCCCGAGTTCGCCGGGATCAACACCTCCACCGAGTTCCTCGCCCGGCACGTCGCCGACCGGCTCGCCGACGCCGTCCACGCGGGACGGCTCGGCGAGGGCGCGCGGGGCCTGGCGTCCATCGGGGTCACGTTGCACGAGTCGCACGTCGCGTGGGCGAGCTACGAACGGCCGCTGTGACCCTCCACTTCGTCCTGCCCGACGGCGTGGACGACCCGCGCTCGCCCAGCGGCGGCAACACCTACGACCGCCGCGCGGTCCACGCCCTCCGCGCGCGGGGGACGGACGTGCGCGAGGTAGCGGTGCCCGGCACGTGGCCGCGCCCGGACGACCACGCCCGCCGGCACCTGGGACGGGCGTTGGCCGCGATCGCCGACGGCGCGGTCGTGCTGCTGGACGGTCTGGTGGCGTGCGGCGTGCCGGACGTGGTGACGCCGCACGCCGGCCGGCTCCGGCTGGTGGTGCTCGTGCACCTGCCGCTGGCCGACGAGACGGGCCTGGCGGCCGACGTGGCGGCCCGGCTGGACGCCGCCGAACGGGCGTGCCTGCGCGCGGTCGACGCGGTCGTGGCCACGAGCCCGTCCGCGGCCCGGCGGCTCGCCGCGCGGCACGGGCTGGAGCGCGTCCACGTCGCCGAGCCCGGCACCGACCCCGCACCGCTCGCGACGGGCACGGACGGCGTCTCGCGGTTGCTGTGCGTGGCGTCGCTGACCCCGCGCAAGGGGCACGACGTGCTGGTGCGCGCCCTGGCCTCGGTGGCGGACCTGCCGTGGACCTGCGCGTTCGTCGGGCCGGTGCGCGAGCCGGTCGACGGGCTGATCACCCGGCACGGCCTCGGGTCGCGGATCGAGGTGACCGGTCCGCTCGCCGGCGCGGCGCTGGCGCGGGCGTACGCGACGGCGGACCTGTTCGTGCTGGCGTCGCGGGCCGAGACGTACGGCATGGTGGTGACCGAGGCGCTGGCGCGGGGCGTGCCGGTGGTGGCCAGCGCCGTGCCGGACGCGCTCGGCGACGGCGGGCTGCTCCTGCCGCCGGGCGACGCGCCGGCGTTCGGCCGCGCGTTGCGGCGCTGGCTCACGGACGAGGCGTGGCGGCGTGACCTGCGCGCCCGTGCTTCGGCGCGCCGCGGCGGGCTGTCCACTTGGGACGCGACGGCCGAGGCCCTGGCGGCGGTGCCGGCTACCCTGCGGCCATGAGCACCTTCGCACCGGAATGGCTGTCCCTGCGCGAGAAGGCCGACGCCGAGGCCCGTGCGCTCGACCTGGTCGAGCGGGTCCGGGAGATCGATCTGAACCGCGACCCCCTCGTGGTGCGTGATCTCGGGTGTGGAACGGGTTCGTTGGGACGGTGGCTCGCCGGGCGGCTGGGCGGTCCGCAGCACTGGGTGCTGCACGACCGCGACCCCAGGCTGCTCAGCATCGCGGCGGCGACCATGAGCGGGGTGACGATCGAGACGCACGAGGGCGACGTCACCGCGTTGACCGCCGCCGACCTGGCCGGGACGTCGCTGGTCACCGCGTCGGCGCTGCTCGACCTGCTGACGGCGGGCGAGGTGGACGCGCTGGCGGCGGCGTGCGTCGGCGCGGGCTGCCCGGCGTTGTTCACGCTGTCCGTGACGGGTCGGGTGGAGTTCGACCCGGCCGAGCCGCTGGACCAGGACTTCGCGGCCGCGTTCAACGCCCACCAGCGGCGGGTCGTGGACGGGCGGCGGCTGCTCGGGCCGGACGCGGTGGAGGCGGCGGCCGAGGCGTTCGCGCGGCGGGGCGCGGAGGTGGTGACGAGCCCCAGCCCGTGGCGGTTGGGCGCGGACCAGGCGGCGCTGGCGGGGGAGTGGCTGCGCGGGTGGGTGGACGCGGCGGTCGAGCACGAGCCCCGGCTGGCCGCCGACGCGCCCGGCTACGTGTGGCGCAAGCTCGACCACGGCCCCCTGGTCGTGGTGCACCACACCGACCTGCTGGCAGTGCCGCGCCGTGGTTGAGGCGGGGTGGGGACCTTCGGCGGCTCGGCGCGGTGCCGCGGCGTGTGTGGCGGCGCGCCGTGGCTGAAGCCGGCGCGGCACGCGTGGCGGTGTCCGGCGCGTTGCCGTGGGTGCGGCCCGCGGTGCCGGGGTGAAGTCGGCGGTGCGGCGCGCGTGGCCGTGGGTGAGGGTGGTGGCGGCGGTCGCCGTGTTGGCGCTCCTGGGGTGGCGGTGGGGCGCGGACGCCTTCCTGGCCGGCCTGCGGGCCGTGGACGGGTGGGCGGTGGTCGGGGCGCTCGGCATCGGGCTGGTCTCGACGGTGGCCAGTGCCTGGCGTTGGTGCCTGGTCGCCCGCCGCCTCGGCCTCCCGCTCACCCTCCGCGCCGCCGTGCCCGACTACTACCGCGCGCTCCTGCTCAACGCCGTGCTGCCCGCCGGCGTCCTCGGCGACGTGCACCGGGCGGTCGGCCACGGGCACCGGTCGGGCGACCTCGGCCGCGGCGTGCGGGCGGTGGTGTTCGAGCGGTGCGCGGGACAGGTCGTGCTGGTCGCGGCGGCGCTCGTGGCGCTCTGCGCCGGGGTCGTGCCGGTCGGGCTGCCCGACCTCCGCGTGCCCGCGCTCCTGGTCGCGGCGGTCGCGCTCCTGGTCGTGGCGGTCGCGGTCGTGGCCGGGCGGTCGCGGCGGGTCCGGCGGGCGGTCCGGGCCACCTGGCGGGACGCCCGCGCCGGCCTGGTGAACCGCGAGGTGCTGCCGAAGGCGGCCCTGCTGTCCGTCGCCGCGCTGGCCGGGCACGTGGCGTTGTTCCTCCTCGCCGCCCGGACGGCGGGCGTCGACGCGCCCCTCGGCCGGCTCGTGCCCCTGGCGGTGCTCGCCCTGCTGGTGATGGCCGTGCCGCTGAACGTCGGCGGCTTCGGGCCGCGGGAGGCGTTCCTGGCGGTGGCGTTCGGCGCGGCCGGGCTCGGCGCGGCCCAGGGGCTGGCGACGGGTGTCGTCCACGGCGTGCTGGCGATGGTCGGCAGCCTGCCCGGCGTGCTCGCGCTGGGCCGCTTCAGAACACCGCGAGGCACGACCCGAACGCCTCGACCAGCCGCGCGAGCACGGCCCGGCCCTTGTCGGCTGACGCCAGCGACGGCCGCCCCACCACGCCCGACGACGTGTACGGCGCGAGCCCGAGCGTGAGCAGGTGCGGTCGGTCGTCGGCCAGGTGGTCGCCCCGCTCGTAGCCGGGCTTCACCAGGTCCGGGTGGGCGTGCAGGAGGATCGACGTCTCCAGCTCGCCCGCGTGCATGTCGCCGTGCGCCGTGGTCGCCAGCCCGGCGGCCGCGCGGGCCGCGCTCCAGTCGCCGCCGCCGGGGAACAACGCCATCCCCTCGGCCTCCTGCACGACGTTGGCCAGCACGTAGTTGCCGCCGTGCCCGTTGACCAGCACCAGGTTCGGCACGCCGGACCGGCGCAGCGAGTTCGCGACGTCCCGCACCACCGCGTGCAGCGTCCGCGCCGAGATGCTCACCGTGCCCGGCCAGGCCGCGTGCTCGTGCGAGCACGAGATCGTGATCGGCGGGAGCAGCTGCACCGGGTGCGCGTCCGCGACGGCCCGCGCGATCGTGCACGCGACGACCGTGTCCGTGGCCAGCGGCAGGTACGGGCCGTGCTGCTCGTGGCTGCCGACGGGCAGCACCGCCACGGTCGCCGCGCGCCGCCGCACGTCCTCGGTGGTGTCAGGCAGGTACATGCCCGGCACCGTAGTCAACGCGGTGGCACAGGGCCGGGAGCGCGCCGCTCGCCAGCCGCGGCAGCACGGACGGCAGGTCCTCGAACCGGCTCGCGCCGGTGATCAGCGCGTCGAACGCGGGGTCGGCCAGCAGCTCCAGGGCCAGGGCCATCCGCTCGGCGTGCGTGCGGTCGGGCCGCGCGACCACGCCCACCTGGCTGCCGACCAGCCGCAGCCGGCGCGAGTGGAACGACTCGCCCAGCGCCACCGCGACCGGGCGGTCGCCGTACCAGCTCAGCTCCACCACCCGGCCCTCGGGCGCGAGCAGCTCCAACGACCGGGCCAGCCCCTCCTCCGACGCGCTCGCGTGCACCACCAGGTCGCAGTCGCCCGCCGCCTCGTCCGGGGAGGCGAACCCGACGCCGAGCGCCGCCGCCACGGCCGCCCGCGCCGGGTCGGCGTCGACCAGTTGCAGCCGCACGCCGGGGAACCGGGCCAGCAGCGCGGCCACGCAGCACCCCACCATCCCGCCGCCGACGACCGCGACCCGGTCGCCGACCAGCGGCCGGGCGTCCCACAGCGCGTTGACCGCCGTCTCCACCGTCCCGGCCAGCACGGCCCGCCCGGCGGGCACCGCGTCCGGCACGGGCGTCACCGCGGCGGCGGGCACCACGTAGTGCGTCTGGTGCGGGTAGAGGCAGAACACCGTGCGGCCGAGCAGCGGTCCCCGTTCGACCACGCCCACGTTGAGGTAGCCGTACTTCACCGGCCACGGGAAGTCGCCGTCCTGGAACGGGGCCCGCATCACCGCGCGCTGGCCCGCCGGCACGCCGCCGCGCAGCACCAGGCTCTCCGTGCCCCGGCTGACGCCCGTGTGCAGCGTCCGGACCAGCACCTCGCCCGGTCCGGGCTCGGGCAGCGCGACCGGCCGCACCTCGCACTTCCCGGCCGCGGTGAACCAGAGGGCCCTCGCCGTGCGTGTCACCTGTCAAACCTCCGAACACGACGAGGGGCGCGATGACGACACTCCACCACACCGCGGCCGGTGACGCGGAACCCCTCGCCTGGGCGGGCGGGCAGGTGCTCCTGCTGGGCGTGCTGGAGGGCACGGTCGGGCTGGGGCCGCTCGGCTGGCTCGCGGGCCTCGCCTACGCCGTCGCGACCCCGGTGCTGCTCGGCGGCGCGCTCCGGCGGTCGGAACGGGGCGTGCTCGGGCCGGCCGACCGGGTGACGCTCGCCCGGGGGCTGTTGGTCGGCGGCGTGACGGCGCTGGTGGCGGACGGCGGTCCCGCGGCCCTGCTGGTGCCGCTGGCCGCCGTCGCGCTCGCGCTCGACTTCGTCGACGGCCGGGTCGCGCGGCGCACCGGCACGGCGTCCCCGCTGGGCGCGCGCTTCGACATGGAGGTCGACGCGTTCCTGATCCTCGTGCTGAGCGTGCGCGTCGCGGCGGAGTTCGGTCCGTGGGTGCTGGTCGTGGGCGCGCTGCGGTACGCGTTCGTGGCGGCCTCCTGGGGTTTGGCGTGGCTGCGCGGTCCGCTGCCGCCGAGTTGGGCGCGCAAGGTCGTGGCCGCGGTGCAGGGCGTCATGCTCACGGCCGCCGCCTCCGGTTGGATGCCGCACGCGGGCGTCCTGGTCGCGCTCGCGCTGGTGTCGCTCGTCTGGTCGTTCGGCCGCGACATCGCCCGGTTGTGGCGCGGTGCCCCGGCCCCGGTGGAAGGGATCAACCATGTCTGACGCGGCTCGGGTGGACGTCGCCCGCGGTGTCGGGAACGTCGTCCTGTGGGTGGCGCAGGTGGGGCTGGCGGCGTACTTCGCCTACAGCGGGGTGTCGCTGCTCGGGGACGACTTCGTCGGCAAGTTCGACCGGATCGGGCTCGGGCAGTGGCTGCGGTACGTGACGGGCGCGCTGGAGCTCGCGGGCGCGCTCGGCCTGCTCGTGCCGCGGCTGTGCGGGCTCGCCGCGGCGGGCCTGGCCGGCGTGATGGCCGGCGCGGTGGCCACGGAGCTGGTCATCCTGCGCGACACCGGAGGCGCGGTGCTGCCCGCGGCGCTGCTGGCGGTGGCGGCGGTGATCGCGTGGTTCCGCCGCGACGCGGTCCGCGCCGCCGTTCAGCGCTTCGGGAAGTAGCGCAGCACGACGACGTCGCCCAGCCTGGTCACGTCCTCCAGGTGGAACCGCCGCGCCGGACCGCCGGGGAACTCGGCCGGGTTCACGAACCGCGGCGCGGCGGCCTGGCCGATCAGCATCGGCGCGACGGCCATCCGCAGCTCGTCGGCCAGCCCGGCGGCCAGGAACGCGGTGTGGATCGTGCCGCCGCCCTCCACCATGAGCCGGTCCACGCCCCGCTCGCCGAGGTCGTCCAGCAGCGCGCCGAAGTCGACGGACGGGCCGAGCGACACCACGTCCGCCACGTGGCCGACGGCGGCGGCCGCCCGCCGATGCCCGGGTTCGGCGGTGTAGACGACCTTGTCGCCGCCGTGGTGCCAGAACCGCAGGCCCGGGTCGAGGTCGCCGGTGCCGGTGACGGTCACCTTCACCGGGTACTCGGGCCGGCCGGACGCGACCCGGGCGGCGCGCCGGCGCGCGCAGTTGACCAGCAGGCGCGGGTTGTCGCGGCGGACGGTCCCCGCGCCGACGAGGATCGCGCCGGACTCCGCGCGCACCTGGTCGACGTGGTCGAAGTCCTCCGCGTTGGACAGCGGGAACCGTTGCGCGCCGTGGTCGTCGATGTAGCCGTCCACGCTGACGGCGACGCTGAGCAGGACGTACGGACGGGTCACCGCCTCACCGTACCGACGGCCGCGCGGCGGTCGTGGCTCCGGCGCTGCGGCCGGTCCGCCCTGGCGCGGGTGGTCCCGGGTGAACCGCGCCGGGTGTGCTCGCGTTGTACCGGGTGGGACGACCGGAGAGGACCGCATGACCGACACCGTGGACCGTCGTGGCCGTCGGGTCGCGGTCACCGCCCTGGCCTCGGTGTTCGTGCTGCTGGCCCTGGTCACGCCCGGCGACTTCGACTCGGTGACGCCCCTGTCGTTCCTGCGCTTCCCGGTCGAGGGGCTGCTCGGCGTGGCGCTGGTGCTGGTCCTGCCCGCACGGGCGCGACCCGTGGCGGCGGCGGTCGGCGGCGCGGGCCTCGGCGTGGTGTTCCTGGTGAAGCTGCTGGACATCGGGTTCGACGCGGTGCTGTACCGGCCGTTCGACCTGGTGCTCGACTGGCCGTTGCTGGGGCCGGCGGTGGACTACGTGGACGTGACGGCGGGGCGGTTCGCGGCGGTGGCGGTCGTGGTGGTGGCCGTGCTGCTCGCGCTCGCGGTGGTGTTCCTGATGGCGCGGTCCGCGGTGCGGCTCGGCGGTGTGGTGGCGCGGCGGCGCGGGGCGGCCGCGCGGGCGGTCGCGGTGCTGGCCGTCGCGTGGGTCGCGCTCGCCGTGCCGGGTGTGCGGATCACGCACGTCGGGCCGATCGCGTCGGGCAGCACGGCGGAGTTCCTCTACGACCACGCGCGCCAGGTGGGCGTGGGGCTGCGGGACCGGGAGGAGTTCGAGGCGGAGTCGGCGGTGGACGCGTTCGGCGGCACGGCGGGCGGCGAGCTGCTGACCGCGTTGCGGGGCAAGGACGTCGTGGTGGCGTTCGTGGAGAGCTACGGCCGGGCCGCGGTGGAGCACCCCGGCATCGCGCCGCTCCTGCGCCCGGCGCTCGACGCGGGCGGGCGGCGGTTGGCGGCGGCCGGGTACTCGGCGCGCAGCGCATACCTCACCTCGCCCACGGCGGGCGGCGGGAGCTGGCTCGCCCAGGCCACCCTGCTGTCCGGGCTGTGGGTCGACAACCAGCAGCGCTACCGCACCCTGCTGGCGGGCGACCGGCTGACGCTGGGCGGCGCGTTCCGGCGCGCGGGCTGGCGGTCGGTCGGCGTCATGCCCGGCATCACGCAGGCGTGGCCGGAGGGCGCGTTCTTCGACTACGACCGGGTCTACGCGCTCGACGACCTCGGCTACCGGGGCCCGCGCTTCGGCTACGCCGCCGTGCCCGACGAGTTCACCCTGGCGCGGTTCCAGCAGTTCGAGCGGGCGGGGGCGCACGCGCCGGTGATGGCCGTGATCCCGCTGCTGTCCAGCCACGCGCCGTGGTCGCCGTCCCCGGCGGCGGTCGGCTGGGACGCCCTCGGCGACGGCTCGGTCTACCACTCGATGACGTCGGGCGAGGCCCCGGCGGAGGACGTGTTCGGCCGCGACCCGGCGGCGGTGCGCGCCGACTACGCGCGGACCGTCGCGTACTCGGTGAACACCCTCGTCTCGTACGTCGAGACCTACGGGGACGACGACCTCGTCCTGGTGTTCCTGGGCGACCACCAACCCGCGCCGTTCGTGACCGGTCCCGGGGCTGGGCGCGACGTGCCGGTCACGGTCGTGGCGCGCGACCCCGCCGTGACGGCCCGGGTCGCCGCCAGGGGCTGGACCGACGGGCTCGCGCCGTCACCGCAGGCCCCCGTGCGGCCGATGAACGCGTTCCGGGACCAGTTCCTGGGCACGTTCTCCTGACTGCGCCGCGGTGACGGATGCACTACCGTCCGCAGCGGCAACCGGAGGTGCCCGATGACGACCGTTCGGCACGCGTTGATCGCCGTCGTCGCGGTGGTGGTGACGACGACGCCGGCCGGGGCGACGGGCGGTGACGCCCTGGCCGAGTCGCTGCGGCAGGCCGTGGTGGCGCAGGACTTCAAGGACGTGCTCGACCTGACGCCGCCGGCGGCGACGGCCTCACGGGCGGGCGCGCCGGAGAAGCACGACCCGTTGCCCGCCGGGGAGGTCGTCCGGCCGGCCGAGCCGAAACCGCTGCACCAGACGCCGAACCTGGACCTGGCGGTGATCGCGCTCGACCGCCTCGGCCGGCCCACCGCGATGGCGGACGTGCTGCTCAGCCCGCAGTACCCGAACGGCGTCGTGGTGCCGCTGGACCGGCGGACCCTGTCCACCGACCAGGTCCGCTACCGCTGGTGGGACGACACCGAGTGGGACGTCAACGGCGGTCGGGGCACGCGCGACGTGCTCGCCGGCCGGGAGGGCGCGCCGATCGACTTCACCTCGCCGTACCCGGCGTCGGTGCTCAAGCTCATGGTCGGCTTCGGCGTGCTGCGGCTGGCCGACCAGGGGCGGGTGGACCTGGACGCGGTCTACGACTACTCGCCCGTGACACCGCACCCGGTGTGCGGCGGGCCGTCCGCCGAGGTGGTCCGGTGGCACTTCGACCGGATGATCACCATGTCGCGCAACGAGTCCACCTGCGCGTTGATCAAGATGCTGCACGACCTGGGCGCGTGGGACGAGGTCAACCGGACGTTCGCGGAGCTGGGCATGCCGACGCTCATGGTCACCGGCACCGACCCGGGCAACGGCGGCCGGTGGATCGGGTCGAACATGGGCGCCATCGACACCGCGAAGCTGCTGCTGCTGGTCAACGGCGGGCCCGGCGTCCTGTGGGTCACCGAGGCGGGTGTGGAGGTGACCGCCGACCGGCTCGGCGCGGCGTCCCGCGCGCAGTTCCTGGCGTCGTTGGCCGACCAGGGCCACAACGAGATGCTGTCCACCACGAACCACTGCGGACGCGACTACCCGGCGCAGGGCATCCCCCAGCTCACGCCGCCGCGCTGGGTCGGGCCGGACGGCACGGTGACCGTGGGGCCGGCCGTGTACGACAGCGACGTGCGGCCGTGCGACGCGGTGGCGCAGGTGGCGTTCGGCCACAAGACGGGGTGGGTGGACACGAGCGCCGCCGACGCGGGCATCGTGAAGTCCCTGCCGGGCGGGGCGGAACGGCACTACGTCGTGGTCGCGTTCGGCAACCTGGGCACCGACTACGTCGACCGCCACCGCCCGGCCGACCGCCCCGGCGTCTTCCCCGTGCTCTACACCGAGAAGTACGCGAAGCTGGGCGCGGCCGTCGACCGGATCATGACGACGCCGCGCTGACGCGCGTCACCCGATCGGAAATCCGGTTGGTGGGTCGGGCGCGGTTCCGGTGCACTTCCGGTCATGAGCGAGCAACCCGTGCTGCGTCCGGTGCCCGTCGGCGGCTTCCCCGAGTGGCTGCCGCACGTGCGCCTGGTCGAGCTGCGGTGGCTCGACGCGATCCGGGCGGCGTTCGAGCGGTACGGGTTCTGCTCGGTGGAGACGCCGTCCGCGGAGCGCATGGAGGTGCTGCTGGCCAAGGGGGAGACGTCGAAGGAGGTCTACTCGCTCGGTCGGGCGCAGGGCGCGGAGGAGGGGCGGCTCGGGCTGCACTTCGACCTCACCGTGCCGTTCGCGCGGTACGCGGCGCAGCACTTCAACGAGCTGGTGTTCCCGTTCAAGCGGTACCAGATCCAGCGCGTGTGGCGCGGCGAGCGGCCGCAGGAGGGGCGGTTCCGCGAGTTCACCCAGTGCGACGTGGACGTGATCGACGTGGACGAGGTCGCGCCGCACTTCGACGCCGAGCTGCCCCGCCTCGTGCACGACGTCCTGACCTCGCTCGACCTGCCCCCGTGGACCCTCGCCGTCAGCAACCGCAAGGTGCTCCAGGGCTTCTGCGAGGGGCTGGGCGTGGCCGAGCCGCTCGACGTGGTCCGCGCCGTCGACAAGATCGACAAGATCGGCCCGGACGGGGTGGCGGCGCTGCTCGCGGAACGGCTCCGGCCGGCGCAGGTCGAGGCCGTGCTGGAGCTGGCCCGGTTGCGCGGCGACGTGGGGGCCGTGCGCGCGCTCGGCGTGGAGTCGGCGTTGCTGGCGGAAGGGCTCGACGAGCTGGACTTCGTGCTGGACGAGCTGTCCGACCTGCCGAACGTCGTCGCCGACTTCTCCGTCGCCCGCGGCCTGGACTACTACACCGGCACGGTCTACGAGGGCCGGTTCGTGGAGTGGCCGGAGTACGGCGCGATCTGCTCGGGCGGCCGGTACGACGACCTGGCCGGGTCGTTCATCCGCCGCCGGCTGCCCGGGGTCGGCCTGTCGATCGGGTTCTCCCGGATCTTCGCCAAGATGCTGGCCGAGGGGTTGCTCGACACCGGCCCCGCCTCGCCCGCGGACGTGCTCGTGGTGCTGCCGAAGGACCGGCGGCGCACCGCGACGGCGACCGCGAAGGCGTTGCGGGACCGGGGGCTCGCCGTCGAGCTGTACCACCAGGAGGACAAGGTCGCCAAGCAGCTCCGGTACGCCTCCCGCAAGGGCATCCCGTTCGCGTGGTTCCCGCCGTTCGCCGACGGGCGGCCGCACGAGGTGAAGGACCTGGCCACCGGCGTGCAGGAGGAGGCCGACCCGGCGTCCTGGTCACGTGACCGGGGCCGGCCCGGTCGCTAGCGGGCCAGCCGGTCCGGGATGCGCGCCAGCGGGTACGCCTGCCAGAAGAAGCGGTCGGCCGCGTGCTGGTCGGCGGCGAAGTTGACCGCCTCCGCGATCCGCCGCCCGCGGATCCGGAACGCCAGCGCCCAGGTGATGTCCAGGCCCGCCGGCCGGGTGCTCCAGCCGCGGTGCAGGTCCACGACCCAGTCGCCGTCCGCGGCGAGGAACAGCGGTTCGGCGCGGAACCCGGCCTTGGCCAGCTCGGCGAAGAACGCCAGCACCTCCTCGACGCCGGTCTTGGTGCCGGACAGCGGGTGGTGGCCGGGGATCGTCCACCGGATGTCGTCGGCGAAGAACCGGCGCAGCGCGGCCACGTCGCCGGCGGCGTAGGCCGCGTAGTAGTCCTTGATCAGCCGCACGTGCGGGTGGTCGCGTTCGGCGGCGGTGGCGGTGCCCGCGGTGAGCCACGAGCCCGTCGCCACGCCGACCGCCGTCGCGCCCAGGCCGCGCAGCACGTCGGCCCGGGACACGGTGGGGGCGTTCTGCTCCTCGGTCATGGTCCCGATCGTGGGCGGCGGGTCGCGCGGTGTCCAAGACCTGTGCCGATGCCGTTCGGTTATGGGGTGCCGCGCGCGGTGGTCCGTTGTGCCATGCTGTCGGCCGACCTTGGGGGAGGAATCGCAGTGGAAGGCTTGGCACCGCCGGAAATCCGGGACGCCGCCGAGTTCACCGCGGCCCTGCGCGCTCTGCGGGTCCGGTCGGGGTTGAGCTACCGGCAGCTCGAACGCCGCGCGGCGCGCGCGGGGGACGTCCTGCCGGCGTCCACGCTGAGCACCGCCCTGTCCCGCGCCACGCTGCCCCGTGAACAACTGCTGGCCGCCTACATCCGCGCGTGCGGGGGTGACGACGCGGCGGTGGCCGCCTGGACCGCCCTGCGCGCCGACCTGGCCGTGGCCTCCCTGGCTCCCGGCGCGACCCCCACCCCGGACGCCGCTCGCCCGGACACCGCCGAGCCGGACGACCCCGAGGCCGACAACACCGAGTCCGAGCCCGCCGAGCCCACGCCCGCCGAGCCCACGCCGACCGCATCGGAACCCGTCGCACCGGAACCCGTCGCGCCAGAGCCCGTCGCGGCCGAGGCTGTCGAGTCCGAGCCCGCCGAACCCCCGCCCGCCCCCAGCGCACCCCTGCCGCAGCCGCCCGCCCCGACCCCGACCCCGACCCACGTTCCCCCGCGCCCCACCCGCCGACGGCTCGCGCTGGTGGCCGGGGTGCTCGTCGTGGTCGCGACCGTGGCCCTGGCCGTCGTCCTCACCGACGGCACCGAGGCCCCCGCCCAGAACAACGCCGCCTCCACCACCCCGACCACCACCTCCACCACCGCCCCGCCCGCGGACCCGACGACCACCGAACCCTCCACCCCACCGCCCACCACGCCGCCGCCCACCACCGCACCCCAAGCCCCGCCCGCCGCGACCACGACCACCGCCACCGCGCCGCCCCCGGCCCCCCAACCGCCCCCGGCCGCCGGGCCGAGGGACGGCATCCAGCAGATCCGCCTCGCCCACACCGGCCTGTGCGTCGGCGAAGGACCGGAGCGGGCCAACCCGCAGCGGATCGTGCTGGGCCAGCACGACTGCGCCACCGCCACCCCGCCCACCGAACTGGAACGCCTCGCCGACGGCACCTACCGCATCAAGCTGCACAACGCCGAGTACGGCCTGGGCTGCGCCACCGTCGACTACGGCGGCACGCACGACGGCCTCCTCCTCGCCGGCGACAACTGCGGCGCGAACCGGGCCGACCAGCGGTTCACCCTCGAACCGGCCAACGGCGGCTACCGGCTCCGCTCGGTGCCCGGCGCGGCGTACTGCATCGGCGTCCTCTCCGGCCGCGCCGAGCCGGGCGTCCAGCTCGTCCAGACCACGTGCACCGGTCAGGCGAGCCAGCTGTTCGTCCTCGGCCGCTGAGGTCAGGTGCGCATCTCCCGCGTCCGCCACAGCACCAGCACGAAGTACGGCGTGCCGATCAACGCGATCACCAGACCGGCCGGCACCTGCGCCGGCGCGATCACCGTCCGGCCCACCGTGTCCGCCGCGCTCACCAGCACCGCGCCCACCGCCGCCGCGACCGGCAGCACGCGCGCGTGCCGCCCGCCGACCAGCGACCGGGCCAGGTGCGGCGCGACCAGGCCGACGAACGCCACCACCCCGATCGCCGACACGGCCGTGGCCGCCAGCACGCCCGCCGCCACCAGGATCACCAGCCGCGACCGCTCCACCCGCATGCCGAGCACGCGCGGCGTGTCCTCGTCCAGGCTGTGCAGGTCCAGCTCCCGGTGCCGCGCCCACAGCAACGGCGTCAGCAGCGCCAGCGCGAGCGCGGTCGGCACCACCTGCTCCAGCGTCCGCCCGTAGGTCGAGCCGGACATCCACGTCAACGCCTTCGCCGTGTTCCACGGGTCCGACGTCACGATCATCAGCGTGATCAGCGCCATCCCGGCCGACCACATCGCGATGCCGATCACCACCAGCCGGTCCGAGTCCAGCCCTGACCGCCACGCCAGCCCGTAGACCAGCGCGAACGCCACCATGGCCCCCACCCCGGCGGCCCCGGCGACGTGCCACGCCCCGGCCATCGGCACGGCCGTGATCAACCCGATCGCGCCCAGCCCCGCGCCCGCCGTGATGCCCAGCAGGCCCGGCTCGGCCAACGGGTTGCGGCTCACGGACTGGATGCCGCACCCGGCCACGGCCAGCGCCGCGCCCGCCACCAGCGCCGCCAGCACCCGCGGCAGCCGCTGGTCCAGCACGAACGTCAACGCGGTGCCCGTGCGCCCGGCGAACCAGTTCGCCAGGTCGCCCAGCAGCACCACCCGGTCCCCGAGCATCAGCCCGACGGTCGGCGCGACGACCAGCAGCACCGCCAGCACCGCGGACGTCACCACGAGCCGGCGGGACGACGTGGCCACCCCGACCCGCCCGGCGGGGGCCTGCCGCGGCGCGCCCCCGGACCGACCCCGCCGGGCCAGCCAGATCAGCACGACCGCGCCGAGCACCGTCGTCATGACCCCGGTCGGCACCCGCACCGCCGCCGCCGAACCGATCACCGCGCGCAGCAGCACGTCCGCGCCGAGCACGATCACCACGCCGACGAGCCCGGACACCGGCAGCAGCGCCCGGTGCCTGCCCAGCCCCGGCACGAACGGCGTCAGCAGCCGGGTGATCACCGGCGCGCTCAGCCCGACGAACCCGATCGGACCGGCGATCGTCACCGCCGCCGCGGTCAGCGCCACGGTCAGCAGCACCGCGCCCACGCGCGTCCGCCGCACCCTCAACCCCAGCACGGTCGCGTTGTCGTCCCCCAGCGCGAGGATGTCGAGCGACCGGCCCATCACCAGCAACACCGCCACCGCGACCAGCACGACCGGCGTCATCTGCGCGGTCGCGTCCAGGTCGCTCACGGTCAACGACCCGGATCCCCAGGCGAACAGCCCGGTCGTCTCCTGCTCGTACATCAGCAGCAGCAACATGGTCCCCGACTGGAGCGTGAGCATCACCGCCGAGCCGACGAGCACCAGCCGGGGGCTGGTCGAACCGCCGCCGGACAACCCCAGCACGACCACCGACGCGGCCAGCCCGCCGACGAACGCCGCCCCGCCCGCGGGCAGCGTGGGCAGGCTCAGCCCGAACGCCGCGATCGCGACCACGGCCAGGTGCGCGCCCGCGTTGACGGCGAGCGTGTCCGGCGACGCCAGCGGGTTGCGCGCGACCGACTGCATGCCCGCGCCGGCGACGCCGAGCGCGACGCCGAGCAGCAACGCGGCCAGCAGGCGCGGCACGCGCGACCCCTCCAGCACGGCGAGCGTCTGCGCGTCGCCGTTGCCCACCACGGCGTTGAGCACGTCGAGCACACCGGTCGACGCGGTGCCCTGGGTGAGGTGGACGGCGGAGAGCACGGCGATGAGCGCCACGATCCCCGCCGTCACGACGGCGGTGCGCATCAGGCGGTGGCAGCCTTCACGAACTGCTCGACGACGCCGACGACCGACTTCGGCCCGCCGAACGTCCACGTGCCCGGCTCCAGCTTGACGATCTTCCCGTTCGCCACGAACGGCAGCCGCTGCCACACCGGGTTCGCGGCCAGGCCGGTGGTGAACACGTCCTCCTCGGAGGCGCTGTAGAACAGCATGGTCTTCGGGTCGGTGACCGCGGTCATGCCCTCGACGTCGGTCGCGCCCAGGCCCCACTGCGGGTCCACCTCGCCGGTCCACGCGTTCTTCAGGCCGATCGCCTCGGCGGCGTCGGAGACCAGCGAGCCCTTGCCGAACGGGCGGATGTTGACCGTGCTGCCCTCCAGCCAGCCGTCGGCCATGACGAACGGCGTGCCGGTCGCGCCCTTGGCCTCGACCGCCTTCCTGCCGTCGGCGATCGCGGCGTCCAGTTCGGACAGCAGCGCGTCGCCCTCGGCGGACTTGCCGATGGCCCGGGCGATCAGCTTCGTGTCCTCGCGCAGCCGGTCGAGGTTGCGGGAGGCGTCGCTGGCCTGGGTGACGATCACCGGCACGTACTTCTCCAACTGGCCGACCAGCGTCTCGTCCCGGCCCTTGGCCATGATCACCAGGTCGGGGTCGAGCGCGACGATCGAGTCGACGCTGGGCTCGTTGCGCTTGCCGACGTCCTTCACGTCGTCCGCGAGCGGCACGGCCGCGTCCCACGTCTTGTAACCGGCGGCGTCCGCGACGCCCACCGGCATGACACCCAGGGAGGCGACGGTCTCGGTCTCGGCCCACTCCAGCGTGACGACCTTCGCGGCCGGGGAGTCGAGCTTGACCTCCTTGCCGCGGGCGTCGGTCACGGTCACCGGGCCGCCGGCGGACCCGGTCGGGGCGGTGGACGCCGGGGTCTCCGTCGTGCCGCACGCCGACAGCAGCACGGCCGCCGTCACGAGGGCAGGGGCGAGCAAGCGCATGGCTGGAACCTCTCAGGGTGAAGGGGGATGGGGCGGTCAGGCCGGTCGCGGGGTGTGCCTGCCCAGCGGGCGGCAGTGGATCGCGCCGGTCACCGGGTCGTCGGCCACGTGCACCGTGACGCCGTAGGCGCGGGTCAGGTGCTCGGCGGTGAGGACGTCGCGGACCCCGCCCGCCGCGACGACCCGGCCCTCGGACAGCAGCACGACCTCGTCGGCGATGATCGCGGCGTGGTCGAGGTCGTGCAGCACCACGCCGACCGCGACGTCGTGGTCGTTGGCCAGGTCGCGCACCACGTCGAGCACCTCCACCTGGTAGCGCAGGTCGAGGTGGTTGGTCGGCTCGTCCAGCAGGAGCACGGAGGTCTGCTGCGCCAGGCACGACGCGAGCCACACGCGTTGCAGCTCGCCGCCGGACAGCTCGTCCACGCCCCGGTCGGCCATCGGGGTCACGCCGGTGAGGTCCATGGCGCGCTGGACGGCCGCGCCGCCCTCCAGGTCCACCCCGCGCCACCCCGTCCGGTACGGGTACCGGCCGTAGGAGACGACGTCGCGCACGGACACGCCCGAGGGCGTCGGCCGCTGCTGGGTGAGGAGGGTGACGTTGCGGGCGAACTCCTTGCCCGACAGCGGCGAGTGCCCCCACACGGACCGCCCGCCGACCCGGACCTGCCCCTCGCGCGGCCGGTGCAGGCGCGCCAGGGACCGCAGCACGGTCGACTTGCCGGACCCGTTGGGGCCGACGAGCGCCGTCACGGCGCCCGCGCGCAGTCCGAGCGAGACACCGTGCACCACCGCGCGGTCGTGGTGCGCGAGAACCAGTTCCTCACCGGCGAGCAGCGCGTCTCCCTTAGACATGAGGGGAGCCTAACCTAATCTCGCTAATCACCCATATGGGCGTGATCTACTGCACTTTCCGGCCCAGCTCGTAACGCTGCGCGGTCGAAATCAGCCCTCGAAGTGCCGCCGCGTGTCGGCGACGAGCGAGCGGAACACCACCTCGTTGAGCCGGCCGCCGACCTTGAGGGCGGGCTCGTAGGCGAACGTCCAGGTGAGCCGCGAGCCGCCGTCCGCCCGCTCCACCAGGTAGTCCTCGCCGAACCGGCGGAACACCGGCAGCGACGCCCGGTCTGCCGCGAACGACTGCCGCCGCCCCTCCTCCCAGCGGATGAAGCGCTCGTGCAGGCGCAGCACGCCCAGCACGGAGGTCCGGCGCGTCGTGCCCACCCCGAACGGGCGGCGCGAGGTGTACTCGGACGACGACAGCAGCCGGCACCACCACAGCGGGTTGGACGCGGTCAGCCCACGCCACACACGTTCGGGTGACACCGGCAGGTCCAGCACGTAGCTGTGGCGCTGCGGCGCCGACTCGAAGAAACCGACCTCGAACGGCTCCAGGCGGGGCACGGGTCCAGTGTGCCGCCTCCGGTGCGTTTCCACCGCTCGCCCGGCCGGGTCGCGGGGAAGCCGCACCGGTGCGGTCGCGGTCCGCGGACGCCACCCAAAGCAGCACGCGGTTGCGCCGGTCGGGGGGACCGAACGCCCGAACGTGTGGATCACGGCGGTGGGTCTTGGCCGCCTTGCCCCGGCACTGGTTCCGTACACCGGACAGGTCATGACGAGAGGTGCGACCCGATGCCGCAGCCGTTCCAGTTGCCGGACTTCTACACGCCGTACCCGGCACGGCTGAACCCCAGCCTGGAACGCGCGCGGGCGCACACGAAGGCGTGGGCGCGCGAGATGGACATGATCGACGTGCCGCAGCACGGCACGGTGATCTGGACCGAGCACGACCTCGACTCGCACGACTACGCCCTGCTCTGCGCCTACACCCACCCCGACGCCACGCCCGACGACCTCGACCTCGTCACCGACTGGTACGTGTGGGTCTTCTACTTCGACGACCACTTCGTGGAGCTGTACAAGCGCAACCCGGACGTGGCGGGCGCGAAGGCGTACCTCGACCGGCTGCCGCTGTTCATGCCGGTCGACGGCGCGATCACGGCCGAGCCGACGAACCCGGTCGAGAAGGGCCTCGCCGACCTGTGGACGCGCACGGTCGGCAGCCACTCCGAGGACTGGCGCCGCCGGTTCGCCGACAACACCAAGCACCTGCTGGACGAGTCCATGTGGGAGCTGCTGAACATCTCCGAGGGCAGGCTCTCCAACCCGATCGAGTACATCGAGATGCGCCGCAAGGTGGGCGGCGCGCCGTGGTCGGCGAACCTGGTCGAGCACGTCACCGGCATGGAGGTGCCCGCCCGGATCGCCCTCACCCGCCCGATGGGCGTCCTGCGCGACACGTTCGCCGACGCCGTGCACCTGCGCAACGACCTGTTCTCCTACGAGCGCGAGGTGCTGGACGAGGGCGAGCTGAGCAACGGCGTCCTGGTGCTGGAGAAGTTCCTCGACCTGCCGACCCAGGAGGCCGCCGAGTCGGTCAACGACCTGCTGACGTCCCGGCTGCACCAGTTCGAGCACACGGCCGTCACCGAGGTGCCGCTGCTGCTCGACGAGCACGCGATCGACCCGGCGGGCCGGCTCGCCGTGCTGGCGTACGTGAAGGGCCTGCAGGACTGGCAGTCCGGCGGCCACGAGTGGCACGCCCGCTCCAGCCGCTACATGAACCAGGGCCTGGACACCGCGAACCCGGTGCTGGGCGGTCCGACCGGCCTGGGCACGAGCGCCGCCCGCGCGCTGATCGCCACCGCGCCGCAACGGCTGCGCAGCTTCAGCCACGTGCCGTTCGAAGAGGTGCCGTCGATGCCCGAACCGGCGCTCGACATGCCGTTCGAGCTGTCGGTGAGCCCGCACTGGGCGCACGCGCGGGAGAAGAGCGTCGCCTGGGCGCGCGAGATGGGCATGTTCGACGACGTGCCGCGCGTGTGGACCGAGGAGCGGCTGCGCGACATGGACCTCGCGCTGTGCTCGGCGGGCATCGACCCGGACGCCACCGCGGACGAGCTGGAGATCAACGCGCTCTGGCTGACCTGGGGCACCTACGGCGACGACTACTACCCGGTCGCGTTCGGCCGGACCCCCGACCTGGCCGTGGCCAAGGCCGTCACCGACCGGCTCAAGCAGATGATGCCGCTGGAGGGCGCGCCGCCGTCGCCGGTGACCCCGCTGGAACGCGGCCTCGCCGACGTGTGGGAGCGCACCACCGCCCCGATGCCGCAGGACAACCGCCGGCAGTTGCGCCACGCGCTGGAGCTGATGCTCGACAGCTGGATGTGGGAGCTGAAGAACCAGCACGAGAACCGCGTGCCCGACCCGGTCGACTACATCGAGATGCGGCGGCACACGTTCGGCTCGGAGCTGACCATGAGCCTGGCCCGGCTCGGCCACGGCCGGCTCGTGCCCGACGAGATCTACCGGACCCGCACCATCCGCAACATCGAGAACTCGGCGATGGACTACGCCATCATCCTCAACGACCTGTTCTCGTACCGGAAGGAGATCCAGTTCGAGGGCGAGGTGCACAACCTCGTGCTCGTCGTGCGCCAGTTCCTCGACGTGGACCCGGACCGGGCGTGGACGATCGCGACCGACCTCGCGAACGCGCGGCTGGCGCAGTTCCGGCACTCGGTCGCGGTGGAGCTGCCCGCGTTGTTCGAGGAGTTCCGGTTGGACCGGGAGGCGCAGGACGCGCTCAACGCCTACGTCCGCGAACTCGAGGACTGGCTGTCCGGCATCCTGAACTGGCACCGCAGCGTGGTCCGCTACCACGACGCCGACCTGGCCAAGCACTTCGGCGTCCCGGAGCTGGCGTTCACCCCGCAGACGTTGCGCGGCCCGACGGGCCTGGGCACCGCGTCGACCCGCACCCTGGTGAACAGGTGACGCTTCACCCGACACCCCCGTCGACCTGATGCACGGGACTCCCCGCGACAGCGAGCCGCCCTCCGGCGCCGGCGGGCAGCTCGGGCGCGGGTCCGGGAGCTGACTCCCACGCCACTTCGCCCGTGGACCGCCGCACCCCCCGGCCGACCGTCCCCGGGCACGGACGACGCGGCGTCCCGACCGGCGGGGGTGCGCCGGTCGGGACGCCGACCCCTCGTGGACCGCGGGGTGCGCCGGTGTTCCCCTCACCCGTCCGCGGTCATGGGGCCACCCTGCCCGGGCGACCGGGGACGAACCTGGGACGAACCTTGAACCTGCCGGTCCCGGGGGCCAAGGGGCTGACTTCGGGCGCAAATGGTCTAGACCCATTGACAGACCCTCCCGGGCGTCCGCACGCTGGGCGCAGCCGGCCGCCGCCCCGCCCCCGAGGAGGTCCAACGGTGAAACTCCCAGCGAGGACGGCCCGCGCGCTCGCCGTCCTGGTGACCGTCGTCGGTGCGACCGTCACGTGGAACGCCGCCTCAGGAACCATCGCGGCCTCGGCCGCCGAACCGCTGCGCGGCATCGTGCCCGTGCCGGTCTCGGTGCAGCCCGCCGCCGGTGTCACGCACACCGTCGCCGCCGACGCGAAGATCTACACCTCACCCGCGGCGCACGCCGTCGGCGACCGGCTGGCCGCCCTGCTGCGCCCCCCGACCGGCTACGCCCTGCCCGTCACCGACACCACCGGCACGCCCGCCGACGGCATCTCGCTGCTCCTCGGCGGCGCGCCCGCGTCCGTCGGCGACGAGGGCTACCACCTCGTCGTCACGGCCGCGGCCGTGCAGCTGCGCGCCAACACCCCGGCGGGCCTGTTCGCGGGCGTGCAGACGTTGCGCCAACTCCTGCCCGCCAAGGTCGAGAGCCGGACCGCGCAGGCCGGGCCGTGGACCGTGCCGGGCGCGACGATCACCGACTACCCGAGGTTCGCCCACCGCGGCGCGATGCTTGACGTGGCGCGCCACTTCCACCCCGTGGCCACGGTCAAGCGGTACCTCGACCAGCTCGCGCTCTACAAGGTCAATTACTTCCACCTGCACCTGACCGACGACCAGGGCTGGCGCATCGCGATCGACAGCTGGCCCCGGCTGGCCACCTACGGCGGCAGCACGCAGGTCGGCGGCGGCCCCGGCGGGTACTACACCAAGGCGCAGTACCAGGAGATCGTGGCGTACGCGGCGGCCCGGCACATCACCGTCATGCCCGAGGTGGACCTGCCCGGCCACACCAACGCGGCGCTGGCCTCCTACGCCGAGCTGAACTGCAACGGCGTCGCCCCCGCGCTGCGCACGGACATCGCGGTCGGCTACTCGTCGTTGTGCGTGTCCAAGGACATCACCTACACGTTCGTGGAGGACGTGATCCGCGAGATCGCCGCGCTGACGCCCGGCCCGTACTTCCACATCGGCGGCGACGAGGCGAACGCGACCACCGACCAGGAGTACCGGACGTTCATGGACCGGGTGCTGCCGCTGGTGGGCAAGTACGGCAAGAAGGCGATGGGCTGGCACGAGTTCGTCAAGACCACCACCGACCCGGGCGCGGTCGCGCAGTACTGGGGCACGACGACGTCCAACGCCGTGGTGCAGAACGCCGCCGCGCGCGGCCAGAAGATCCTGATGTCGCCCGCGAACAAGGCGTACCTGGACATGAAGTACCACTCGGGCACGCCGCTCGGGCTGAGCTGGGCCGGGCTGGTCGAGGTCCGGGACGCCTACAACTGGAATCCCGGCACGCACGTGAGCGGGGTGCCGGAGTCGGCCGTGCGCGGCGTCGAGGCCCCGCTGTGGACGGAGACGATCGTGACGCCGGCGCACCTCGACTTCATGGCGTTCCCGCGCCTGGCCGCGATCGCCGAGCTGGGCTGGTCGCCGTGGTCGACGCACGACTGGGAGGCGTTCCGCCTCCGGCTGGGCGCGCAGGGCCCGCGCTGGACCGCGATGGGCATCGACTTCTACCGCTCACCGCAGGTGCCGTGGGACAACGGCGGCACCACCACCACGACCACCACGACCACCACCACGACCACGCAGCCGTCCGGCACCTGGGCCCCGAACCGGGCGTACGCGGTAGGTGCCCAGGTCACCTACAACGGTGTCACCTACCAGTGCCGCCAGGCGCACACGTCCCAACCCGGCTGGGAGCCGCCGAACGTCCCCGCCCTCTGGCAGCGCCTCTGACCCGAACGTAGGACACGCGCGTGAGTCCTACGTCCAGGTCGCGTGTGTCCTACGTCCAGGTACCCCGAGTTGAACGCTCAGGACGTGACGCGGGCGGCCGACACGGGGCGTTGGGCCATCGTGTAGGCCCCCGCGGAGGACGTGTTCACGCTCCACCGGTACCGGCTGAAGCCGCCGGTCGCGTCGGACGCGTAGAACATCATGTGCCCGTACCCGGCGCCGTCGGTCGACGCGGTCGCGTTGAAGATCCGGTTGTCCGGGAACCGGAAGTAGTTGCCCACCCCGTACACGCCGTGCGGCACGGCCGTGCAGTCCACGACCTCCACGGCGTACTGCGTCTCGCCGGGGAAGTTCAGGCCGGAGCCGGGCGCGGTGTAGACGCCCTTGACCGACCGCACCATCACCACGTGCCCGGTGTTGGTGTCCTGGTCGTTGCGGTAGTCGATCGCGATCAGGTCGCCCGGTCGGAGGTCCGCCACCCTGGTGACGCGCTCGAAGTGCGGGATCTCCCGCTCCGCGAACGCCGCCCGGTAGTCGCGCGCGAACGGGCTCGCCACCCCGAAGTGGGCGGTGAAGAACGCCGACGTCGCCCACCGGTACGTCCGCTTCAGCACGGCGGTCAGGAACGACGCGCACTGGCTCCGGTTGACCCAGTCGGACGCGTCGCCCGGCGTGCCCCACCGGACCACGTTCGGCTGGTCCGGCTCCTTGTACGTGTTGTTCGCCAGCGGGCACGTCGGCAGCGACAGGTAGCCGACGAGCTGCTCCGCCTCCAGCAGGTGCGGTGTGGACGTCCGGTGTGGACGCGGCAGCGCCCGAGCCGGCGCGGCGGTCGCACCGGGGGTCGGCCGCGCCCCCGCGGCCACGGCGGTCCCCCCGGAGAACGATCTGCGCGACAGGTCCATCGTGCGGCTCCCCCTTCGGTACAGGCCCGCATACCGTAGACGAAGGGGGTGCTCCGCACGCGGTGGTTCACCGGGCGTACACCAGCAGGACCGTGGTCAGCGCGGTGCACAGGACGAGCATCGAGGCGATCCCGGTCATGGCCGCCCCGGCCGACAGCAGGACTTTGGTCACCAGGCCGAGCATCCGGCGCAGGAGCCTGGCCAGGCCCATGACCAGCGCCAACGCGCCGATCAGGACCACCAGCGCGACCGGCGTCCACTCGGCGGTCTCGGAGGATTGGGCTAACGCGGTGAGCAGGTACATGGCGACCCCCGGATGGCTTCCTGGGTGGACTTCACCTTGACTCACTGAAGTTGACTGAACCTCAGCAACATGAGGGTAAGTGGCGCTGTACTTCACTGACAAGACCCGTCCGGGCGTATCAGCTCGTGACTTTTCGTCGCCATCGTGTATGTTTCACGCTTCAGCGGATACGCTGAAGTTCACTGAAGGGCGCGCGGACGTGGTCGTTTCCGAGGACTCCCACCGCCTGGCGCACCGCCTGCGGGCGCTGCGCGAGGAGCGCTGGCCGGACGTCACGATCACCCAGAGCGACCTCGCGCAGGCGTTCAGCGCCGAGAAGCCCGCCAGCGTGCCCCTGCTGTCGTCGTGGGAGAGCCGCGGCAAGCCCAAGACCCCGCCGCTGCACCGCCTCGCCGCCTACGCCACCTTCTTCGCCACCCGGCGCTCCGTCGCCACCCGCCCCTACCGCCTGCTGCCGGTCGAGGAGCTGACGCCCGAGGAGCTGCGCCACCGCGACGAGCTGCTGCGCGAGCTGACCGACCTGCGCGCCGCCGACCAGCGCCGGGACGGCACGTCCCCGGTCGGGGACCGCGCGAACCGCGGCTTCTGGTACTTCGACGACCGGCACGACATCACCATCGTGGTCGCCCAGCTCCCGGCCGACATGCGCGCCCGGATGCCCTACTCCGACCCGACCCAGCCGGACTACGTCGAGCTGTACACCTACGCCGACCTCGACGCCCTGATCGAGCTGCACGGCCACATCCGCTCGGTCAACCCGCGCAGCCAGGTCAACTTCCGCATCGCGTCCGACCTCGCGCCCGACGACTACACCACGCACCTCGTGCTGCTCGGCGGCGTCGACTGGAACCTGGTCACGCGCGAGCTGCTCGACCGCGTCGACCTCCCCGTCACGCAGGTCGCCCGCCACGACGAGTCCGAGGCGGGCGGGTTCGTGGTGCGCACGCCCGGCGGCGAGGAACGCCTCTACGCGCCCAGGCTGGCCCGCAAGGGCGACCGCGAGGTCCTGCTGGAGGACGTCGCCCACTTCTACCGCGGCACGAACCCGTTCAACCACAAGCGAACGGTGACGATCTGCAACGGCCAGTACGGTCGGGGGACCCTCGGCGTCGTGCGGGCACTGACCGACGGCAGGTTCCGCGACCGCAACGCGGAGTACCTCACCCGGCGATTCCCGGGCCTCGACTCCTACAGCGTCCTCACCCGGGTGCTGGTGGTGAACGGCCGGGTGGTCACCCCGGACTGGAACCTGCCCGAGTCCCGCCTCTTCGAATGGCCGGAGAACACCGGGTGAACACCACCGCGCCCGCCCCCGTGGCGCACCACGCGTCGCACGGCAAGCTGCTGACCAGAGTGGACGTCGCCGACTGCCCGCCGGGCCGGGTCGACGCGATCGTCGTGCCGACCAACCGCCCGTGGCGCCACCTCGAGAAGGCCGTCGGGGTCGCCGCCGACCTCGGCCGGCCCCTCGTCGTGCTCGCCAGCGGCGCCGCCGCGCCCGACCGGGCCGCGAAGCTCGCCCGCACCCGGGGCGTCGAGGCGCTGGTGGTGGACGTCCGCGCGCTGCCCGCCTCGCTGATGCCCCGCCTGTCGGCCACCGCGAAGGTGTTGAGCCCCACGGAGTTCGTGCGGCACACCGACACGAGCTTCAAGCGCAACCTCGGCCTGCTCGTGTCCCGGGTGGTCGGGTGGGACCGGGTGGCGTTCCTGGACGACGACATCACCGTGCCCGCGCCCGCCGACCTGGACGCGGCGGCCGGCCTGGTCTCGGAGGGCTACGCGGCCGTCGGGCTGGAGGTCGGCGGCTTCCCGGACAACTCGGTGGTCTGCCACGCGCACCGCGAGACCGGCGGCGACCAGGGCACGTTCATCGGCGGCGGCGCGCTGGTGATCGGCCGCGAGTCCATGACCTCGTTCTTCCCGACGATCTACAACGAGGATTGGTTCTTCCTGCTCGACGAGGCCGGTCTGCGCCGCTCGGCGGTCACGGGCCGGGTGCGGCAGAAGCCGTACGACCCCTTCGCCACCGAGCAGCGGGCCGAGATGGAGGAGTTCGGCGACTGCCTCGCCGAGGGCGTGTTCGCGCTGCTGGACGACGACGGCGGCTTCGAGGCGGCGGGGGACGAGGGCTACTGGGAGAAGTTCCTGCACAGCCGGATGGCGTTGATCGACGGCATCCTCGGCCGCATCCGGTCGCGGGGGCGGCCGGACGACGAGGCGATGCTGATGGAGATCGCCCTGCGGGCGGCCCGCAAGCGGTGCGAGGCCATCCCGCCGTCGCTGTGCGTGCGGTACCTGAAGGCGCTGGCCCAGGACCGGCGCGCGTGGGCCGCGCACGTCGGGACCTTCCCGCGCGGCGCGGCCGACCTGCGCGGCGCCGTGACGGAGCTGCGGCTGGTCGGGCACGCCACCTACGTCGCGCCCTGACCGCGCCTCCCATGTGGCGGAACGCTCAGCCCGCCGCCCGCGCCGGCGATTAGGCTCGCCTGCTGGGACGCGGACGAGCGGGAGGCAGGGCGCATGACGAGCACCGATGGTCGGCGGAAGTGGCTGACCGTCGCCGAGGAGCTGGCCGAGGCGCTGCGGGTGGACGCGGCGGAACGGGACCGGCGCGGTGCGGAGCCCGTGGCCGAGGTGGAGGCGCTGCGGCGGTCCGGGTTGCTGACCGTCGCCGACTGGGGCACGCAGCAGGCCGTGACCCGGGTCGTCGGCGCGGCCGACGCCAACGTCGGCCACCTGCTCGGCTACCACTACCTCCAGGTCTGGCGCAGCGGCCTGTTCGACAACCCCGCGTTCGACGCGGGCGACAACCTGTTCTGGGCCGGGGTCAGCAACCCGCTGGACGCCGCCCTGGAGCTGCGGCCCGTGACCGGCGGGTTCGAGGTGTCCGGGCGCAAGACGTTCGCCACCGGCGCGTCGGTCGCCGACCGGCTCGTGGTCAGCGCCACCCGCACCGACACCGGCGGCAAGGTGACCTTCACCCTCGACGCGAAGGCCGCCGGCATCACCTACGCCGGCGACTGGGACAACATCGGCCAACGCCTCACCGCCAGCGGCGGCGTCGTGTTCGACCGCGTCCACGTGCCGGAGGAGCAGGTCCTGGGCGCGCACGACGAGAACGACCAACGCCTGTCGCTGGCCGCGCTCGGCTTCCAGGCCGTGCTGGCCCAGCTGTACGTGGCGATGGCCGAGGGCGCGCTGGCCGAGGCCGCCCGCTACACCCGCACGACCACCCGCCCGTGGTTCCTCAGCGGCGTGGACAGCGCCACCGCCGACCCGTACATCCTCGCCGCCTACGGCGAGCTGGTGGCCGAGACGCAGGCCGCCGGCCTCCTCGCCGACCACGCCTCCGACCGGCTGGACCGGGCCAGTGCCCGCGGCGCCGCGCTGACCGCCGACGAACGCGCCGACACCGCCGCCGCCATCTCGTCGGCCAAGGTCGTCGCGACCAGGGTCGCCAACCAGACCACCAGCCGGGTGTTCGAGCTGTGCGGCGCGCGCGCCACCGCCGCCGGCTACGCCTTCGACCGGTTCTGGCGCAACGCCCGCACGCTCACCCTGCACGACCCCGTGTCGTACAAGGCCCGCGAGGTCGGCGCGCACTACCTGACCGGCGAGCGCGCCCCGCTGACCGGGTACAGCTGATGGAGCCGTTGCTCGCGCGCAGCGTGCGCCTGGAGGACGACGGCGTGCACGTGCTCGACCGGCGCAACTTCCCGTTCGAGAAGACGTGGGTGCGGTGCGCCACGGTCGCCGAGGTCGCCAAGGCCATCGAGGACATGGTCACCCAGTCCTCCGGGCCGTACTTCGCCGCGCTGTACGGCATGGTGCTGGCCGCCCGGGAGGCCCGCGGCCTGCCGCGCGACGAGGCCCGCGCCCGCCTCGACCGGGCGGGCCGGCTCCTGGTCGAGACCCGGCCCACCAACAACCACCTGCGCAAGGCGGTCGCCGCGGTGCTCGCGGGCGTGGACGCGCACGACGACCTCGAAGCCGGGGCGCTGGCCGGCGCGGAGGCGGGGGACCGGCGCTACCGCGACCGCAGCCGCCGGCTCGGCACGCACACCGCCGAGCTGCTGCCCGACGACGGCGCGGTGCTCACGCACTGCTGGGCCGACCTGTACCTGACCGAGACCGTCACCGCCGCCCGCGCGATGGGCAAGCGCTTGCGGTTCGTCTGCACGGAGACCCGCCCGTACCTCCAGGGCGCCCGGCTCACCGCGGAGACGCTGGGGGAGATGGGCGTGGACACCACCCTCATCACCGACGGCATGGGCGCGGCCGTCATGTCCACCGGCGACGTGGACGTGCTGCTCACCGCCGCCGACCGGGTCACCATGGACGGGCACGTGGTCAACAAGGTCGGCACGCTCGGCCTCGCGGTCGCCGCGCACGCGTTCGACGTGCCGTTCCTGGCCATGGTGCAGGCCCCGGACCGCCTGGCCCCGACCGCCGCCGACGTGCCCATCGAGCACCGGCCGGGCGACGAGGTGCGGCACACGCTGGGCCGCCGCACGGCCACCGACCGCGCCCGGGGCCTGTACCCGGCGTTCGACGTGACGCCGCCGCGGTTCGTGACGCAGGTGGTGACCGACCGCGGTGCGTACGCTCCGCACGGGTTGGCCGATTACTACGTTGGGGACGTTCATGACTAAGTGGGTCGTGCTGGACATCGAGGGCACGCTCAGCGCCACCGACCAGGTCCTGGTCACGCTGTACGACTACGCCCGGCCGCGCCTGGGCCCGTGGCTCGACGCGCACGCCGACGACCCGGCCGTGGTCGAGGCCGTGGCGCAGATCCGCGAGCTGTCCGGTGTGGACGGCGGCACGGACGAGCTGGTGCGCGTGCTGCACGGCTGGATGGACGCCGACCGCAAGGCCACCCCGCTCAAGACGTTGCAGGGCCTGATCTGGCAGCGCGGCTACGCCGTGGGCGACCTGGTGGCCGAGTTCTTCCCGGACGTGGTCCCGGCGCTGCGCCGGTGGCACGCGGACGGCGTGCGGCTCGCCGTGTTCTCGTCCGGCTCGGTGGCGGGCCAGGTGGCGTTCTTCGCCCACACCACCGACGGCGACCTCACGCCGCTGTTCGAGCACCACTTCGACACCGCCAACGCCGGCCCGAAGCGCGAGGCCGGGTCCTACCTCAAGATCGCCTCCGTGCTCGGCTCGACCGACATCACGTTCTACTCCGACGTGCCCGCCGAGCTGGACGCCGCCGCCGAGGCCGGCTGGGCGACGGTGGGCGTGGCGCGCCCCGGCGAGCCCTACGGCGACGCCGACTTCGGCCCGCACCGGACGGTGCGGGCCCTGTGACGCCCGGCGAGGCGCTGGCCGCCGAGTGCGCCCGGTACACCGCGATGGGCTGGATGCGCGGCACGTCGGGCAACCTGTCCGTGGTCGTGGACCGCGACCCGCTGCGGCTCGCGGTGACCGTCAGCGGCAAGGACAAGGGCGAGCTGACCCCCGACGACGTGGTGCTGGTCGACGCCGAGGGCCGCACCGACGACCCGGTGCGCGTGCCGTCGGCCGAGGCGAGCCTGCACGGGCGGATCGCGGCGGTGTCCGGCGCGGGCGCGGTGGTGCACGTGCACGCCCTCGCGCCCGTGGTCGCGGGCGAGCTGTGGCCCGACGGCGTCGAGCTGCGCGACCTGGAGATGCTCAAGGGCTTCGGCCGCCGGGCGCACGACGACGTGGTCGTCGTCCCCGTGGTGCCGAACAGCCAGGACATGAAGGTGCTGGGCGACGCGTTCGAGGCCGGTTACGCCGAGGACGTGCCCGCCTTGATCGTGGCCCGGCACGGGGTGTACGTGTGGGGTGAGGACCTCTACCAGGCGCGGCACCGGCTGGAGTGCCTGGAGTGGCTGCTCCGCTTCAAGGCCGAAACCCACAGGAGGTAGGCGCGATGACGTTGCTGACCGTGTGGTCGGACACCGACCCGGGGACCGCTCTGGTGCGCACCGCCGACCCCGCCGAGATCGCGGTGGAGCTGAAGCAGCTCGGCGTCCGCTACGAGCGGTGGCCGGTGGCGCCGGGGGTGACGAAGGAGAACGCCTTGGAGGTCTACGCCGAGCAGGTCGCCCGGGTGACGGAGACCGAGGGCTACACCCTGGTCGACGCGATGGAGATGACGCCGTCGGACGACCCGGAGTGGCTGGAGTCGGCGGGGCAGGCGCGGCTGAAGTTCCTGGCCGAGCACACCCACGACGACGACGAGGACCGGTTCTTCGCGCGCGGCGCCGGCGTGTTCTACCTGCACGTCAACGGGCGCGTGCACGCGGTGCTGTGCGAGGCGGGCGACCTGCTGAGCGTGCCGGCGAACACCACCCACTGGTTCGACATGGGCACCCGGCCCGACTACGTGTCGATCCGGTTCTTCCACGACGACGACGGCTGGGTCGGCAACTTCACCGGCAGCGAGATCGCCAAGGCGTTCCCGACGTTCGACGCGCTCATGGCGGGTCACCGAGCGAGCTGAGCTCCGCCGCCAGGTTGGCCCTGGCGCGGTCCTCCCAGCGGGCGCGGGCGCGCGGCGTGACGTACAGCCGGTCGCGCCCGGCCAGCGACCGCAGCACGCGGGCGCGCCCGACCCGCCACGCGTCGTCCGGCACGTGCGCGTACTCGGCCCGCACGGCGGACCGGTACCGCTCGTAGGTCTCCGGGTCCGCGCCGAGGACGGCCAGGTCGGCGTCCAGCAGCAGGCACGTCAACGGGTCGTCCGAGGTGTGGTCCGCGGTGGCGAGCACCAGCCCGGCCACCGCGTCGGCCTCGGCCAGCCCGGCGAGCCGGGCCCGCGCCCACTCGGCGCTGCGGCGCTCGTCCTCGCCGGGGCGGCCGTCGTAGACGACGTCGTGCGCCAGGGCGGCGAGCGTGAGCACCGCGCGCTCCCGTGCCGTGCGGCCGTCGGCCTCGGCGAGCGCGTCGGCGTCGCGCACGACGGCCAGCGCGTGATCGGCGTCGTGGTAGCGGCGGTGCGGCTCGGCGTACCGCTCGACGAGGTCGCCGGGACCGTGCGTGCCGCCCAGCACGCGGACCGCCTCGTGCCAGCGCTCGGTCAGCATCGCACCCCCCACCGTGCCGGTCGCGCCGTCGTCGGACGCGTGCCTTGGATCGTGCCATCCCGGTGGCCGTGCGCCACGACCCGACAGCGGTGCGCACTGACGACGCCGAGCCGTTACCGATCGGTAACGTCACCACCGCATAACGAATGGACCGCAACCCGGGTCATCTGAATGGGCTACATCGATAGAGGGACAGCCGGTGTAGTTCGATCCCCCGGTCAGCCCTCGACACCTGCGGAGCAGCACCATGCGCATGACCTCCCGTCGCCTGTTCGGAGCAGCGACCCTCCTGGCCCTGGGCGCCTCCGGCCTCCTGGGCGGCACCGCCACGGCGTCCCCTTCCGGCGGCACCCCGGCCGCGGGGGACGACCGCGCCGTCCCGCACGCCAAGAACCTGGAGTGGAACCACGAGAACGCGTGCGCCAGGGCGGGCCTGGCCGGGCAGGCGTTCGACGAGGAGGGCACGCCGACCCTGCCGAGCACCCAGACCGACACCCACGTCACGATCACGGGCGGCCTGGAGGGCTACACCGTGACGGGCGTCGTGGTGAAGGGCGGCGACGGCTACAACGTCTACTTCACGACCCCGCCGGAGGGCACGAAGCCGCTCGGCGACCTGCCGTGGGAGGGCCTGCACTCGCCGCTCAACCCGAACGGCAAGCCGGCGGGCATCAGCCACTGGTTCTTCTGCGCCGAGAAGACCACGTCGGAGGAGCCCGGCGGGGAGAACCCCGGCGGCGAGAACCCGGGTGGTGAGAACCCGGGCGGGGAGAACCCCGGTGGTGAGAACCCGGGCGGCGAGAACCCCGGCGGGGAGAACCCCGGTGAGGAGACGGAGGAGGTCACGCCGACCTCCACGACGTCCGTCGCGGTCACCCCGACCAGCACCTCCGCCCCGGTCGCGGCGCCCGTCGCCGACGACAACGACCTGGCCAACACCGGTTTCGACGGCGGCTGGCTGCTCGTCGTCGGCCTCGGGCTGGTCGCCGCGGGCGCGGCGTTCGTCGCCTCGCCGAAGCTGCGCGGCCTGCTGCGCCGCTGACCCCGCCGCCGCACAGGGCCGCCCCCGCACCCCCGCGGGGGCGGCCCTCGGCGCTCACGACGGTTGTGACCTGCGCTACCTCACTTGATCCAGGGGCCGGCCCAGCGCAGACCCCCGGAACGCAGCCGTCTACGATCCGATGAGCCGGCGGCGCCACCCGCCGGCGAAGCCAGAACCAGACAGTGCAGGAGGCACCGTGACGGCCGTAGCCCCGCAGCCGATCGCAACGCGGCCCTTCGGGACTCGCCAGGCGGTCAAGGGTTCGTTCCTGCTGCGGATGTTCCGCACCACGGACCACAAGCAGATCGGGATCATGTACCTGGTCACCTCGTTCGCCTTCTTCATGGTGGGCGGCGCGATGGCCATGCTGATGCGGACCGAGCTGGCCCGACCGGGCATGCAGTTCCTGTCGCAGGAGCAGTTCAACCAGCTCTTCACCATGCACGGCACGGTGATGCTGCTGCTGTACGCGACGCCCATCGTCTTCGGGTTCGCCAACTTCGTCCTGCCGCTGCAGATCGGCTCGCCGGACGTGGCGTTCCCGCGCCTGAACGCCTTCTCGTACTGGCTGTACCTGTTCGGCGGCCTGATCGTGATGGCGGGCTTCCTCACGCCGGGTGGCGCGGCCGACTTCGGCTGGTTCGCCTACACCCCGCTGTCGAACGCCATCCACTCGCCCGGCGTCGGCGCCGACCTGTGGATCTCCGGCCTGGTCGTCGGTGGTCTCGGCACCATCCTCGGCGCGGTCAACATGATCACCACCGTGGTGTGCCTGCGCGCGCCCGGCATGACCATGTTCCGCATGCCGATCTTCACCTGGAACATCCTGGTGACCTCGGTGCTCGTGCTGCTGGCGTTCCCGATCCTGACCGCCGCGCTGCTGGGCCTGCTGGCCGACCGCCACCTGGGCGCCCACGTGTTCGACCCGGCCAACGGCGGCGTGATCCTCTGGCAGCACCTGTTCTGGTTCTTCGGCCACCCGGAGGTCTACATCGTCGCGCTGCCGTTCTTCGGCATCGTGTCGGAGATCTTCCCGGTGTTCAGCCGCAAGCCGATCTTCGGCTACAACGGCCTGGTCTACGCGACGCTGGGCATCGCGGCGCTGTCCGTGGCGGTGTGGGCGCACCACATGTACGCCACCGGCGCGGTGCTGCTGCCGTTCTTCGCGTTCATGACGTTCCTGATCGCCGTGCCGACCGGCATCAAGTTCTTCAACTGGATCGGCACGATGTGGAAGGGGCAGCTGACGTTCGAGACGCCCATGCTGTTCAGCATCGGCTTCATCGTCACGTTCCTCTTCGGCGGCCTGTCCGGTATCCTGCTGGCCGCGCCGGCGATCGACTTCCACGTGTCGGACACGTACTTCGTCGTCGCGCACTTCCACTACGTGCTCTACGGCACGATCGTGTTCGCCACCTTCGCGGGCATCTACTTCTGGTTCCCGAAGATCACCGGCCGGATGATGGACGAGCCCCTGGGCAAGCTCCACTTCTGGACCACGTTCCTCGGCTTCCACGCCACGTTCCTGGTGCAGCACTGGCTGGGCAACGAGGGCATGCCGCGCCGGTACGCGGACTACCTGCCCAGCGACGGCTTCACCACGCTGAACACGATCTCCACGATCGGCGCGTACATCCTGGGCGCGTCCACGCTGCCGTTCATCTGGAACGTGTTCAAGAGCTACCGCTACGGCGAGACCGTGCACGTGGACGACCCGTGGGGCTTCGGCAACTCGCTGGAGTGGGCCACCTCGTGCCCGCCGCCGCGGCACAACTTCACCGAGCTGCCCCGCATCCGCTCCGCCCGCCCGGCCTTCGAGCTGCACTACCCGCACATGATCGAGCGGCTGCACAGCGAGGCGCACGTGACGTTCACCGGCAAGGCGATCGCGCACGAGGACGCCCCGAAGGCCCCGTCCGAGGCGGCCGCCGCCGCTGTGCAATCCGGCACAGCGTCGGAAGGGACCGAGGGCGACCACAAGTAGCGCTTGTAACCTGGACGCAGGTTCACCGGCGAGCCCCGACGACCGT
Source organism: Actinosynnema sp. NPDC004786 (assembly GCF_053601135.1). Lineage (NCBI taxonomy): Bacteria > Bacillati > Actinomycetota > Actinomycetes > Pseudonocardiales > Pseudonocardiaceae > Actinosynnema > Actinosynnema sp. NPDC004786. The sequence goes on along the minus strand of NZ_JBSGBG010000016.1, from coordinate 16,852 downwards.
CCCCGGTCGCCGGGGCTCGCCGCTGTCTGGCATAGGAGCCATCAGTGACCAAGCCCAGCGCCACACCCGTCCTGATCACGGTCACCGGACCGGACAAGCCCGGGGTGTCCTCGGTGCTGTTCGCGGTGCTGACCAGGCACGGCGTGGAGATCCTCGACGTCGAGCAGGTCGTCATCCGCGGCCGGTTGGTGCTCGGCGTGCTCGTCTCGGCCGAGCACGACCCGGAAGGGCTCCAGGAGGCCGTCGAGCAGGCCATGGCCACGGTGTCCATGCAGGTCGAGGTGGAGATCGGCGCGGACTCCCGGCGGACGGCGCGGCTGGAGTCGAGCCACGTGCTGATCCTGCTCGGCCGCCCGGTCACGGCCCGCGCGTTCACCGAGGTGGCGCGGCGGCTGGCCGCGCTCGGCGTGAACATCGACGCCATCCGGGGCGTGGCCGACTACCCCGTGACCGGCCTGGAGCTGCGGGTGTCCGTGGCCGCCGACACGCCCGAGAGCGACGCGCAGCTCCGCTCGGCGCTCGCCGAGGTGGCGGTGCGCGGCGGGCTGGACGTCGCGGTGGAGCGGGCCGGGCTGACCCGGCGGGCCAAGCGGCTGGTGGTGTTCGACGTCGACTCCACGCTCATCCAGGGCGAGGTGATCGAGATGCTGGCCGCGCACGTCGGGGTGGAGCCGCAGGTCAAGGAGATCACCGACGCGGCCATGCGGGGCGAGCTGGACTTCACCGAGTCGCTGCGGCGGCGGGTGGCGCTGCTGGAGGGCCTGGACGAGGCCGTGCTGGACGAGGTCGCGGCGTCGCTGGAGCTGACGCCCGGCGCGCGCACGACCGTGCGCACGCTGAAGCGGCTCGGGTTCCGCTGCGGCGTGGTGTCCGGCGGGTTCACCCGGGTGATCCGGCGGCTGGTGGACGAGCTGGGGCTGGACTTCTGCGCGGCCAACGAGCTGGAGGTCGTCGACGGCAGGCTGACCGGCCGCGTCGTCGGCGAGGTGGTGGACCGGGCGGGCAAGGCCGAGGCGCTGCGGCGGTTCGCCGACGAGCAGGGGATCACGCTCGCCCAGACGGTCGCCGTCGGCGACGGCGCGAACGACATCGACATGCTCGGCGCGGCCGGGCTGGGCATCGCGTTCAACGCCAAGCCGGCGTTGCGGGAGGTCGCGGACACCGCGCTGTCGCACCCGTTCCTGGACGCGGTGCTGTTCGTGCTCGGCGTGACCCGGGCCGAGGTGGAGGCCGCGGACGCGGCGGACGGTCTGGAGCTGAACCGGCTGTGAACCCGATCCTGCGGATGCTGGTGGACCGGCACTACGCGACCGACGAGGAGGACCCGGCGTCGGTGCGCGCCATGCCGGTGGTGTTGCGGATCGAGCGGTCCGCGCCGCCGTCCCGGACCGACGTGCTGGAGGCCGCCGCGGCCGCCGCCATCGCGGTGTGCCTGGACGAGCGCGCCCTGCCCGGCGGCGAGTGGCACGACGAGCTGGTGGCGTGGGTGCGCGGCCGGATCCGGAAGGTGTCGCGGCGGGCGCGGGGCGCGCACTGGGAGGCCGTGCAGGCGTTGCCCGGCGTGACGATCACGGTCGGCGGCGCGTCGGTGCGGGCGTTCGTTCCGGGGCGGGTGGCCGACCTGCCGAAGGAGCTGAGCCGGTTGCAGATCTCGGGCAGCGAGCTGCCGCCCGACACACCCGGCCCGGTGCCCGCCGGCGCGTACGAGCTGTGGCTGAACCCGCGGGTGGAGATGACGGCGGGCAAGGCGGCGGCCCAGGTCGGGCACGCGTCGATGCTGCTGGCGCCGCACCTGTCCGAGGCGGAGCTGAAGGAGTGGGCCGCGCTGGACTACCGGTGCGCCGTCCGGACGCCGTCGGCCGCGGACTGGGACGCGCTGGTGGCGCGGCCGGACGTCGTGCTGGTGCGCGACGCCGGGTACACGGAGGTCGCGCCCGGCACCGCGACGGTGGCGGTCAACGTTTGATCCGTCGCATATGCGGCAATCATCCCCGGCGTGGGCCTGTTGGACGTGCTCGACGCCAAACTCGGCGACGGACTGGAGAGCGTGCTGTGCGCGCACCACGCCCGGCGGTTGCGCAAGCTGGGCTGGGGCGAGGCGTTCGCGGGGGAGGCGGGCTGGTGGACGCCCCGCCGCCCGGTGCGGACGGGCAACCGGGTCGAGGTGCTGGTGGACGGGCACGAGGTGCTGCCCGCCATCGAGTCGGCCATCGCGTCCGCGCGCAAGTCGGTGCACCTGGCGGGCTGGTGCGCCAGCCCGGACTTCCGGCTGACCCGTGAGCCGGGCTCGCCGACGCTGCGCGAGCTGCTGGCGTCGGCGGCGGAACGGGTGCCGGTGCGCGTGCTGCTGTGGGCCGGGCCGCCGGTGCCGATGTTCGAGCCGACGCGCAAGCGGGTGCTGGCGAGCAAGCGCGAGTTCGTCCGCGACAGCGCGGTGCGGTGCGAGATCGACGCGCGGGAGCGGACGCTGCACTGCCACCACGAGAAGATCGTCGTGGTGGACGACGAGGTGGCGTTCGTCGGCGGCATGGACCTGACCGCGGTCGAGGGCGACCGGCACGACAAGCCGTCCCACCCGGTCCGCCGGCCGCTGGGGTGGCACGACATCGGCACCCGGCTGCGCGGCCCGATCGTCACGGACGTCGCCGAGCACTTCCGGCAGCGCTGGCAGGAGATCGCGGGGGAGGCGCTGCCGCCGGTCGCGCCGCCCGCGCCGGCGGGCTCGTCGTCGGCGCAGCTCGTGCGGACGATCCCGGAGCGCACCTACGACTTCATCCCGCGCGGCGAGTTCAGCCTGCTCGACTCGTACCTGCGGGCGTTGCGCTCGGCGGAGCGCCTGGTCTACCTGGAGAACCAGTTCCTCTGGTCGCCGGAGGTGACGGAGGTGCTGCTGGCGAAGCTGCGCACCCCGCCGCACCCGGACTTCCGCGTCGTGCTCGTGCTGCCGCGCAAGCCCAGCAACGGCGCCGACACGACCCGCGGCCAGCTCGGCCGGCTGCTGGACGCCGACGACGGCAACCACCGCCTGGTGGCCGCCACCCTCGCCTCGCACGACGGTGAGACGTCGTCCTCGGTCTACGTGCACGCCAAGCTGGCGATCGTGGACGACCGCTGGCTGAGCGTCGGCTCGGCCAACCTGAACGAGCACTCGCTGTTCAACGACACCGAGGTCAACGTCGTCACCGACGACCCGGCCGTGGCCCGCGACACCCGCCTGCGCCTGTGGTCGGAGCACCTGCAACGCCCGCTGTCCGACGTCTCGGGCCCGGCGCACGAGGTCGTGGACACCCTGTGGCGCCCCACCCTGACCTCGCCCGGCAAGCACCGCCTGACCGCCCTGCCGGGCGTATCCCGCCGCGCCGGCCGCCTCCAAGGCCCCCTGCGCGGCCTCCTCGTCGACGGCTGACCCCCGCGTGTCCTACGTCCAGAACGCGCGTGTCCTACGTCCAGAACGCGTGAGTCCTACGTTCGGAACGCGTGAGTCGTACCTTCAGGACACCTGAATTCAACGCTCGGAACGCGCCACCTGCGGAAACACCCGTCACTTGCTCGCCGCGTCGAGGCGCTTCAACGCCGCCCGCACGACCTCCGGGTCGTACGTCGTCCAGAACGGCGGCAGCGAGGCACGCAGGAACCCGCCGTAACGGGCCGTCGCCAGCCGCGGGTCGAGGATCGCCACCACGCCCTTGTCGTTCATCGACCGCAGCAGCCGCCCCGCGCCCTGCGCCAACAGCAACGCCGCGTGCGTCGCCGCCACGGTGAGGAACCCGTTGCCACCCCGCGACTCCACGGCCTTCTGCCGCGCCGACGCCAACGGGTCGTCCGGCCGCGGGAACGGGATGCGGTCCATCACGACGAGTTGCAACGCCGACCCCGGCACGTCCACGCCCTGCCACAGCGACAGGGTGCCGAACAGGCACGTCCGCGCGTCCTCGGCGAACCGCTTCACCAACTGCCCGGTGGCGTCGTCACCCTGGCACAGCACCGGGTACTCGACCTTGCCCCGCAACGCCTCCGCCGCCGCCTTCGCCGCGCGCATCGAGGAGAACAGCCCCAACGTGCGCCCGCCCGCCGCGTTGACCAGGCCCTCCAGCTCGTCCACATAGGACGGCGGCAGCCCGTCGCGCCCCGGCGGCGGCAGGTGCCGCGCCACGTACAGGATCCCGCTGCTGCCGTGCTCGAACGGCGAGCCGACGTCCAGCCCCTGCCACCGCGGGCCGCCCAGGTCCGACGGCGGCTCCTTGTCCGTCGCCGTCCCCTCCGCCTTGCGCGCCGCGGACGACGTCGGCAGCCCCCACTGCCGCGCCAACGTGTCGAACGTGCCGCCCAGCGTCAACGTCGCCGACGTCAGGATCGTGGTCCGCTTCCCGAACAACCGCTCCCGCAGCAGCCCGCCGACCCCCAACGGCGCGACCCGCAGCGACGGCGGCTTGTTGCGGTCCGCGAAGTCGCCCGACACCCACACCACGTCGTGGTCGTCGTCGAACGCCTCCAGCATCCGCGTCGCGCAGTCGTGCACGTCGTCCAGCAGCGACAACGCCAGCTTCCGCGACGTCGCGCCGTCCACGTCCTCCTTGCGCTCCGGCCCCAGCGACGTGATGCACGCGTGCGCCGCGTCCTTCGTCGCCCGCAACGCGCCGGCCAACGCCTGCGGCAGGCTGTCGAGCCGTCCCGGCGGCAGCTCCTCCAGGATCATCGCCAGGCCGTCGCTCGCCTCGGCCATCCGGTCGGCCACGCCCTGGTCGATGAGCCGCCCGCACCGCCGCGCGGCCGTGGCGACCAGGGACGCGCTCAGCTCCTCCGTGGCCACCGACGTGACGCGGTCGACCAGGTCGTGCGCCTCGTCGATCACCACCACGTCGTGGTCGGGCAGGACCTGGTAGCCCTCCAGCGCGTCCACGGCGAGCATCGCGTGGTTGGTCACCACGACGTCCGCCTTGCCGGCCTCGGCACGGGCCTTCTCGGCGAAGCAGTCCGTGCCGATGGGGCACTTGTTCACGCCCAGGCACTCACGCGCGGTCACCGAGACCTGGCGCCACGCCTGGTCCGTGACGCCGGGCACCAGCTCGTCGCGGTCACCGGTCTCCGTGTCGGACGACCACTCGTGCAGGCGCTTGATCTCGCGGCCCATCTTGGACACCGCGAAGGGGTCGAACAGGCCGGCGTCCTCGGGTTCGTCGGGCGCGCCCGTGTGCAGGCGGTGCATGCACAGGTAGTTGCGGCGTCCCTTGAGGATGGCGAACCGCGGCTCGCGGCCCAGCTCCTTGCGCAACGCCTTGGCGAGCCGGGGCAGGTCGCGGTCCACGAGCTGGCGCTGCAACGCGATCGTGGCGGTGGAGATGACGACCGTGGACTCCTCGGCGACCGCGTGCCGCAGGGCCGGGACCAGGTAGGCGAGCGACTTGCCGGTGCCCGTGCCCGCCTGGACGGCCAGGTGCTCGCCGGTGCGGATGGCGCGCTCGACCGCCTCGGCCATCTCGACCTGGCCCTGCCGTTCGGCTCCGCCCACCGCCTCCACGGCGACGGCGAGCAACGTCCTGGTGTCGGGGATCGCGGTGGTGGCGGGCACGGCGAAGACCGTACCCGCCCGCCCCGCCACCGTGGTCCGGACACCCCAAGGCGTCCTGAGCGTTGAACTCGGGTGTCCTGAACGTAGGACACGCGCGTTCTGGAGGTAGGACACGCGCGTGGTCAGTGGTCGAGGGCGACCTCGCCGGTGGTGCGCTCGGTGTTCCGGCGGGTCTTGGCCCAGCCGTTGCGGCCACGCGCCAGGCGCACGACCGCCCGCCACGACGTGATGTAGAAGGTGTAGATGTAGAGCGCGTACACCAGGCCGTACGAGAAGGCCCGCGGCCAGGTGGTCGAGGGTTCGCAGCGGAGCCGGTACACCGGACCCCACAGGACGAACGGCAGCAGGCCGAACATGCCGTACACGGTGAACAGGACCCACGCGCCGTCGGCGAACCACGCCCACACCTCGCCGGGCGCGGTCGCCACCCGGTGCCCCAGCAGGACCACCGGCACGGGGTAGACCAGCGTCCCGAGCAGCTGCATCCACGGCTGGGCCAGGTAGTACATGATCTCCGCCGCCCCCGCGGTCGACAGGTGCGGCGAGTCCCAGATCCGCCGCACGTACCGCAGGCACTGCATCGTCCCCTGCCCCCACCGCGTCCGCTGCGCGAGGAACCGCCGCAGGCTGTAAAGCCCTTCCTGCCGCACGTGCGTGTCCATCGTGAACCCGGTCCGCCACCCGGCGGTCAGCAGGTGCACCCCCAGCTCGAAGTCCTCCAGCAACGACCCCCGCCACGGCCGCCCGGCCGGTCCCGCGACCGCGTCCAGCGCCGACAGCCGGGTGAACTGCCCGTTGCCGCCCAGCGAGATCGTCCCGGTCACGCCCCGCGACAGCTGGATCGCCGCGATCGCCGTCCGGAACTCCAGGTCCTGCATCCGCACCAGCAGGTCGCCGAGCAGCCCGCGCCACCGCGGCACCCCGGCCTGCCGCACGCCCGCGTTCACCATCCGCACGTCCACCTGCACCGCGCCCACCGCCGGGTCGCCGAACAGGTGCGCCGCCGCGCACACGTCCAGGCAGTTCGGCGCGGGCCGCCCGTCCGCGTCGACCACGACGACCACCGCGCGGTCGGCGTCGGCGTGCCGTCCCATCCACAGCTTCAACGTCCGGTACGCGTCGTTGAGCGCGTCGCCCTTCCCGGTCCGCGCGTACGGCCGACGCCTCCGCACGAGGTGGGTGTTCCGATCGTCGCCGAACCCGCGCACGACCGCCGCCGTGCCGTCGTCCGAGTCGTCGTCCACCACCCACACGTGCGCGATGGGGAACGTCGTGCGCAGATAACGCACGGTGTCGCCGATGACGGCTTCCTCGTCCCGGCACGGCACCACGAAGTGCCACTCGAAGTCGGCGGCCGACCCGACGGCCCCCGGCCGGTACCGCAGGTACGGCACGACGATCAGGAACACGTACGTCAGGAACGCGACGCTCATCGTCAACGCCAGCGCCTGCGTGAACCCCAGCAGGACGTCCAGGCTCATCGCCGCGTCGCCAACCACACGAACGCCACCAGCGCCGCCGCCCCGCCGAACACGCTCACCAGCGAGCCGAGCAGCGTGTGGCCCCAGTGGTAGCCGGTGTCCACGCCCAGCCACCCGACCAGCGCCACCAACGTGAGCACCCGCAGCTGGTTGACCACGACCACCGCCACGACGGCCACCGCCAGCGCGAACAGCACCCGCCGCGTGATCCGGGGCCGCAGCGCGATCATCACCGCGCCCACCGCGAGCAGCGGCACGACCAGGAACGCCGACGTGCACTCCGGCGTCATCCGCAGGCCGAGCGGCGCGTCGGAGCCGAGCCCGAAGTAGACGGTCTGCCGAGCCGTCACGACCTCCACGCCGTCGACGCCGATCAGGCCGAGCAGGAACCCGGACAGCACGACCTCCGCCGTGCGGTAGGCACGGTGAGCTACCACGAGGCCGGCGGCGGCCACGACCAGTGCGGCGACGATCACCCGGTTGAGGTGTTCGGTGCGGGGCACGGCAAACGCCACTGGACGAATCCTTTCCTTCGATCGGGGATCGCCCGATAGGGGCTGCGTGGTGGTCATCGGACGCCCGTCCGGCGAACCTCACCCCCGGAACGTGTGACAAGTCGCGGCGAATTGAGGTGGCAGACCCACGTTCGGTGGGTGCAGTTGGGCGAAACGAGTGGACAGGCTCCCCCTTTACGGTCAGCAACCCTTAATCCGACGGACGTAAAGCCGATAGGGGCATTTGCCTGACAAACCGTTGTGCGAAAGGAGTTCCATGCGTGTCCGAATGACACGTCTCGCCCCCGCGGCCGGACTGGTCGCCGTCGCGGCGATGCTGCTCGGCGCCGCGCCCGCCTCGGCGGCCCCCGGCGACGCCTCCTCGTACGGGGCCCGGCTCGACCTGGCGCTGCCCGTCGGCGGCGCGGTGACGGCCGGCCCGTTCGCCGCCGCCACCGCGGACGGCCCCACCACCAACACGTTCGCCGGTCTGGACGTGCCGCAGGTCGTCAAGAGCGGCGTGCTCACCACGTCCGCCTCGCGCGACGACAAGACCGGCGCGGTCACCTCCCGCGCGAGCACCGCCGACGTCCGGCTCGACCTGCTCCGGCTCGCCCTCGGCGACGTGTCCGCGGAACTGGTCGAAGCCGAGTGCTCGGCCACCCAGAAGGGCGTCACCGGCACGTCGACGCTCGCGGGGCTGCACCTCGGCCGGCTTGGCGGGCTGGAGGCCGAACCCGCCGCCAACACGACCGTCGACGTCGACCTCCTCGGCGTGGACGTGGCGAAGCTCGTGCTCAACGAGCAGGTCCGCAACCCCGACGGCAGCCTCACCGTCAACGCCTTCCACCTCACCCTGACCGGCGGCGAACTCGGCGGCGGCGACCTGGTGCTGTCGTCCGCGACCTGCGGTCCCGCGGGCCTGCCCATCCCGATGGCCTCGGGCGCGGGCCTGTGGATCGGCCTCGGCCTGCTCGCCCTGTTCGGCGTGCCCGTCGGCGCGGTGGCGCTGCGGCGCCGGCACGACCTCGCGGCGGTCTGACCGTGTACCGGGTCCCCGGCAGTGGAGTCGCGGTCGGCACGGGAGTCGGCTCGTTGGCCGCCACCGGCGCCGGAGTCGCGTGGTGGGTGGTGGCCGGTGTGGTGTTGCTGGTGGCCGGCCTCTTCCTGACCCACGCGTTCCGCAGGCGACGAGCGACAGCCGACGAGTAGCGCGCGTGCGCCCCGGAGCGCGCCCGCCCCCAGGCGCGCCCCGGGGCGCCGCACCCCATGGTCACCAGAGGAAAGGAGCAAGGTGAAGGAAGTCGTGCTGCTCGCGGGCACCCGGCCCGAAGCGGTGAAGATCGCACCGGTCGCGCTGGCGCTGGCCGACCACCCGGTGCTCCGGCCCGTCATCGTCCACAGCGGACAACACGCCGGCATGGTCGAGCAGGCGCTGGGCGCGTTCGGGCTCTTCGTGGACGTGGAGCTGGACGTGCCGCGGACCACCGGGGCGCAGGCCGAGCTGCTGGCCCGGCTGATCGCGGAGCTGGACCGGTTGCTGCGCAAGCGCGACCCGGCCGTCGTTCTCGTGCAGGGCGACACGACCACCGCGCTGGCGGGCGCGCTCGCCGCGTTCTGGCGCGGCATCCCCGTGGCGCACCTGGAAGCGGGCCTGCGCACCGGCGACCTCGCGGGGCCGTTCCCCGAGGAGGGCACCCGGCAGATGATCGCCCGGATCGCCACGCTGCACCTCGCGCCGACCGACGACGCCGCCGCCGCGCTCGTGCGCGAAGGCGTCGCCGACCACCGGATCGTGGTCACCGGCAACACCGTGGTCGACGCCGTGCAGCGGGTCGCCGCGGCCGACCGGCCCGCCCGCGACCCGGACCTCGCACGGCTGGAACGCGCGCTCGACGAGGGACCCGGGCGGCTGGTGCTGGCGACCGTGCACCGGCGGGAGTCGTGGGGCGAGCCGCTGGGACGCGTGCTGCGCGCCGTGCGGTCCATCGCCGACCGGCACCCCGACGTGCGCGTGCTGGCGCCGGTGCACCCGAACCCGCGGGTGCGCGCGGCGGCACGGGCCGTGCTCGGCGGGCACGACCGGATCGTGGTGACCGAACCGTTGGCCTACTCCGACCTCGTGCGCGCGTTGCGCCGGTCCGCGCTGGTGCTCACCGACTCCGGCGGCATCCAGGAGGAGGCGCCGACGTTCGGCGTGCCCGTGCTGGTGCTGCGGGACACCACGGAACGCGTCTCCGCGGTCGAGGCGGGCGGCGCGTGGCTGGTCGGGACCGACCCGATCCGGATCGTGGCCGAGGCGGGCTGGGTGCTCGGCGCGCGGCTGCGCCTGCCGCTCGGGCACAACCCGTTCGGCGACGGGCGGGCCGCTGCCCGCGTGCGCGGCGCGTTGGAGCGGCTCGTGGGGCTGCCGAACGACTTCTCCGCGGCGCCGCTGCCGGTCCGCATCCCGTGCTGACGACGGAAGGACCATCACTCGATCAGGTATCGGTCGTCCACGGCCGGGTGATGTGGCGGTCCGGATCATCGGCTCGTGGCCGTGACGGTTCGATAGTCCTGTCGTTCCGGAGAAGCAGGAGGACGACACGATGAAGCAGATCGGGGCACGCCGGGTCGGCGCCGTGGTCGCGGCGCTCGCTCTCGGCCTGGCCGTCGCCGCGCCGCCGGCGTGGGCGGCCAACCCGGCGGGGGTGGCGTCGGTGGGCTCCGCCGACTTCACCAAGGACGGCACCAGGGTGACCGTGCCGCCGCTCGCGCCGTGCTCGGTGCACGGCCCGACGTCCGGCTCGACCGAGGCGGTGGCGCGCACGGGCGTCCGGTTCGGCGCCGGCTCCTCGTCGTGCACCACGGCGGTGGTGGACCCCGGCAGCGGCACGACGCGGTCGACGTCCGAGGCGGTGGGCACGGAGTTCGAGCTGTCGGCGCTGGTGTCGGCGGGCGGGCCGCGGCTGCGGGTGGCCCGGTGGAAGATCACCTGCGTGGGCACCGAGTCGGGCACGACCGCGGGCTGGGCGGCGGACGGCCTGCAGGGCTTCGCGGGGCTGCCCGACGAGATCCACCCGAACTACGTGCACGAGGTCAAGGCGGGCGACGGCACGGTGCTGGCGACCGCGACGTTCGGCGAGACCATCCCGCCGAACCCGAACGACGGCAGCATCGGGATGAACCTGCTGCACCTGCGGTTCACCGACGCCTCCGGCGTGACCGGCGACGTGGTCCTGGGCGCCACCGCCTGCTCCCCCACCCCCTGACCCACGCGTGTCCTACGTCCAGAACGCGTGAGTCCTACGTTCAGAACGCGTGTGTCCTACGTTCAGAACGCGTGAGTCCTACGTTCGGGACACCCGAGTTCAACGCTCGGAACACGCGACCCGCGCGTCCGGACGCCCCGGCGGCCATGCCCCGGGACGTCCGGACGCGGGCGTCAGCCGACCCGGGGCGTGCCCGTCAGCGCCACCCCGGCCCCGTCGAGCTGCGCCAACGCGGTGTCCACGGTCGCCCGCGCCACGCCCGCCGTCAGGTCCAGCAGCACGGTCGTGGCGAACCCGGCGTCCACCGCGTCCAACGCCGTCGCCCGCACGCAGTGGTCGGTGGCGATGCCGACCACGTCCACCTGCGCCACGCCACGCGCCCGCAGCCAGTCCACGAGCCGCTCCCCGCCGCCGGACGCGCCCTCGAACCCCGAGTACGCCGCCGCGTGCGCGCCCTTGGAGAACACCGCCTCCACCGCCGTCACGTCCAGCTCGGGGTGGAACGACGCGCCGGGCGTCCCGGCGACGCAGTGCACCGGCCACGAGTCGACGAAGTCCGGCGTCTCGCTGAAGTGCGACCCCGGGTCCACGTGGTAGTCGCGGGTCGCCACCACGTGGTCGTACGACGAGGACGCGACGTGCGCCGAGATCGCCGCCGCCACGGCCGCGCCCCCGGCCACCGCCAGCGAGCCGCCCTCGCAGAAGTCGTTCTGCACGTCCACCACGATCAGCGCCTTGCTCATGGAACCCAGCCCCCTACAGGAAGGTCGTCGGAATCGCGGGCTCGCCGCGGGACAGCTTCAAACCCTCCCACGGCACGGTCACGAGGGCGGCACGCAACCGGTCGCGGCTCTGCGCCAACGTGTCCAGGCCGTCCACCCGCCGGCCGCCCCGGACCAGCGGCACGGCGAGCAGCCGGTCGTGCTCGCCCAGCTCCGGCTGCGCCTCGTGCGGGAACACGACCTCCTCCAACGCCGTCCCGGTCTCCTTGTGCCGCCGCAGCGCGCTCTTGCGCCCACCGCGCGACTCCTTGTGCGAGCTGCGCTTGGCCACCGGCCGCCCGTCCACCTCGACCAGCTTGTAGACCATGCCCGCGGTGGGCGCGCCGGACCCCGTGACCAGCGACGTGCCCACGCCGTACGCGTCCACCGGCTCGGCCCGCAGCATGGCGATCGAGAACTCGTCCAGGTCGCCCGACACGACGATCCGGGTGTTGCGCGCGCCCAGCGAGTCGAGCTGGTCGCGCGCCTGCCGCGCCAGCACGCCCAGGTCGCCCGAGTCGATCCGCACCGCGCCCAGCCCCGGCCCGGCGACCTCGACGGCGGTCTTGATGCCGTTGGTGATGTCGTAGGTGTCCACCAGGAGCGTCGTGTCCACGCCCAGCGCCTCGACCTGCGCCCGGAACGCCTCCTCCTCGGTGTCGTGCAGCAGCGTGAACGCGTGCGCGCACGTCCCGGCGGTCGGGATGCCGTGCCGCCGCGCCGCCTCCAGGTTCGACGTCGCGGTGAACCCGGCCAGGTACGCGGCCCGCGCCGCCGCCACCGCCGCCTCCTCGTGCGTGCGGCGCGACCCCATCTCGATCATCCGCCGGCCGTTGGCCGCGCCCACCATCCGCGCCGCCGCCGAGGCGATCGCGCTGTCGTGGTTGAGGATCGACAGGGCCAGCGTCTCCAGCACCACGCCCACGCCGAACGGGGCCCGCACGGACAGGATCGGCGAGCCGGGGAAGTACAGCTCGCCCTCGGGGTAGCCGTCCACGTCCCCGGTGAACCGGTAGTCGGCGAGCCACTGGAGCGTGGCGTCGTCCACCACGTTGGTGCGTTGCAGCAGCTCCAGGTCACTCTCGGTGAACGTGAAGTCGGTGATCGCGTCCAGCAGCCTGCCGGTGCCCGCCACCACCCCGTAGCGCCTGCCCTCCGGCAGTCGCCGGGCGAAGACCTCGAAGACGCACGGCCGGTCGGCGGTGCCGTCGCGCAGCGCCGCGGCGAGCATCGTCAACTCGTAGTGGTCGGTGAACAGCGACGTCGACATGCACGGAAGCCTAAGCGGTCCGAAACGGCGGCCCTGCGGGCTCCACCGCGGAGCGGAACATGACACCATTGGCGGTATGACCACGCCCGTCGAGCATGAGCGGACGCAGGTTGACCCAGCCGGCGAGGAGGTCCGCACCGAGGACCGCCCGTGGCAGACCCTGGTCTGGAACGACCCGGTGAACCTGATGTCCTACGTGACGTACGTGTTCCAGAAGCTGTTCGGCTACAGCCGCGACCACGCGACCAAGCTGATGCTGGACGTGCACCACAAGGGCAGGGCGATCGTGTCGTCGGGGACCAAGGACAAGGTGGAGGCCGACGTGGCCAAGCTGCACGCGGCCGGGCTCTGGGCGACCATGCAGCGTTCGTCGTGAAGAAGTGGACCCGCAGGGGTGACCAGGTGCTCGGCCGGTTCGACCGGCAGGAGGCCGCGGTGGTGCGCGGCCTGGTGAGCCAGATCCAGGACATGCTGCTGGCCCGTGCCGAGGAGGCGCCGCGGGACGAGCTGGCGGAGCTGACCGGCATCCGCACCGGGCCGTCCACGCCGCCCGACGACCCGATCCTGGGCCGGCTGCTGCCCGACTTCCACCGGCTCGACCCGGACGCGCCCGACCCGTCCGAGGTCGACTCGGCCAACGCGCTGCGGTCGCTGCACGAGCCCGAGCTGCTGGACCTGAAGACCGGGGTGGCGGCGGTGGTGCTGCGGACGTGCCCGCCGGACGGCGGCGAGGTGCGGCTGGCGCTGGAGCAGGCCGAGGCGTGGCTGTCGGCGTTGAACGACGTGCGGCTGGCGCTGGGCACGGCGCTGGACGTGCAGGAGGACATGCCCGACGAGCTGCCGCCGGACGACCCGCGGTCGCCGCACCTGGGCGTGTACCACTGGCTGACGTGGGTGCAGGAGACGCTGGTCGAAGCGGTCATGGACTGATGCTGGTCGGTCGCGCGCCGGGGGTGGCGGTGCTGCTCGCGCCGGACGGCGCGGTGGCCGGGGTGGACGTCCGGGGCGCGCCGGTCGGCACGCGGGAGCTGGACCTGCTGGACCCCTCGACGCTGGTGCGGCGGGTGCACGCGGTCGTGCTGGGCGGGCCGTCGGCGGTCGACGGGGTGGTGCGGTGGCTGGCGGAGCGGGGGCACGGGTTCGCGGTCGGCGCGCGGCCGTTCGAGGTGGTGCCGATCGTGCCGGCGGCGGAGGCCCTGGGGATGCCCGGGGGTGACGGTTACGCGGCGTGCGAGGCGGCGTCGGTGTCCGATGAGCGGGCGTTGGCGTTCGTCGGCGGGACGGCGGTGGGGCTCGTCGTGGTGGACGCCGAACTCGGGCCGGCGGAATGCCGAAGGGTCGCGATGTCGGCGCACGACGGGTTCGCGCGGGCCGGCGTGACCGTGCCGGCGACCGTGTTCGCGGTGGCCACCGGCCGCCCGACCGCCACCCCGCTGAACGACCTGTGCACCAGCGCCACCGACGCCCTCGAACGCGCGACGCCCTGACCCCTCCGCGTGAGTCCTACGTTCGGAACGCGAGTGTCCAACGTTCAGAACACCCGAATTCAACGCTCAGGAGCGGGTACCCGGTCGGCATGGGTGTGGAGAGGGCGTTGAGGTGGGTGCGGACCAGTCCGGCGGTCGACAAGGCGGCCGGGGCGTTGGCCGAGGCGGTGCCGGCGGCGCTGCGCCGCCGTGAGGTGACCGACCTGCTGCGCGCGCGGGCGCTGGGACGGCCGGTGCACCCGGCGGTCGTGGCGCTGCCCATCGGGCTGTACGCGGCGTCGGCGGCGTTGGACCTCATGCCCGGCAGCTCCCGCGCGGCACGGGCGGCGATCGGCGCGGGGCTCGCCCTCGCGCCCGCCGCCCTGGCGACCGAGCTGGCCGAGTACGGGACGTTGGACCAGGAGCAGCGGCGCACGGCCTTCGTGCAGCTCGCGGCCAACGCGGCGGCGAACGTGTGCTACCTCACGTCGTTCCGCCTCCGCGGCCACGGCTTCGGCGTGGTGGCCAGGGCCGTCTCGGCCCTCGGGCTCGCGGCACTGGGCGCGGGCGGGCTGCTGGGCGTCCGCGCGGTCGACCGGACGGCCGTTCGGGGCGTCCGCGAACCGGTGTAGTGCGGGTTCTCACACGGCGGGACGACTTCCCCCACCACGTAGGATGGTGGACGTGCTGGTGATTCGCCGTGACCTCGTGGACGCGATGGTGGCTCACGCCCGTCGTGACCACCCGGACGAGGCATGCGGGATCATCGCGGGCCCCGAGGGCTCCGACCGCCCGGAGCGGTTCATCGCGATGGACAACGCCGAGCGCTCGCCCACGTTCTACCGCTTCGACTCGATGGAGCAGCTGCGCGTCCACCGCGAGATGAGCGCGAACGACGAGGAGACGATCGTCGTCTACCACTCGCACACCGCGACGGAGGCGTACCCGTCCCGCACGGACATCTCCTACGCCAGCGAGCCGCAGGCGCACTACGTGCTCATCTCGACCCGTGACCCGGAGCAGCACGAGCTGCGCTCCTACCGGATCGTGGACGGCGTGGTGACCGAAGAGCCGGTCGAGGTCGTGGAGTCGTACATGTTCGCGCACACCGGCGCCGACGACACCCCCGACTGTCCCTGAGCCCTCCAGGTGCGCCCGCGCACCACTCGTGGCACCACTCTCACCAAACCCGGCTCCTCGGAGGTACCAGCATGGCCGTCACCGTCTCCATCCCCACGATCCTGCGCACCCACACCGGTGGGCAGAAGTCCGTCGAGGCCGCGGGCACCACGCTCGCGGAGGTCATCGACGACCTGGAGAGCAACCACGGTGGCCTGAAGCAGCGCCTGGTCAAGGAGGGCGCGCTCCACCGGTTCGTCAACGTCTACGTCAACGACGAGGACGTGCGGTTCGCGGGCGGCCTGGACGCCGCGGTCAAGGACGGCGACACCGTGACGATCCTCCCGGCCGTCGCGGGCGGCTGACCGATCCCGGAGGTCTGATCGTGGCCCGGTACGAGTCACTGCTCGACGCGGTCGGCGGCACGCCCCTGGTGGGGCTGCCCCGGCTGTCGCCGTCGAAGGACGTGCGGCTGTGGGCGAAGCTGGAGGACCGCAACCCGACCGGCTCCATCAAGGACCGCCCGGTCCTGATGATGATCGAGGAGGCCGAGCGGACCGGGGTGCTCACGCCGGGCTGCACGATCCTCGAACCGACGTCGGGCAACACCGGCATCGCCCTGGCCATGGCCGCCAAGCTCAAGGGCTACGGCCTGGTGTGCGTGATGCCCGAGAACACGTCCGCCGAGCGCAAGCAGCTGCTGCAGGCGTACGGCGCGCGGATCGTGTTCTCGCCCGCGGCGGGCGGCTCGAACCAGGCCGTGGCGCTGGCGAAGGAACTCGCCGCGCAGAACCCGGACTGGGTGATGCTGTACCAGTACGGCAACCCGGCCAACCCCGGCGCGCACTACCACGGCACCGGGCCGGAGATCCTCAAGGACCTGCCGACGATCACGCACTTCGTCGCGGGCCTGGGCACCACCGGCACGCTGGTCGGCGTCGGCCGGTACCTGCGCGAGCACAAGCCGGACGTGCAGGTCATCGCGGCCGAGCCGCGGTACGGCGAGCTGGTCTACGGCCTGCGCAACCTCGACGAGGGCTTCGTGCCGGAGCTGTACGACGCCGAGGTGCTGACCGGCCGCTACTCGGTCGGCTCGTACGACGCGCTGCGCCGCACCCGGCAGCTGCTGGAGGTGGAGGGCATCTTCGCTGGCATCTCCACCGGCGCGATCCTGCACGCGGCGCTGGCCGCGGCGGAGAAGGCGGCGGCGCGCGGCGAGTCGGCGGACGTGGCGTTCGTGGTCGCGGACGCGGGGTGGAAGTACCTGTCCACCGGCGCGTACGCGGGCACGCTGGACGAGGCGGCCGAACGGCTCGACGGCCACCTCTGGGCCTGAGCGCGGAGAAGGGGCGGGGACTTCATCAGCGCGGCGAGCCGGACCGCCGGCCGCATGTAGTCGCTGAACACCAGGAACGTGCCGCCGTACGGGCGGGTCGGGCCG
>NZ_JBSGBG010000015.1:0-176425 GCF_053601135.1 Actinosynnema sp. NPDC004786 | reverse complement strand
ACGAGCTGAACGACAGGGCGACCGAGCCGAGCGCGGGCACCCAGACGAACAGGAGGTGCACCAGGGACGGGACGCCGAGCACCGGGTCGCGTCGGCCGCCGGGGGTCGGAAACCCCGCGACCGAGGCGACGTCACGGATCCCGGTGTCAGGAGATGGAGAAGACCGACGCCCACTTCTGGCTGGTCGAGCCGGCGGACGCGGTGGTGGCGGTGACCGCCTGGCCCGCGGTCGCGTTGCCGTCCAGGGCGAAGCCGGTCGCCGGGTTGACCAGGGTGTAGGTGCCCACGGCGTTCTGGGTCACCTGCCAGCGCTGGTTGGGGGTGCCGAGGTAGAGCAGTTGCAGGGACGGCTGGCCGCCGGAGGTGGTCGGCGCGGTCAGGTACAGCGGGACCGGGCAGCTGTCGAAGATCCGCACGGTGCCGTCGCCGTTGGCGGTGAGCTTCCAGCGCTGCGAGGCCCGGGAGGTGTCCAGCGCGGCGAACTCGGCCACCGACGGGATGCTGCCGCTGCACGTCCCGCCGCGCTGGAGGGCGACGCCGCCGCCGTTGCTGAGCGCGTGGTAGGCGTTGTCGCCGACGATCGTGGGGCCGTAGTTGATGGCGTGCGCGTCCAGCGCGGTCAGCGCGGCGCCGGTGGTGGACAGCGGCGGCACGGCCGTCGGGCGGACGTTCTTGAACCAGTCGGCGAAGGTCGAGGGCATGTGCGAGGACAGGGTGGTGATGGTGCGGTCCCAGCTGCCGTCGACCTGGTTCCACAGCCGGAGCAGCGCGCCGTCCACGTTGCCCTGCACGTGGTCGCCGGTCTGCCAGCCCGGGCCGGCGGTGAACGCGGTGGACGAGCCGTCCGGGAACACGTAACGGTTGTCGCCCAGCAGGTAGGCCGCCACCGAGTCGGCGAAGCCCTCGGTCCAGGCGCACGTGGCGGAGGACGCCGTCGCGATGTAGTGCGGGTTGCAGTTGGTGACGGTCGGGAACGTGCCGTTGTAGAGGCGGTGCTGGAAGAAGTGACCCGCTTCGTGCAGCACGGTGTGCTCGGAGTCCGGGTCGGCGTCGGACAGGTAGACGTTGTTCGACAGGTCGTAGTACGGGCCGGCGGTGGACCCGACCTGCCAGCGCACCGTCAGCGTGGTGCAGGCCGAGGCGTTCGTCTCGGCGGTCGTCCAGCACTGGGTGGTCGGGTTGACCCGGCGCGTCCAGAGCAGGTTGACGGTGTCGAACGCGTGCCAGGCGCGGGTCGCGGTGGTCGGCTTGACGACGCCCAGGGAGACACTGGCCGACACGTTCGACTGCGTCGGCGTGTCGTACGTGTACACCGTGCCGCTGTTGTCGGTGACCCGCCACACCTGGTTGCTGCGGGTCGCGAAGCGGACGAAGAGGTGGTCCATCGCGGTGGTGGTGACCGGGGTGTGGCAGAGGGTGAACGAGCCGTCGGCGGCGCCGGTCAGCTGGGTGTCGGTGTTCAGCTTGTGGTCGGTGTCGGTCGACTTCTCACGACCCCACAGCTCGACCGAGGCGTTGCGCGCGGCCCTGGTCCGGGTCGGCTTGGCGGTGCCCTCCTCGGCCGACTGGTAGTCGAACTGGAGGTTGCCGCTCAGGCAGATCGGCTGGGCGGCGGAGGCGGTGCCCGCGGCGAGCGGCAGGACGACGCCGGCGGCGAGCACCACCGGGGCCAGCAGGCGGAGCAGGGCGGTGGAGCGGGATGACATGGACGTCCTTCCGGAGGAGCGCGCGGGTTCGCCGACGGCAGACCCGGCGCGGAGTGGTGGAGGACACGGGTGTTCGACTCGACCTCCGGCGCACCGCCGGGTGAGGAGCCGCGTGCACGTGGTCGATCACCGGGTTGGCCGTCACACCGCCCCTGAGGGCCGCGAGGTCGTCAACGCCGGTCGTGACGAACACACGGCTCATCCCCTTGCGTGTCAAGGGTGTTACGCCTGCCGGCTCCCCCGGGCGCAGGACCACCCGCTTGGCCGCGGGCGACCGCGTCGGCCGCGCGTCAACGGCCGGGGAACCACTCCGCCACCGGGGTGAGTGGCACCGGCTCCGGTCGCCGCACCGCGGTCGTCAGCTCGATCCTCCGGCCCTCCTCGGCGGAGCGGAGGACGGCGGTCATCGTCTCCAGCACGTGCAGCGCCAGGTCGCCGCCGGCACGCGGGGGCCGCCCGTCGGCCGCGACGAGGTCCAGCAGGCCGATGCCCCGGCCGGCTCCGACGTACCCGGCGCTCGGCGGCAGGGTCCGCCACTCGCTGCCGCCCAGCGGGAAGAGGCGGGTGTCGCCGTCGAAGTGGTTCGGGTCCGGGACGGCGAGGGTGCCGTCCTCGCCGTGCACCTCGATCGGCACGGCCGTCGTCGTGACGCCGTCGAAGCTGGTGGTGAGGGTGGACAGCGCGCCGTTGACGTGTTCGAGGACGCCGGAGACGTGGCTGTGCACCTCGACGGGGATCCGTTGGCCGATCCGGGGTCCGGACCCGATCACGCGCTCGTCGCGCAACCGGCTCGCCGCGCCGATCACCGCGCGCACCGGGCCGAGCAGGTGGACCAGCGCGCTGATGTAGTACGGCCCCATGTCGAGCAGCGGGCCGCCGCCCGCGGTGTAGTAGAAGTCCGGGTTGGGGTGCCAGCGCTCGTGCCCCGGCGTGA
This sequence comes from Actinosynnema sp. NPDC004786, assembly GCF_053601135.1. Taxonomy (NCBI): domain Bacteria; kingdom Bacillati; phylum Actinomycetota; class Actinomycetes; order Pseudonocardiales; family Pseudonocardiaceae; genus Actinosynnema; species Actinosynnema sp. NPDC004786. The sequence continues at coordinate 173,785 of NZ_JBSGBG010000015.1, read as the reverse complement.
CCATGACGGCCGACGCGGACAGCGGACGCCCGATCAGGCCGCCGTCGATCGCCGCGCGGGCGGTCTGCGTGCCCGTGCCGAGGACGGTGTCGGGCGCGCACCCGACCCGCACGCCCGCGGCGGCAGCCCGGTCGACGATCTCGCGGCCGTCCGCGAACTCCACGGCGAGCGGCTTCTCGGCGAAGACGCCCTTGCCGGCGGCGATCGCCCGCAGCGCGATCGGCGCGTGCGCGGCGGGGGTGGTGAGGTTGAGGACGGTGTCCACGTCCGGACCGTCGAGCAGCTCCTCCACGCCCACCGCCGCGACACCCGGGAACTGGGCCGCGACCGCGGCGGACCGGGTGGCGTCGAGGTCCGCGACCGCGGTGACGCGCACGGCGGGGTGCTCGCCCAGCGTGCCGAGGTACGCGCGGGAGATGACGCCGAGACCTACGATCCCGACGCGGTGCGGGTCGCCCACAGCATTCCCCTCTCGATGACGGTGCGCACGGCGGGGTGCCGCAACACGTCGAGGCTGTGCCCCGGGGTGGTCACCACGATCCGCCCGGCCCCCCACTGCCGCGTCCAGATCGCCGGGCAGGTCACGGGCCGCTGCCACGGGTGCCACGCCGGGGCCGGGTGGGTCGTGGTGGCCAGCACGTCGTTCAGGTCGTCGTGCAGCACCCAGTACTGCTCGGTGACCAGTTCGAAGTCCTCGACGCCCGCGGTGATCGGGTGTTCCCGGCCGAGCGGGGTGATGGTCACCGCGTGCGGCAGGAAGTTGTCCTCCGGCCCGCCCCGGCGTTCGGCCGGCTCCTTGCCGGGGTGCGTCGCGAACTGGCCGCCGACCAGGTGCAGGTAGTCCGACGAGGCGCGGAACGAGTCCGCGATGCCGCCGTGCCAGCCGGTGAACCCGGTGCCCGCCTCGACCGCCGCGCGCAGGCCCGCCACCTGTTCGGCGGTGATCTCCGACATCGTCACGCACTGCACGACCAGGTCGGTGGCGGCCATCTCGTCGGCGTCGGCGTACACGTCGGGTGAGCCGTGGACCCGCACGACGTAGCCGCGGTCCCGCAGGAACGGGATGAACAGGTCGGTGGCCTCGACGGGGCGGTGCCCCTCCCAGCCACCGCGGACCACCAACGCCTTCGGCTGTCGCACGCCCACCCCCACGGTCCCCAGCGCGTACCCGACTTGATCATATCCGCTGCCGCGGTGCCGGCGGGAGTGCTCGGCGAGTGGGTGGTGATGCCCAAATCGCCTGCACCCGACGACGGCGGTGTGGTCCCCTGTGATCGGGTCGGGGGACACCGTGGTGGGGGTTGGGATGAGCGAAGACGGATCGAAGGCACAGCCGCCGGTGGAGCAGGGGGCGGCAGCGGAGCAGGAAGCGCCGAAAACCGGGACGCCGGCCCCGGAAACGGCAACCGGCGACACGACAGCCGCAGGGGCGGCAACTGCGGACACGACAGCCGCGGACACGACAGCCGCAGAGGCGGCAACCGCCGAGGTGGCAACTGTCGAACGCCCGGCGGATCCCACGCCGGCCGTGCCGAGAGCGCCGCAGGGCACCGAGCCGACTGCAGCCGACGCGCCGGCCGCCGGACCGGTGAGCGATCCCTCCGCCGGGCACCCGGCGGCGAGCCCGTGGGCGCGGCCGGCCGGACCGGAGGCGCAGGCCGAGTGGGTGGACCCGACGCCGACCGACCCCATCCTGCGGATCCCTCCGACGCCGCCCCAGCCGAAGTCCACCGCGGCCGCCGTCCTGCTGAACCTGACCGGCAGCGGCGCGGGCTACTTCTACCTGAACCGACGCGGGCAGGCGTGGACGGCGGCCGTCCTCGCGGTCGTGCTCGTCGCCGTCGCGTTCGCCACCGACGCGGCGGCGAACCCGTGGTTGTGGCGGGTCCTGGCGGCGTGCTGGCTCGCGCTGCTCGTCCTCGACGCGTGGCGGATCGCGGCGAAGCACCCGCCGGTCACCACCCGCCGGCCCGTGGTGGTCGGCATCGTCGCGGTGGTCGCCCTGGTGGTCGCATACCTCGGGTACGGACTGCTGGGTCGCGCCGCGTACGACGACGGGGTCGCCGCGCAGGGCCGCGGTGACTGCGCGACGGCGACCGGCCGGTTCAACGCCGTGACCGGGCCCTACGAGCTGACGCTCAGCTCGGACGTCGCCGCGGCGGACCGCGGCCTGGTTGAGTGCGCCGACTTCACCGGCGCGGCCGGCTCCGACGGCGAGACCGCCGTCGAGCGCTACGTCCGGTTCCGCCGCGACCACCCGGACAGCCCGTTGGGCCCGATCGTGCACGACCGGCTCATCGAGACCTACACGACCTGGGCCCGCGGCCTGCGCGACGAGGGCCGGCTCGCCGATGCGATCAAGGTCTACCGCGACCTGCTCGCCGAGGACGAGTCGTTCGCCCCGGAGGTCGCCGACGCCTACCTGCGGCTGGCGAAGGCGTTCACCGCGGAAACCCCCGTCGGCGTCAACGGGGCGACCACCGCGCTGGAGGCGATCGCCGACGACTTCGGCGGCACGCCGAGCGCCGAGGAGGTGCCCGCGGCGTTCGACGCGCTCTACGCGGCGGCCACCGCGCCGCTCGCCGCCGGCAAGCCGTGCCAGGTGGTGGACGTCCTCGCGTTCTTCGCGGGCCGGACCAGCGACGTCGCCGCGAAGGTGGCCGGCGATGCGAAGAACCGGTACCCGCGCGCCATGCTCGACTGCGGGCTGAACCAGTTGCGCGACGGCGACGGGTCGGCCGCGGTCGCCACGCTGGACCGGTTCGTCAGGACGTTCCCCGGTCACGGCGACCTGCCGCAGGCCCAGTCGGCGCAGCTCGCCGCCCAGGTGGCCGTCGGCACCGGCGCGCGGGTGCCGGTGCCCGCGCCCCTCGGCGCGGGCGGCCCGATCACGATCACCTTCTACAACACCGTGAACAGCTCGATCACCATCAAGCTGGCGGGTTCCACCGCGCACCAGTTCACCCTGCCGCCGTGCGCGAACTGCCCGGAGTCCTACGCGCCCGGCGCCGGTGAGGCCGCCTGCGACTCGCCCGTCGGGCGGCCGCTGTTCGCCGTCGGCCTGGGCGAGGGCACCCACCACGTGCTCGCCGAGTTCGAGGACAGCGGCAAGCTGGTCCAGCAGTTCGACGCGAGCCCCGGCGGGTTCGACCTGTACTGCCTGTACGTGGAACGCGAACGCTGACCCGCGCGCGGCCGGACCCGGCACCCGGTCCGGCCGCACACCTCCGCGCACGCGCCAGGGGTTGCAGCGTGCGTTCGACCGTCGGAGGGACCGCCTACCGCGGTTCGACCGGACGATCACCCGGTCGGCTCCGGGGGCCGCGTTCTTCGAGCGGTCACGGTGGCGGGCCGCGCCGTCAGGCGTTTCGACGGCGAGTGCGGCGCGATGGTCCGCCGGGGTGTCCGAGCCGGATCTCCTGGTGGACTTCCGCGTGCGCGCCCTCACCCGTCTGCACGACACCGCCGCCCGACTGGTTGATCGTGATGGTGCTCGTGCCCCCGGTCCTCGGCCGTGCAGCGGTGTCCGGGGCGGGCGTGTGCCCGGTGTTCGCCGGGGCGGGTGCCATGCGGTGCAACAGGGTCAGGGCGAGGCCGGTCACGGCGACGAACAGGGCGGCGACGCTGGCGAGGCGGTCCGCCGTGTCCAGGTCGACCAGCACGCACACCAGCACACCTGCGGCGAGCACGACGGCCGCTGTCACCACCACCACGGCACGCTTGCGGCGGTAACGGGTTTCGTTCACCAAGGTCCTCCGGGTTCGTCGTCGATGTCGGGTTCGCGGACTTCCCAGCGCGGGGCCCGGGCCGGCCACTCCGGTTCCGGTCTGGCGACTTCGTCGGTGTCCGGACGGGCGGGCCCGTGCCGGGTCCGGTCCGCGACCCGGTCGTTCCAGCCGTGGGCGGACTCCTCGACGGCCGTCGCCGGATCGCGGGTGGGGTCGGAGGGGTGCGGGACCGGGTCGAGCGCGGGCGTCGGCGGCAGGTCGACGACGTCGGTCACCTCGGGCAGGTCGAGCTGCCGCCGGACGGTGTTCAGGTCGCGCAGCAGGTCGCCGGTCGCGGCGTCGGGGCGGTCGACCACCGCGGTGCGGGTGACGCGGTTGTCGTGGCCGATCATCACCACCGAGGCGTTCTCCGCGCGGGCCAGGCCGAACCACGCCAGCAGGTCGGTGGCGGGAACGGCGTCGAGGTCCGGGGTGTGGCGCAGGCCGGTCTCGTCGTCCACGCCCCGTGTCGCGGTCACGAGGGCGCGCAGGAACCCGGCGGTGCGCTCACCGGGCGAGGGCTCCGCCAGGGCGTGGGCCAGGGCCACGCACAGGTCCGCGTCCCCGACGAGCAACTCCGCCAGGGGGAACACGGTTTCCTCCGCGACGTAGCGCAGGTTCAGGTCGAGCGTGCTGCGGTCGCCGGTCTGCACGAGCGTCGGGTCGTCGATGGTGATCCCGGGTTCGGCGACGACCCGCCGGGTGACCACCTCGGGCGGCCCGGCGTCCACCCGCGCGACCAGTCGTGCCGCGGCCTCCTGCACCGCGGCGAGCGCGGCGGCGTCGCCGGGGTCGGCCACCAGGTCGGACAACGCCTGCCGACCGCGGTTGGACAGCTCGCGCAACTGGTCCATCCGCACGCCGGCGGAGGCGATGTGGTAGTGGTCGACCGCCTCCAGGCGGCAGTGGTCGGCGGCGACGGCCGCGGTCGGCGTGACCAGGTGCACCGTTCGGGCGGGGAAGAACCGCCCGAAACCCGTCACCCGAACCGGAGCCCGGGCGTGGCCGGCGACGCTCAGCACCGCGCCGCGGCCCACGTTCACCAGCACCACTCCGGTGGTTTGGGTCGGTTCGCCCGACGGCGTGGTCGCCGCCACACCGAGCAGGTGGGCCGGCAACCGCCACGACTCCCGGCCGGGCGCGCCGGTCGGGGCGGAACCCGTGAAGGGCTCCACCGGTCGGCGACGACGGTCCCGCAGCGGACCCGAACCGGTCGCCGGCGTATCCGCACGTGGTCGGGGAACCGGACCGGTGCGCGGTCCCGGCATCCGCAGGGCCGGTTCGAGCCCTGCCTCGGGCGCTGTCCCCTCGTCCTGCGACTCGTCCTCGGACGACGACACGACATCCCCCTCCACCCCGGGAGCGGGGCAGTGCGCGGTGACTCGGCAAGACCGCCAGTGTCCCGGCCCCGAACGGGCGGCGGACCGCACTACTGCGGACGTCGGCCGTCGGAGGTCCGCGGAGCGGAGTGGACCTCGTGCCAGTGCCGGGCCGATCGGACCAGGTCGTCGATCACGCGGAGGAGGAACCGGCTCGTGGTCGCCAGCCTGGCGCCGGCGGGGGTGGTGGCGCCGAGTTTTTCGGCCGCCTGCCCGCAGGCCTCGGCGATCTCGATCTGGTTGCGGGCGCCGGCCATGATCGACCGGAACGCCACGTCGTCGTCCACGACGTAGCGCTCGGCGCGGCTGCGGGGATCGCGTTCGCGCCTGACGAGTGCCTGCTCCTCCAGGTAGCCGATGGCTTTGGAGATCGACGCGGGGCTGACGTGCAGGCGTCGCACCAGTTCCGCGGACGTGAGGCTGCCGCTGTCGGTGGTGAACAGGGCGGCCAGGACCCTGGCCATCATGTTCGGCAGCCCGGCCCGCATCATCAGCGCCACGCTCTGCGCGTCCACCTCGTCCACGACCCGCGGGTCGCGCCCGCCGGGAGCGGCGCTCCCCGGTGGCGCGGCGCCACGCCGGCGCACCGGTCGGGCGCCGGCCCGGTGGGCCGCCTCGGCGCGGTAGCCGCGCGGGCCGCCGTTGCGCATCACCTCGCGGGTGACGGTGGAGGTCGGCCGCCCGATGCGGCGGCCGATCGCGGCGTAGGTCAGGTCCTCGCGCAGTGCCGCGGCGATCTGCTGCCGGTCCTGGAGGGTGAGTCGCTCACCGGGCATCGGCTGTCCTCCGCTGTCGGTGTTCGGCGGCAGCTTAGTGCAACGGGCCGTCGTTGCATTACCAGACAGTGCCCTTGCAACGAATCGAGCTATCTAGCAGCACAAACGTCATTGCGTTCCCGGAGATTGATTGACGATATCGTGTATGCAACGTAACTTTCGCCGCGTTGTGAACAGAATCGACGGGGGGAGTGGAACCCGATGACTGCCGATCCCGATCACCCGGCGATCGCGGCGAGGGCGATGCGCAAGGCGTACGGCGACCACGTGGTGCTCGACGGCGTCGACCTGGACGTCCCCGCGGGGTCGGTCTTCGCGTTGCTCGGCCCGAACGGCGCGGGCAAGACCACCGCGGTGCGGATCCTGTCGACGCTGATCCGCGCGGACGCGGGCGAGGTGCGGGTCGCCGGCCACGACGTGGTCCGCGAACCGGGGGCGGTGCGCGCCGCGATCGGCGTCACCGGCCAGTTCTCCGCGGTGGACGGCTTCCTCACCGGCGAGGAGAACCTGCTGTTGATGGCCGACCTGAACCACCTGCCCCGCCGGGAACGGCGGACGTGCGCGGCCGAGCTGCTGCGGCGGTTCGACCTGGTGGACGCGGCCCGCAAGCCCGCGGCGACGTACTCCGGGGGGCTGCGCCGCCGACTGGACCTCGCGATGACCCTGGTCGGCCGGCCGCGCGTGATCTTCCTCGACGAGCCGACCACCGGCCTGGACCCGCGCAGCCGCCGTGCCATGTGGGAGGTCATCCGCGGGCTGGTGGCCGACGAGGGCGTCACGGTCTTCCTCACCACCCAGTACCTCGAGGAGGCCGACCGCCTCGCCGACCGGGTCGCGGTGCTGCACCGGGGGAAGGTGGTGGGGGAGGGCTCCCCGGAGGAGCTGAAGCGGCAGGTCGGCGGCGGCCACGTCACGCTCCGGTTCGCCGACCGCGGCGGTTACGACCGCGCCGTCCGGACGCTGGACGCGGTGTCCCGCAACGACGAGGCGCGCACCCTGCAGGTCCCCGGCCGGGGCGACGTCCGGTCGCTGCGGGCCCTGCTGGACCGGCTCGACCACGCCTCGCTCGCGGTGGACGAGCTGCAAGTCCACACCCCCGACCTCGACGACGTCTTCTTCGCCCTGACGGGCAACCCGGTCACCGAGCAGGAGCCCGCCCGATGAGCACCCCGTCGCACGCCCTCGCCGACTCGGCCACCATGGTCCGCCGCCAGTTGCGGCACCTGCTGCGCTACCCGACGCTCGTCCTGACGGCCGCCGGCGTCCCGGTGGTCTTCCTGCTGCTGTTCGTCTACGTCCTCGGCGGCATCCTCGGGGCCGGGCTCGGCGGGGCGTCGGGCGGCCGGGACGCCTACGTGGACTACGTCGTGCCGGGCGTCATCCTGATGACCGCGGCGACCGCCGCCCAGGGCACCGCGATCTCCGTGGCCATCGACATGACCGAGGGCATCGTCGCCCGGTTCCGCACCATGGCGATCGCCCGCGTCTCGGTGCTCACCGGTCACGTGGTGGGCAGCCTGGTCCAGACCCTGCTGAGCATCGCCGCGGTCGTCGGCGTCGCGCTGCTCGTGGGCTTCGAGCCGACCGCGGGCCCCGGCGGGTGGCTCGGCGCGGTCGGCCTGCTCGTGCTGATCGTGCTCGCGCTGACCTGGCTGTCGGTCGCCCTGGCCATGGTCGCCAAGACGGTCGCCGGCGCCAGCACCATGCTGACACCGCTGATGGTCCTGCCCATGGTGGGCAGCGGTTTCGCGCCCACCGACTCGATGCCCGCCGGGCTGCGGTGGTTCGCCGAGTACCAGCCGTTCACCCCGTTCATCGAGACCCTGCGCGGGCTGCTGTTCGGCACGCCGATCGGCCACAGCGCGATCCTGGCCGTGGGGTGGTGCGCCCTGATCGCGGTGGGCGGCTACCTGTGGGCCCGCAGGCTCTACAACCGCGAACCCGCGGGGTGAACGCCGGTCGGCTCCGCGGCGTCCTGCCGACCGCCGGCGCCGCGGTTCCCGGCCCCTGTGCCACGCCCTCGCCCGAACCGCCGGTCCCGGGCGGGCTCGTCAGTCCACTGTGGAGTCGGGACCGGTGCGGCGGAACGACAGCGCGATCGCCCCGGCGAGCGCCATGAACGCCGCCACGACCCACATGCCCGCGCGGAAGTCCCCGGTCACGCCCTGAAGCCAGCCCGCGAGGTACGGGCCGGCGAACCCGGCCAGGTTGCCGAACGAGTTGATCAGCCCGATGCCGGCGGCCGCGCCGACACCCACCAGGAACGCGTTCGGCAACTGCCAGAACACCGGGATCGCGGCGAACACGCCGATCGCGCACACCGTGATGGCGGTCATCACCAGCAGCGGCGAGTCGAGGTACAGCGCGGCCGCGATCGCGACCGCGCCGACGAACGCGGCGACCGCGACGTGCCACGCCCGTTCGCCGGTGCGGTCGGAGTGCCGCGCCCACAGCACCATCGCGACCGCGGCGAACGCGTACGGCACCGCCGTGACGAGGCCGATCCCGGCCAGGCTCAGCGTGGTGTCGAACTGCCGCTCGAAGCCCTTGACCACCTGCGGCAGGAAGAACGCCAGCACGTACAGGCCGAACACGATGCCGAAGTAGACGACGCTGAGGGCCAGCACGCGCGGGTTGGTCAACGCCGACCTGACGCCGACCTCGCCGCCGACCTGCCGAGCGTCCTCCGCGTCGATCGCCGACTGGAGCGCGGTCCGCTCGTCCGGCGCCAGCCACCGGGCGTCGCGCGGCCGGTTCGGCAGCACGAAGAACACCGCGACGCCGAGCAGGACCGACGGCAGGCCCTCGACGAAGAACATGAAGCGCCACCCCGCGTCGAAGCCGAGCACGCCGTCGCCGTACTGCATGAGCAGCGTGGAGACCGGGCTGCCGAGCACCGACGACAGCGGCACGGCCAGGAAGAACAGGGCGACGATCTTCGCGCGCCGGGCGCGGGGGAACCAGTAGGTCAGGTACAGGACGATGCCGGGGAAGAACCCGGCCTCGGCCACCCCGAGCAGCACCCGGACCACGTAGAACCCGACCTCGTCCCGGATGAACGCGGTCGCCGACGCCACGATGCCCCAGGTCACCATGATCCGGGCGATCCAGACCCGCGCGCCCACCCGGTGCAGGATGATGTTGCTGGGCACCTCGAAGAGGAAGTACCCGATGAAGAACAGGCCCGCGCCGAGCCCGTAGGCCGCGGCGCTGATGCCGAGGTCGGCGTTCATCGTCAACGCCGCGAACCCGACGTTGACCCGGTCCAGGTAGTTGAGCAGGTACAGCAGGCCGAGGAACGGGACCAGGCGCACGGTGGCCTTGCGCACCGCGCGCGCCGCGGGCTCCTCGGTGGTGGGTGAACGCCGCTCCACATCTCCCCCAGGTCGGTCGTCACGGGCCGCGCACCCGACCGTAGGGGGTGCGCGGCCCGCACGGCCAGATCACCGGCCGGCCGGTCGCGGCCGGAAATGCGCCACCCGGCGGCGGCGCGGCGTTCCGACAATTCCGGGGCACGGTCCGCCCGATCACATCCGTGAATCCGACCCCGATTCGTTCACGGCTGTGAAATTTATTGTCCGCCGCGCGGCCGTGCGCAATGCTGCTGGCACCGCCGCCCGGTAGCGCCGTTCACGGATCCGACGCGCGAGTGCGCGCACCGGTGAATGGGACGGCGCCACCGGACCTTCGACGACGCAGGAGACGGAATGAATCGATCAGTCGCACGGCGGGCGCCCGCGGTGGTGGCCGCGGTGGTCCTCGCGGCCTCGACCGGGGCGGTCCTGGGCGCCACGCCGGCCTCGGCGGCCGGCACGGCGACCGGGTACGCGTCGCAGAACGGCGGGACCACCGGCGGTCAGGGCGGGGCGACGGTCCGGGCCACCACCGGCACGCAGATCCACCAGGCCCTGTGCAGCCGGGCCAGCAGCTCGACGCCGATCACCATTCAGGTCGAGGGCACCATCAACCACGGCAACACCGCCAAGGTCTCGGGCGACAGCTGCGACACCAACTCCGGTGTCATCGAGCTGAAGCGGATCAGCAACGTCACGATCATCGGCGTCGGGGCCGGGGCGGTGTTCGACCAGATCGGCATCCACATCCGCGAGTCCCGCAACATCATCATCCGCAACGTGACCGTGCGGAACGTCAAGAAGTCGGGGTCGCCCACGTCCAACGGCGGCGACGCCATCGGGATGGAGAAGAACGTCCGCAACGTCTGGGTGGACCACGTCAACCTGCTCGCGTCGGGCGGCGAGTCCGAGGGCTACGACGGGTTGTTCGACATGAAGGACAACACCCAGTACGTGACCCTGTCCTACAGCACGTTGCGCAACTCCGGTCGCGGCGGCCTGGTCGGGTCCAGCGAGAGCGACCTGTCGAACGGCTTCATCACCTACCACCACAACCTGTACCAGAACATCGACTCCCGCGCGCCGCTGCTGCGGGGCGGGATCGCGCACATCTACAACAACCACTACGTGAGCCTCAACGAATCCGGCATCAATTCCCGGGCCGGGGCCAAGGCGAGGGTGGACAACAACTACTTCAAGAACTCGAAGGACGTCCTCGGCACGTTCTACACCGACGAGGCCGGGTACTGGCAGGTCGGCGGGAACATCTTCGACAACGTGACCTGGTCGCCCCGCGACAGCGAGACCAACCCCGCCGGTCCGGACGTCAAGTCGACCACCAGCGTCACCGTGCCGTACGGGTTCACGCTCGACCGGGCCGAGTGCGTGCCGAACATCGTGAGTCGGACGGCGGGCGCGAACACGGGCCTGCGGGAGTCCGACGGCTCCTGCTGACCGAGCCCGGACGGGCCGCTCGCGGGGGCGGCCCGTCCGGACCGGACCCGGCTCCGCCGCAGGTAGCGACCATGTCGTGTGGACGGTCGCGTAGGATGCCGCCATGGGGCACGATGGCGGGGCGACGTCGCTGAGCGCCGCGCTCGCCCTGCGGGCCGAGCTGCTCGGCCCGGCGCGGACCAGGGTCCTCACCGAGGCCGAGCTGAGCCACGCCGGCCGGGTCTTCCACGGCCGCCCCGAGGGGCTGTCCCTGTACGGGGTCGCGGCGCCGTCGATGGTGGGCAGGGGCCTCCGGCTGCTGGGGCGGACGGCGATCGAGTGCAGCGTGGACGACCACTGCGCGCCGTTCGCCGAGGCGCTCGCCGAGTGCCTGGCCCACGAGCCGGACCTGACGCCCGGCTACGTCGCCGACCTGTTCTGCGGCTCCGGCAACGTCGGCTTCCACCTGCGCGCCCGGCTGGGCCTGCCGGTGTTCGCGGCCGAGCTGGACCCGGCCGTGCACGCCGCCACCCGGCACAACTTCCGCGTCCTGGGCATCGACGTCGACCTGCGCCACGCCGACTACCGCGAGCTGCTGGCCTGCCTGCCGCCGCCCCGGGCGGGCGACGTCGTCGTGGTGGAGCCGCCCTGGGGGGCGGCGCTGACCCCGTCCGGCCTGGACGTGGCGGCGACCGAGCCGCCGGTGCCCGGCATCCTGGCCGACATCCGCGCCGCGCGTGCCGGCGTGCCGTGCCTGGTCGCCCTGCAGGTGATCGTCGTCGGGGCGGACGACACGACGACCCGGCCGTCGCTGCGGCGGTGCTTCGCCGGCGCCCGGCACCTGCTCGCGGTCCCCGCGCCGGCCTCGTTCGCGACCGGGGCGACCGTGGAGTTCCACGTCTACGCCGTGTCCTGAGCCGGGTCCGGGAAGGCCAACGGGGTGGTCGTCGGCGTGACGGTCACCTCGCCGCGGCGCAGGCGCAGGGTCAGCGGCGCGTTCGCGGGCAGCGCGCGGCGCAGCGAGTCCGGGATGTAGTCCATGGTGGCGATGCGGTCGGCGTAGTCGACGAACCGGTGGCAGCCCACGGCCGCCACGTCGGGGGAGCGGGGCGCGCGGAGCACGTCCGCCAGGGTGAACCCGCCCGCGCCGTCGCCCTGGACGACCTCGACGCTGGACAGGTGCCGCACCACGACCCGCTCCGGGAACCACCGGCACGCGAAGTGCCGGTACAGCACGTACTCCGACGCCCCGGTCCACCGCGACCGGTCGCGGGAGGCGAGGAACGCGCGCCAGAACGGCACGCCGTGCGCCTGCTCGACCCGTCGCACCAACTCGGCCAGCACCCGACGTTCGAACACCACGTGGTGGTGCATCCCGCTGAAGCCGTCGACCGCGCGCCACCCGGGCACCAACCGCGAGGCCGCGCGCAGGGCCGCGTGCCGGACCGCGCCGGACGCGCCCCCGCCGGGGACCCAGCGCAGCGGGTAGCCCGCGGGCACCAGCGCCCGGCCGTGCCGGTCCGCGAACGCCAGGTCGGCGACGAACGCCACGTCGGCGTCGGCGACCAGGACGTGGTCGGCCGCCACGCCGGGCAGCGCGAAGCAGCCGAGCTTGAGCAGCTGCTGGAAGTACCACGTGGCGTTGCCGTGCGGCGAGCCGGTGTCGCGCAGCACCGCCTCGACCTCCGCCACGCCCGGCCGCACCAGCGACTCGTCCACCCACCGGACCCGCGGGTCGGCGAACCGGGGCGGCGTGGCGGCCACGACGTGCACCGCGCGGATCGGGTTGCGGCAGTGGCGCAGCAACGACTCCACCGCCGTCGCCGCGTCGGCCACGTCCTTGGGCGCGACGGGCACCACGACGTCCAGCTCCGGCAGCCCCACGCCCGCCGACGTCACCCCCATGGCTCGATTGTGGGGGAGTCGCGGCGGGCGCGCACACCAGTTCGGGGGTCCCCTCCGACGGCCGTCCGCCCACGTCGTGTTCCGGCGCTGATCGAACCTGTGCGGGTCGTTTGCCCCCGCGTGCGCCGGGTAGTCGGACGGCGACGGGAGTGGTTCCGTTCCGCGACGCGACGGGAGTCGACATGTCCAGACCCGACACAGCGACGTCACGCACACCGGTCCAACTGGCCGCCACGGTGGTGGCCGCGGTGTTCCTGGTGGTCGGCATCGCCGGGTTCATCCCCGGGCTGACCACCGACTACGACACGCTCCGGTTCGCGGGTCACGAGTCCCAGGCCATGTTGCTGGGCGTGTTCGCCGTCTCGATCCTGCACAACATCGTGCACCTGTTGTTCGGCGTGGTCGGCCTGGCGATGGCCAGGACCGCCCGCAAGGCGTTCCTGTACCTGGTCGCCGGCGGCGTGATCTACCTGGTGCTGTGGTTGTACGGGCTCATCGTCGACCACGGCAGCGCGGCGAACTTCGTGCCCGTCAACACGGCCGACAACTGGCTGCACCTCGTGCTCGGCCTGGGCATGGTCGCCTTGGGCTTCGCCCTGGGGCGTTCCACCCGACCGGGTGACGTGCCGCGCACCGGGTGACGTGAGGCGGCGGTCGGCGTGGATTCGGACCTCGACGGCTTCGACGACACGCCGACCCGCGGCCTCGAGCGGTACGTGGGCGCCGTCGCGGCGGCCCTGGGCGTGACCGGGGGGTGCTGGCGCACCGACCCCGGTCCACCCGCGACGGCGCGCCTGGCCGTGGCCCGGCCCCTGCCCGCGTTCCCCGACCGGGACTTCACCCTGCTGTGGGACGAGGAGTACGGCTGGGCCGCCGCCGTGCGCGCCGACTCCGACGATCCGCCGGTGGTGATCACCTACCTGGGCGGCGACGTGCTGCCGCCGGCGCCCGCCGTGGCCGCCTACGTGGCGGCACTGCGCCAGGGCACCCACCCGGGCGATCCGAGGCCGATCCGGCTCCGCACGTACGGCACACCGGACGACCTGGTCGACCGCCTCTGCGCCTACGCGCCGTGAACGCTTCCCGTCGCGCCCTGCGGTGCGCCGGGTCCTCAGCGCACCGCGCCCGCGCCACACCGTGGAGCGACAGCCCATGCGCTTGCTCGGGGTCGAGCCCGGCGGCCTCCGCACGGGCCGATCGCGGCCGGGCGCACTCCCGAGTGGACCGTGGTGCGGGGCCGCCATGCCTTCGCCGTGCACGGCCCGACCTCCGGCACGTGCCGTGCGCACCCCGCGCGTGCCGGCACCGCCCGAAGCCGCTCCACCGCGCCTCGGACCGGTCGCCGCGGCTCAGGCGATCAGGGTGCGGCAGGCGTTGAGGATGATCCCCTCGGCGCTGGTCGAGGTCGGCGTGGCGGAGCCGACCGGCGAGGCCTTGAGCGGCGCGGGCCAGGCGTAGATCTGGCTGGACGTGAAGGGGCCGGAGACCGTGTTGTCGTCGGTCCAGCCGGCCTCGTAGCCGCCGTGCACCGCGCCGCCCGCCCACAGCACCTCGTCGCCGGGGACGTACGCCTCGCACTCGTTGACGTACCCCATGACCCAGAGGTGGTCGCCGGTGAACGCCTCCTTGATCTTCACCGGGTACGAGCTGAGCACCTCGTGCGCGAGGCCGAGGATCGTCAGGCCGCCGAGCTTCCAGCACTGGAGCGACATCGGCACCGAGGTCGGCAGCGCGTTGGCGTCGATCAGGCCGACCATCACCGACGCGTGCCGGCGGGCCGGGTCGCCCGCGGGCAGCGCGGTGATCCGGGCCTGGTACTTCGCGCGGAGCTGGGAGCGGACGGTCGCGTTGGCCGTGACGACCGAGAAGGGGAGCTGGACCTCGGTCAGCCGGCTCCCGACGGGGCCGGTGACCTCGGTGAACGAGGCCGGGTCCAGGATCCGGTTGAGCACGGCGACCGCCACGGTGCGGCCGTGTTCGCGCACCCGCTCGTCGTCGAGGTGGTCCACCGGGTCGATGTCGCCGCAGCACCCCTGGAAGAACAGGGCGGGGCAGCCGAAGACCGCCTCCAGCAGTTCGGCGGCGAACCCCGGGTAGTCGCTGTCGAAGACGTTGTCCAGGCCGCGGGCCACCGGGTGGCAGGCGTAGCCGAACAGGATCGCGAGCGGCGAGTCGTCCACCCGGCGCAGCACCAGGACCGGCACGTCGGTGGGCACGGTGGGCCGGCCGATGCGGTTGTACCCGATGACCGCCTGCGATTCGCTGTAGTGCAGCGTCACGTCGGTGCGCGGCATCGCGAGCGTGTCCCGCACCAGTTGCACGATCGCGTCGCGGATGACCGCGACCGTGCCGTTGATCGCGTCCTTGTCCGCCTGGGTGAGGCCCATCAGGATGAACGGGTCGATCCGGGTGTCGCTCATCTGCGGGCCGGAGTGCGTGTGGCTCGACGCGATCAGGAAATCGGCCGGCGCCACGCCCAGCGCGGCGACGGCGGTGCGGATCGCCTGCACGAGGTTGCGCTGCATGCCGACGACGTCGGCCCGGACCAGGACGTTCGGCGTGCCGTCGTCCCAGATCACCACGCAGTGGGCGCGCAGGTTCCGGGCGATCGTGCCGTTGTTGAACCGGGGCGCCCAGCCGTAGCCCCCCATCCAGGTGCTCGGGAACCCCGGTGGCACCGGCGTGATCACGACCGAACCCGCGGCGGCTTGGAACATGGTCATTCCCCCATTCCCGACCGGCGTCGGCGGTGACGCCATTGGTGTGGAGGAGTGGCGGAAATCGACCGGAAGACGTGCTCCACCGGACTGTGACGAGCCGGTTATCCCGTCGTCACCACCAATTCGGCGATGGCGCGATCGACATTCCGGGAATGTCGGGGCTCGTGGGGAATTCCGCGCGGTCGTGGATCCGCGGCGTGGGGGCCTGGCCCGGCGCACCGACAAGGAAACTTGTCAGGACAGTGGAAGTTGTCTAGGGTGGGGCGCGACGACGACCGAACGGAGCACGCCATGTCCTTCCAGGCATACCTCGACGCCATCGAGACGAAGACCGGCAAGACGCCGGCCGAGCTGCTGGCCGAGGCGAGCGCCCGCGGCTACGACGCGACCACCAGGGCCGGTGTGGTCCTCGACTGGCTCAAGACCGACTACGACCTCGGCCGCGGGCACGGGATGGCGTTGTTCCACGTGCTCAAGAACGGCGTCGGGATCAGCGCCAAGCACGTCGGCACGGGCGGGGCGCACCGGGACGAGTCCACGACGCTGCGCATCGACGGCCTGGCCCACCGCCGGTGACCGGCCGGCCGGGCGCTCCGCCCGGCCGTCACTGCCTGGGCGGCGGCGGGTGCCCCTCCGAGGTGACCACAGGACCGGCGGGGTGGGGAGCCGCCGCACTCGTCCGCCCGGCGCAACGGCCCGCGGTGCCGGGAGCGACCGGACTTCGCCCGTAGTGTTGACCAACGCTCGCGCGCCTCGGCAGACTTGCGCGGTGATCGGTGGGGACTTAGCCGGAGAGCGGATCCTCGCCGCGGCCCCACCAGACCTCCTGACCTCGTCATGCAGGGCTCGGACAGGTGTGCGGCAGGGTGGCCCGAGCGGCCGTGGTCGGTTGGCGCCCTGACGGCGCCCGACCGCGTGCACGGCCCCGGCGGCCTTGCGGGACCTCTACAAGGAGAGCATCTCGTGGGTAGTTCGTTGCGTTGCACGGTTATCGTCCCCACCTACAACCGCAGGCGGTTGCTCGAGCTGACGCTCGACTGCCTCGTCAAGCAGGACCTGCACCCCGACCGGTTCGAGGTGCTGGTCGTCGACGACGGCTCCAGCGACGACACCGCGGCGGCGGTGCGGGCCTACGAGGACCGGCTCGACCTGCGGTACTTCTACCAGCCCGACGAGGGCTACCGCGTGGCCCGGGCGCGCAACATCGGCATCCGCAACGCCACCGGCGAGATCTACGTCTCGGTCGACTCCGGGGTGCTGCTGCACTCGCGGAGCCTGAGCGCGCACGTCGCCGCCCACGAGGCGTCCCCCGAACCGTTGGCGCTGAACGGGTACGTGTACTGCTTCAACCTCGACAACGAGGACGCCCGGCTCATCCGCGAGTTCGTCGACCTGGACGACGTCGACTCGACCATCGAGGCGATGGCGCGCACCAACGCCTGGCCGGACGTGCGGGACCCGTTCTACGCCCGGTACTCCGACGACTTCGGCCACCTGCCCGCGCCGTGGCTGATGTACTGGACCTGCCACGCGTCGGCCCGCACCGAGCAGGTGCGCTCGATCGGCATGTACGACGAGGCGTTCACGCAGTGGGGCGGCGAGGACCTCGACCTGGCCTACCGGTTACACCTCGACGGGGCCCGGTTCGCGGTGAGCCGCGAGGCGTCCTCCATCCACTACCCGCACGAGAAGGACCACGTCGAGAACGTCAAGTCCGCTTTGGAGAACTACCGCTACATCGTGGACAAGTACCGGACGCCGATCATCCGGCTGCTCACCGAGGAGCCCCCCGTGCGCTTCGCGGCGTTCAACGACGTGATCGAGGAACGCGGTCTGCCCCGCTGCGCCGACTACCTGACAGCCGGGTAGACCGGTGGCCGGCATGGGTTTGCGCGCTCGGGTCGGCGTCGCCCGGGAGCAGGTGGCCGCACGACGGGACATCGCCCGGCTGCTCCCGCGCGCGGGCGGCCCCCTGGTCGCCTCCCTGGCCGCGGTCGAGCTGGTGCTGGGGTGCCTCCCGGTCGTGTTCACCGTGGCGACGGCGGTGGTGCTCGGACGCGTGCCGGCGGCCGTGGCGGCGGGGTCGGGCTCGGCCGAGTGGACGTCGCTGGTCGCGGTGTTCGGCGTCGCGGCGGTCGCGTTCGTCGCCCGGCAGCTCCTCTCCCCGGTGGAACGGGCGCTGGGCGAACTGGTGGCACGTCGGGTCGACGGCCGGGTGTTCGACGAGCTGATGGCCGCGTCGCTGCGCAGCCCCGGCCTCGGCCCGCTGGAGGACCAGCGGGCGCTCGACGCGCTGCGGGCCGCGGCGCGCGAGGTGGAGTTCGGCGTGCAGAGCCCCGGCCGGGCGGCCGCCGGCCTGCTCGCGCTGATCGCCCGCTACACCGAGCTGACCGGCTGCGCGGTCGCGGTGGGGGTGGTGTTCTCCTGGCCGGCGGCGGTGGCGCTCGTCGTGGTGGTCCTGCTGTTCCGCCACGGCCAGCGCGGCGGGCTGCGCCGGTACGCCCGGACCCGGTCCCGGCTGGCCGCCGAGCAGCGCGAGATCGACTACCTGCGCGACCTGGCCGGCGGCGCGGCCGCGGGCAAGGAGATCCGGGTCTTCGGCCTGGCGGGCTGGCTGCGGGACCGCCTGCGCGAGGCGTACCTCCGCTTCCTGGAACCGCTGTGGGTCGAGCGCCGCCGCGTCTACCTGTGGCCGTTCGTCCGGTACTCCGTCGTGGGGCTCGTGGTGACGGGCGTGGTGTTCGCCGTGGTCGGCGCGACCGCGGACCGGCTGACGCTCACCGGGTTCGTGCTGACGGCGACGGCCGCGCTCGCCCTGCTGCGGCTGGCCGAGCACTACCCGGAGGCCGACCTGCCGACCGCGATCGGCATGAGGGCCTACGACTCGGTGCGCCGGTTCGCCGAGCACGTCGAGGCGCACGAGGAGCCGGCCGGGACCGTGCGGCGGACCGCGGCGCCCGAGCCCTCCGGCGCGATCCGGTTCGAGCGGGTCTCGTTCCGCTACCCCGGCCAACGGCGGGTGGTGTTCGACGGCCTGGACCTGACGATCCCGGTCGGCCGCTGCACGGCCGTCGTCGGCGTCAACGGCGCGGGCAAGACCACCCTGGTGAAGCTGCTGGCCAGGCTCTACGAGCCGACGGCGGGCCGGATCACGCTGGACGGCGTGGACATCCGCGAGTTCGGGGTGGACGAGTGGCGCGCCCGGCTCAGCGTGATCTTCCAGGACTTCGTGCGGTACGAGTCGTCCGTCGCGGACAACGTCGGGCTCGGCGCCGTGGACCGGTTGGCCGACCGGGCGACGATCCGCGAGGTCGTGGACTCGGTGGGGCTCGGCGAGGCGGTGGCCCGGTTGCCGCGCGGCCTGGACACGCCGCTGGCGCGGCACCTCACCGACGGCGCGGAGCTGTCCGGCGGCCAGTGGCAGCGCGTCGCGCTGGCGCGGGCGTTGTTCGCGCTGCGCCACGGCGCGCGGGTCGTGGTGCTGGACGAGCCCACGGCGAGCCTGGACGTGCGCGCGGAGGCCGGGTTCTTCGAGGAGTTCGCCGGCCTGGCCGCGGGCGCGACGACGCTGCTGATCTCGCACCGGTTCTCCACCGTGCGGCACGCCGACCTCATCGTGGTGCTGGAGCACGGGCGGGTCGTCGAGCAGGGCGGCCACGCGGACCTGCTGGCCCGCGACGGGCGGTACGCGGAGCTGTTCCGGCTCCAGGCGGACCGGTTCGCCGACCCGGCGGACGTGGTGGACGCGGTCGAAGGGGCGGCCCGGTGAAGGTCCTCCTGACCGGCGCGTGGACCATGATCGCCACGGCGTGGCGGCTGAACCCGCGCAAGACGGCGTCGGCCGTCGTGCTGATGACCGCCGGGGCCGTGGCCGCCCCGCTGCTCGCGGCCGCGCTCGGGTGGATGACCCGTGAGGTCGTCGCGGGGGCGTCGGGTCCGGCGGTGCTGGCCGGCGTGGTCGTCGCCGTGCTGGCGCTGATGGTGCTGGCCCTCGGGCACTTCGCGCACCTCGCCTACTACGAGCTGGCGGAGCTGGCCGAGCTGGACTTCGACGAGCGCGTGATCGCGGTGTCGAACGGCTCGGCCGGCATCGAGCACCACGAGCGGGCCGAGCACGCCGACACGTGGACCGTGCTGCGGCAGGAGGGCAGGCAGTTCCGCACGGGCCTGGAAGCGCTGCTCAACGGTGTCGGGCTCGTGCTCGCCGCGGCGCTCACCGCCGTCCTGCTGGCCGGGCAGAACCCGTGGCTGCTGTTGCTGCCGGTCGCGGCGGCGCCGCCCCTGCTCGCCGGTCGGGCGGCCGAGCGGGTGCTCGACCGGGCCAGGACGGCGACCGCCGAGCCGACCAGGACCGCGCTGAACCTGTTCCACCTGGCCACGTCCGCGCGCCTGGCCGGCGAGCTGCGGGTGTCGCGGGTCCAGGACGAGCTGCGGTCCCGGCACGCCCGGCTGTGGGACCAGGCCACCCGGGGACTGTGGCGGGCACACCTGGCCGCGACCGGCATCCGCGCGGCCGGGCAGGTGGTGTTCGCCCTCGCCTACGTCGCGGGTGTGCTGCTCGTGGTGCGCGACGCGATCGCCGGTCGGCGCGGGGTGGGCGACGTGGTGCTGGTGATCGTGCTCGCCGCCCAGGTCAACCAGCAGGTCGCCACGGCGGTCACGCTGATGCAGGACCTCCAGCGGATGGCGGGCGCGTACCGCCGGCTCACCGAGGTCGCCGCGTCGGTGGCCCCGGTCGACCCGGTCGCGGCCGGGGGCCCGCCGCCGCGCCGGCTGCGCGACGGGATCCGGTTCGACGGGGTGGCGTTCACCTACCCGGGCACGGACGTGCCCGTGCTGCGCGGGGTGGACCTGCACCTCCCGGCGGGCGCCGCGGTCGCGATCGTCGGCGAGAACGGCGCGGGCAAGTCGACGCTGGTCAAGCTGCTGTGCGGGTTCTACCGGCCGACCGCCGGGCGCATCCTGGTCGACGGGCAGGACCTGAGCGGCACGCCGGTCGACCGGTGGCGCGCGCGGATCGCGGCCGGGTTCCAGGACTTCGTGCGGTACGAGTTCACGGCGCAGCACGTGGTCGGCCTCGGCGACCTGCCGAGGCTGTCGTCGGAGCCGGCCGTGCGCGCGGCGCTGGACCGCGCCAACGCCGCCGGGCTGCCCGCCGACCTGCCCGACGGCCTGCGCACCCGGCTCGGCAAGAGCTACGCCGACGGCGCGGAGCTGTCCGGCGGCCAGTGGCAGAAGCTCGCGCTGGGCCGCGCCATGATGCGGGAGGCGCCGCTGCTCCTGGTGCTGGACGAGCCGGCGTCGGCGCTGGACCCCGAGGCGGAGCACGTGTTGTTCGAGCGGTACGCCGAGCACGCCCGGCGGGTGGCCCGCGCGACCGGGGGCATCACCGTGTTCGTGTCGCACCGGTTCTCCACGGTCCGCATGGCCGACCTGATCCTCGTGGTCAAGGACGGCCGGGTGGTGGAGTCCGGCGACCACGCCTCGCTCACCGCCGCGGGCGGCCTGTACGCGGAGCTGTTCGCGCTCCAGGCCCGGGCGTACCGCTGAGGTGCGTCGGCGCACACAAACGTTCGGTGACAGCGTTTCTCACCCAGACGGATCAATTGACCACTAAAGTGACCGACGTGTCGCCGGGCCGACGACTTCTCGTGCTGTTCACCGCCGCCGTGCTCGTGGGTACTGCTACGGGCTGTGACGACCCGGTGGCGAACGGTGCGGTCGACCCGACCCCGGAGGCCAGCGCTTCCACCACCGCGTCCGCCCGGCCCGAGCAGGCGCCTCCGCCACCGCCCGAGAAGATCGCGCTCGCGGTCGACGAGCCACGGCAGAGCGCCGGCGTCGTGGTGCGGGGCGGCGGTGACGCGCCGTACAACTACGCGCCGTCCGTGCTGGACGAGGGCGGCCGGTTCCGCGTCTGGTGGTGCAGCCAGCTGGGCAGCGCGCCACCGGGCGGCGACGACATCCTGCACAGCGAGGGGCCGACGCTCGACGGGCCGTTCAGCGCGCCGGTCCCGGTGCTGTCCGGCAGCACCGGCGGGTTCGACGCGATGCACGTGTGCGACCCGTCGGTGATCCGCGTGGGCGGCACCTACTACCTGTACTACACGGCCGCGGAGCGCGACAACCTCCCCAACGGCAGCGCGATCGGCGTCGCGACGAGCCAGGACGGCATCTCCTGGACGCGGGCGAACGAGGGCCGGCCGATCGTCGTGCCGTCCCACGACGTGCTGCGGGAGAACACCTACGGCGCGGGGCAGCAGTCCGTCGTGCACGTGGACGGCTGGTTCTACCTGATGTTCACCGACACCACGGGCCGCGCGGCCCAGCCGAACGGCGCAGGCCAGTTCGTGCTGCGCTCGCGCGACCCGCTGTTCGCCCGCGACGTGGAGGCGCTGGGCGAGGCGGGGATGGCGCCGGCGCCCGCGACGAACCGCCCGCGCACCCGGTCCGTGGTCGAGGCGTTCAGCGCGGACCTGATGTGGGTGGACGCCGTGTCGGCGTTCGCGATCGCCCACTCGACCGACGCGGGGACCACGATCACGTTCTGGGACAAGGACTTCACCCGGCACCCGTTCGACCCGGTGCTGATCCCCGGCCCGTGGAAGGAGGGGCCGGGGCTGGTGCGCACCGCCGAGGGCCACGCGCCGGTCCACCCGGCGGACCCGTGCGGCCGGGTGTCGCTGGACGTGCTGCGCGCCACCGCGATCGGCGCGGCGGGCGCGCCGACGGACATCGCGCGCTTCGGCCTCGACGTGGTGGGCGCGCGGGGCTGTCGGACGCAGGCCCAGGTCAGCGCGCTGGACCGGTACGCCGTGCCGTCGCCGGAGAACACCGCCGACGTGGTGGTCGGCGGCGAGGTGGTCCGGTTCGAGCGCCTGTCGGTGGCCGAGAAGTTCGCCCGCCGCGTGCTGTCGCGCCGGCCCGCCGGGGTGGACTCGTTGCCGGTCGCGGTCCGCGTGCCCGCCGGCGCGCGGGCGGTGCGCGGCCCGGACGGCGCGGTCGGCCTGCTGCTGGACGGCACGCTGTGGGTCGTCGGCTCGGCCGAGGTGGCGGCGGCGAACTCGTCCCCGATCACGGACGTGACCGCCGCGCAGTGGGCCGGGTACCGCAAGCGGCCGGAACTCGTCGCGCGCTGATCCGCCGCCGGCGCTCCCGCGCCGGGCCGGTATTTTCCCGCTGCCGGGTCACGTCGAGGGGGAGGGCCGCCGGGTGACGGTGACGGACGAGGAGCCGCCGGGAACGCGCGGCACGGCGTGGCGCGGGTGGGCCGACGGCCTGCTGCCCGAGCCGGCCCCGGTGGCGGCGTCACGGGCGCGGACCGCGACGGGTTACGCCCTGGGGTTCGCCGCCGCGGTGGCGTTCCTCCTGCTGACCCCGGCGGGCCGGGCGCGGCTGGACCACCTGTGGGCCGAGGACGGCGCGCGGTTCGCGCTGGACGCGGTCACGGCGTCGCCGTGGTCGAACCTGGTGGACCCCTACGGCGGCTACCTGCACACGCTGCCCCGGCTGGTGGCCGAGCTGGTCGCCCTGCTCCCGCTGGAGTGGACGGCCGCGGGGTTCGCGGTCTCGGCGGCCGTGCTGCGCGCCGCGGTCGCGCTGATCTCGTTCGCGGCATCGAGGGCGTACCTGCGCTCGACGCCGCTGCGGTTCGCCTTGGCGGCGCTGGTGGTCGTGCTGCCGGCGGGCAACTCCGAGCCGCTGAACAACATGACGAACCTGCACTGGTTCCTGCTCTACGGCGCGTTCTGGGCGTTGCTGTGGCGGGACGCGCCGCGCGTGCCGGTCGCGGTGTTCGTGTTCCTCACCGCCGTGTCGAGCCCGTTGGTGTTCGTGCTGGTCCCCGTGGCGCTGGTGCGGCTCGCCCGGCCGCGCCGGGAGGTGCCCGTCGCGTTCCTGGCGGGGGTGGTGGCGCAGGGCCTGGTGATGCCGTTCGCGCAGCGGACGCCGTACTCGCACGACCTGGTCGACCCGGCGCAGGTGGCGCTGGCGAGCCTGCTGCGGGTGCCGGTGGTGGCGTTCACCGGGTCGGAGCAGGTCGCCCGGATCTACCCGGAGCACGGCAACCTGCCGATCCTGGCCGCGCTGGTGCTCGCCGCCGTGCCGGTCGCGGCGGGTCTGCGGTGGGGCGACCGGGCGGGCCGGTTGCTGGTGCTGTTCTCGGTGGCGTGCAGCGCGCTCCTCATCGTCGTGTCGCTGACCGCCAACTGGAGCGCGGTCCTCCAGGTGCAGCACCCGCTGGTGGTGATGGCCGCGCAGCGCTACAGCATCGCGCCGTGCCTGTTCCTGTTCGTCGCGATCGCCGTCGGCCTGGACGCCGTGCCCGCCCGGCGGTGGGAGCGCTGGTCGGTCGCGGCCGGTCGCGCGGTGATCGGGCTCGTCGTGGCCGCGAGCGTCGTGCTGCACCTGCGCGAGGGAGCGGCGGTGCTGACCGGTGTCCCGTGGGGCGACAGCGTGGCGGACGCGCGGGCGCAGTGCGCCGCCGGCGGTCCGGTCGGCCGGTTCGCGCACGAGCCGGGGGACTGGTTCTTCGAACTGCCGTGCCGGCACGTCCTGCCGGTGGACGGCCCTGCCGCACGCGGCTCGTCGGCCGATTGACGTCCCGTCCCGGCACACGACACTGGAGTGCGACCGGTGACGGTCGGGATGTCCACCACGGCGGTGTGTCGGAGGGGTCGGTCATGCGGGGTGTGCGCGCGTTCTCCCGGTTGGCGTTGAGCGGATTACTGGCGGTTCCCCTGCTGACCGCGGTCGCCGGCCCGGCGTCCGCGTCCGTCGGCACGGCCCGCACGACCGTCTACTCGACGGTGGCGTACTGCGTGCAGGCTTCGGCCTCGATCGACACCTTCACCGGCGGCTTCTCCGGCAACCTGGGCTACGGCAACGCCTACCTGGTCGCCCGCGACATCAACGGCGCGTGCAACCGGGCCACGACCGGCAACGGCCGCGCCCGGGTGGACGTGCAGGTGTGGAACGGGTCGGCGTGGCAGTTCTGCCGGGGTTCGGACTGGGCCTACGGGTCGTTCGGCTGGTCGAGCGGCGAGTTCGGCGGGCCCTACGGACCGGCGCGGATCCTGGACTACGGCGGCGCGTCGTGCGGCGCGGGCTACTACCGGGCCGTGGCCACCGCCGAGTACAGCACCGGCGGGGGCTGGGTCGGCGGCAGCATCGCCTCGCCGTACCTGTGGGTCGGCTGATCCCCGCGCAGCGCCGACGGGCGCGGATGCGCTCCTGCCGACCGCAGATGAGCGACGAAGTGGGCACGCCGCGACGCACCCGCCACCCGGCGATCCGCGCCCGAACCGCCTGCCGCACCGGGCGGCGCGCCGACGCTCCCCGCCGGATCTGCCGACCGCGACCGAACCGCCCCGGGCCGCACCGGCGGTACGGCTAACGCCCGGCGGTCGTCTTCGGCAGCAGCCGCCGTTCACCGCCCGCCACCGCGAACAGCGGCGCACGCGGTCGGCCGCCGGCGCACGGCACGGCCAGCAGGTCGCCCGCGCGCACATCGGCCGGCAGCGACACCCGCGTCGCCTCGCCGAACGGCCCGACCACCGCGTGGTCCCGCGCCACGGCGGACGACGGCCGGGCCAGCACCCGCATGACCGGCCCCACCGGACCGTCGACCTCCACCGCGCCCGCCCGCACCGAGCGCACCCGGCCCACGCCCACCACCGCCCGCACGAGCAGGGAACGCCCCGGCTCCACGGTGAGCCGGGGCGGCGGGACGCGGTGCGTCAGCGCCTCGCCGTTGACCGCCACGCGCAGCCGGGTGGCCAGCCCGGTCAGGTCGAACGCGCCCGCCTCGCCGGCGACGACCTCGACCACGACCTCGTCCAGCTCCACCCCGTGCTCGTGCCGCAGCCGCGCGACCAGCCGCACGACGTCCCGCGCGCACCGCTCGGCCGCGGGCACGTCGCCGGACAGCCGGTACCGCAGGCCGTGCCCGCGCAGCCCCGGCGCGTCGGCGACCACCAGCCCCTCCTCGGCGCACCACCGCAGCACGTCCGGCCACGGCAGTTCCGCCGGCGACACCACCACCCGCGGCAGCACGCGCGCGTACGCGCCGGACACGCGCCGCACCTCCTGCTCGCTCACCACGTGCACGGGCGTGCCGAACGCGCCCGCCAGGCCCGCCAGGGCGACCCCGCCGACCACCACGTCACCGGTGGGGGAGACGTGGGCGTCGGCGGGCCACCGGCCGTCCTCCAGCCTGGCCCGCGCGAGGCCGCCCAGGCTGGGCAGCAGCTCGACGAGCGTCACGCCGCGGCCTCGACCTGCTCGACCGGCGTCGAGGCGCGCCCGCGCGGCGGCAGGGTCAGCGCCAGCACGGCCAGGGACAGCACCGTGTTGGTGCTCGACGTGACCAGCACGACCCAGTCCAGCGCGAGGATGCCGAACACCATCCACATGGCGTTGCAGAACGCGCTGAGCCACCACCGCGGCCGGGACACCCCGCGCACGTCGAAGTCGCCCCGGGCGCGCTGCCGGATCAGGGACACGACCTGCGCGCCGATGGCGAAGATGGTGGAGGCGCCCACCACCGACCCCACCGCCGTGCCGCCCGCCAGCAGGCCGATCAGCGCGAGCCCGCCCAACGTCACCACCAGCAGCGGCAGCCACTGGCGGGCCGCCAGCTGACCCAGCCGCACGTGGCCCGCCAGCACCGCGACCGACGCGGTGAGCGCGATGGCGTTGGTGACGATCTGCGCCGGGCTCTGCGTCCACAACCCGTACGCGGTCCACCCGACGCCGTAGAACACCGCCAGCACGCCCGCGGACGGCGACAGGCCCTGGAACTTCCGGCCCACCCACAGCCGCCACGCCTGCGGCCACGCCACGGCGGCGCCGATCGTGCCGCCGATCCAGCCGAAGATCTCCGCGACTACCATCTGTCCCCACATCCGTCTCGAAATCGGGTGCTCAACGCCGGACCTTGAGCAGGCGGTCGTCCGCCGCCGCCTCGTCCGCCAACGCCTGGCACGTCTCGCTCCACCGGCGCGGCGTGGTCCGACCGGCCAGCAGCTCGCGGATCGCCACCCCCATGGCCAGGTACATGTCCAGGTACCGGATGAAGAAGTGGAAGTGCAGCGTGTCGTCGCCGGCCTCGGCCAGCGCCGCGCTCGCCGACCGGAAACCCGGGTTGCCCCCGACCCCGGCCGACCCGTCCACCACGCTGTTGAACGCCCCCGTGCGCTCGGCGAACCCGCGCGAGATCCGCCGCGACAGCATGATCCGCAGCAGTTCCAGCCCGCCCCGCGGGTTCGCCGCGTCGGCCGGCACGAAGAACGGTTCGGCGGCGATGGCCAGGACCGCGCGGCGGGGCAGCGCGTCGGTCGCGGTGAGGCTCGGCGTCGGCGACATCGCCAGGTCGAAGTCGGGCGGGGTCTCGGCGGCCATCTCGTTCTCCAGCCACGAGCCGCACGGCAGGAACGCCGCCTCGCCGCGCAGCCACCGCCGCTGCGCGTCCAGGTGCGTGATCGGCTCGTCGTTGCCCGCCAGGTAACCGCGCCGGGCCAGGTCGTGGAACGCCTCGGCGGCCGCGACCACCGCGTCGGCCCGCCACGCGCCGGGTTCGAGGTTGTCGATGTCGACCAGCACCTGCCGGCCGCCGGTCTTGGCGGCCATGGCCAGGATCGGGTACATGAAGTAGGCCGGGTACATGCTCTGGTAGATCCACGGCGTCACGCCCGCGCCCCGGATCTCCGCGCACAGCGCGAGCATCTCGTCCCACGTGGTGGGGTCGGGCCAGCCGTGCCGGTCGAACAGCGCGCGGCTGCGCCAGATGCCGTAGACGTTGTAGCCGTAGTTGAGCGTGTAGCAGGCGTCGCCGTAGGCGCCGGCCTCGACCGTGCCGGGGCGCAGGGTGTCCCGCACGGGCCGGTCCGGGTCGTCGAAGCTCGGCGCGTCCAGCAGCGGCGCGAGGTCGAGCAGTTGCCGCCGGGCGGCGAGCCCGCCGATGTCGAGCGTGAACCGGCCCGCCGAGCTGACCAGGTCGGGCGGGTTCCCGTCGGCGAAGCGGCCGGCCAGCCGGCCCTTGACGTCCTGCACGCCCTCGTGCCGGACCGGCGCGGCCGGGAACCGCTCCCGGTACCGCGCCTCGGCGGAGATGACGTAGTCGTCGCCGTACCCGCCCTTGTGCACGACGACGTCGAGCGGCTGGTCGGCCGCGACCTCGAACGGGTTGTCCATCGCCTTCCCCTCCACGGCCCCGCGTCACAGCGCGCGGGAGACGACCAGTCGTTGGATCTGGTTGGTGCCTTCGACGATCTGCAGGAGCTTGGCCTCGCGCATCCACCGCTCGACCGGGTGATCGGCCACGTAACCCGCGCCGCCGAGCACCTGCACCGCGTCGGTGGTGACCCTCATCGCCATGTCGGTGGCGAACAGCTTGGCCTTGGCGGCCTCCACGGAGAACGGCCGGCCGGTGTCCCTCAGCCGGGCCGCGTGCAGCACGAGCGCCCGCGCCGCCGACACCGCGGTGGCCATGTCCGCGAGCAGGAAACCGATGCCCTGGAAGGAGATGATCGGCTGACCGAACTGCCGCCGCTGCCTGGCGTAGTCCACGGCGTAGTCCAGCGCCGCCTGCGCGAGCCCGACCGCGCACGCGCCGATGGCGAGCCGGCCGCAGTCCAGCGCGTCCATGGCGATCAGGAAACCCTTGCCGGGCCGCCCGATCAGCCGGTCGCCCGGCACCCGGGCGTGGTCGAAGACGACCTGGGCGGTGGGCGAGGAGGACACGCCCATCTTCTTCTCCGGCCGCTGCGGCAGCACGCCCGCGGTGTCGGCGTCCACCAGCAGGCACGACAGGCCGCGTGCGCCCGGACCGCCGGTGCGCGCGTACACGGCGTAGTAGTCGGCGATGCCGCCGTGCGTGACCCACGCCTTCGTCCCGCGCAGGACGTAGTCGTCGCCGTCGCGGGTCGCGGTGGTGGCGATCGACGCGAGGTCCGAGCCGGCTTCGTGCTCCGACAGGCAGTTCGCGCCGAGCAGTTCGCCGCCGAGCAGGTCCGGCAGGTGCTGCTTGCGCTGCACGTCGGTGCCGAAGTGGGCGATCCCGTGGCACGACAGGGTGTGCACGTTCAGCGCCTCGGCCACGGCCAGCCACCGGCTCGCGATCAGCTCCACCACGTGCAGGTAGACCTCGTACGGCTGGCCGCCGCCGCCGTGCTCCTGCGGGTAGGGCAGGCCGAACAGCCCGGCCCGCGCCAGCGTGCGCACGGCCTCGCGCGGGAACTCGCCGCGCGCCTCGAAGTCGGCGACGCGCGGCGCGAGTTCCCCGTCGGCGATCTCCTCGACGAGCCCGATCAGGTCGACCGCGTCCTCGGTCGGCAGCAGGCGGTGCACCTTCACGGCACCCTCACCTCCTCGGCGCACAGGCGTTCCAGCACGACGGCCACGCCGTCGTCGTCGCAGTCGGGCGCGACCTCGTCGGCCAGGGGGTGCAGCGCGGGGTCGGCGTTGGCCATGACCACGCCGTGCCCGGCCCAGCGGATCATGTCGAGGTCGGCCGCGGTGTCGCCGAACGCGACCACGTCACGCGCGCTCAGGCCGCGTCGCCGCGCCAGCTCGGCCAGCGTGCCGACCTTGGTCGCGCCCGGCGCGACGAGGTCCACGAAACCCGGCCCCACGTGGGCGATGTCGACCAGCCCGCGCACCGCCTCGGCGAGCCCCGCCGGGACCGTGCCGTCGAGGTCGCCGCCCGCGAGCCACATCTTCAGCACGGGTCCGTCGATGGCCGTCGGGTCGCCGAAGAACGACTCGCCGAGCAGCAGCGGCGGCGGGTAGCCGTGCTGGTAGCCGACCGGTCCGGCGGGCAGCACCCAGCCCAGGTGCAGCCGGGGGAACGCGGCCCGGAGCCGGCGCGCCGCGGTGGCCGCCGCCTCCGCGGGGATCGCGGCGCTCCAGGTGACCTCGCAGGAGGGCAGCGCGCACACCGCCGAGCCCACGCAGCAGATGGCCTCGCCCTCCAGGCCCAGGCGGACGGCGTAGTCGCGCACGGCGGCCGGGTGGCGGGCGGTGACGAACACGACCTCCGTGCCGGCCTCGCGGAGCGCCGCCAGGGCCCGCTCGTTGCGCGGGGACAACGTGTAGTCGCGGCGCAGCAGCGTGCCGTCCAGGTCGATCGCGGCGAGCCGGTGGCGGGGGCTCACCGGGCGCTCCGCGCGGCCGGCTCGAAGACCTGCCCGACCGGCACGTCCGGCGCGTCCACCGCGACGTGCAGCACCCGGGCGATGTCGTCCAGGAACTCCGCCGCCCACGCCGGGCCGTAGCGGTCGCTGCGGTAGCGCAGTTCCAGCTCGACGCCGTTCGGCCGGCGGTACCCCAGCACCCGCAGCCCGCCGCGCGGCACCTCGGGCATGGGGATGGCGATCGGCCGCACGTCCAGGCCGGGCACCCGCGGCAGCTCCTGGCTGGAGTCCTCGACCAGGTCGAAGTCGAAGTTGAGGTAGGAGGGCAGCGACGCCGGGTCGCGGTAACGCGCGCCGTACTGCGGGTGGCGCAGCTCGCGCATGATCAGCGAGTGCGGGATGCGCTGGTGGCGCATGGCCTCCCACAGCGTCCGGGCCTCGCGCCCCGCCAGCTCGCGGAACGGGGTCGCGCTGTCGAACGCGGTGCGGAACGTCGCGACGGTGGCCAGGTAGCCCACCACCCGCTGGGTGTCGGGGCGCGTGCGGTTGGCCAGCGAGCCGAACGTGGCCACGTCACCGGCCTCGGCGTCGCCCATCGTGGCCCGCCGGCGCCGCCACATGGCCGCCTTCACCGCCGCCGACACCAGCACGACGAGACTGGTGCCCAGGTCGGCGGCCAGCCCGGTGAGGCGGTCCACCGCGGGCCGGTCGAGCAGCGTGCGGAGCTTGACCAGCCGCGGCGCGCCGCCGGGCTCGCCCGCCGGGTCGGTCAGCCCCGAGGACGGGATGGGGTCGATGCCCGCGAGCTTGCGCCGCCAGTACCCCACCTGCCGCTCCAGCGCCGCGCCGCTGAGCTGCGCCCGTTCCCACGCCACGAAGTCCGGGTACTGCACGGGCAGCCCGGGCAGGTCCGGCGTGGCGCCGGCGGCCCGCGCGCGGTAGATCAGCAGCAGCTCCTCCAGCACCAGGCGGACCGACCAGGCGTCGGTGACGACGTGGTCGATCGTCACGCACAGCACGTGCCGGTCGGGCTCGACCTCGGCCAGCAGCGTGCGGCACAGCGGCCCCGCGGCCAGGTCGAACGGCGCGCAGGCGTCCTCGGCCAGCAGCGCGAGCGCGCGGTCCAGCCGCTGCTCCGGGTCGCCGCCGTCCACCCGGACGTGGCGCAGGGCGGGCAGCCGCGGCAGCAGCGCGGCCCGGAGCACCTCCTCGTCCGGGAACGTCAGCCGCAGCGCCTCGTGCCGGTCGGTCAGCTCCGCGAGCGCGCGGTCCAGCAGCGCGGTGTCGAGCGGCCCGTCGAACAGCAGGCCGATCGCGATCTTGTTGTTGACGAACTGCACGTGCCGCCCGGTGGTCAGCCGCTCCTCCTGGGTGAACGACACCGGCAGGGGGCGGTCGCGGGGGATCGTCGGGATGGTGCTCATGGCGCTCTCATTCCTTCGACGGGGTGGAGGAGGTGGACGCGCGGCGGCGGACCGGACGCGGCGACCGCGACCTCGGCCCCCGCGTACGGGGGCAGCAGCCGCCAGTGCAGGTCGCGCCACGCGCCGCGTCGGCGGCCGGGGCGGACCGCCACCCGGCCGGGCCGGAACCGGACGCCCTCGCCGACGGCCTTCAGGCACGCCTCCTGCACCACCCACACGGCGGTGAACACGCGGGCGCGCTCGGCCGGGGCCAGCGCGGCCACGGCCGCCACGTCCTCGGCCCGGCAGCACCGGGCGAGCAGTCCCGGCGTGGGCACGACGTGCTCCTGCACGTCGACGCCCACCTCGCGGGCCGGCGCGACGGCGGCCGCGAGCACCCGCGTGCCGTGCGACACGCTGACGCCCACGTCGCCGTCCAGCACCGGTTTGCCGGTGGCCGTGACGCCGATGGCGGCGTGCGCGGTCGGCGGGCCGAGGACCCGGTCGAGCAGCCAGCGCAGCAGGGCGCGGCCCTCCAGGTACTCCGCCGCCCGGCGCTCGGGCAGGTCCGTCGCCCGCGCCCGGTCGGCCGCGGTGGCGTACCGGCCGGGGTCGGGTCCGCGCCCGCGCCGGGCGAGCGTGACGACGACGTCGTCCCCGGTCACCGGGTCGGCCAGCGCGTGGTCTCCGGCCAGACCCGGCCGACGCGGCGCACCGCGTAGTCCCAGTAGGACCGCACGGACAGGTCGGCGTAGATGAAGTCCTGCTTGAGCTTCACGTCCGCGTCGGTGGACCACTCGTACTTGCCCGCGGCGCCCTCGGCCAGGAGCTGCAACCGGCACGCCCGTTCCAGGACCTGGGCGAAGATCGCCGCGTGCCGCACGCTCTTGCCCACCACCACGCCGCCGTGGTTGCGCAGGAACACGCCGTTGCCGCCGGCCAGCACCGCGGCGATGGCGTCGCCGGTCTCGATGTCCAGCACGGTGTTGCTGGTCGTGGTGAACACGCCGGTGCGCTCGGCGAAGTACGCCCCGTCGTGCGAGATCGGGCGCAGCACGAGGTCCGTCGCGCCGAAGACCAGCGTGTGCGGCGCGTGGCTGTGCACGATCGCGTTCACGTCCGGGCGGGCGCGGTAGATCGCCTGGTGCAGCGGCAGTTCGGGCGGCGCCAGCTTCGGCGCGGGCGCGGTGTGGTCCACCGCCGCGACCACGACCTCGTCCGGGGTCGCCTCGTCGAAGCCGACCAGCGCGTTCTTGATGACGAACGTGTCCTCGCCGGGCAGCCGCGCGGAGATCTGCCCCTGGTTGAAGTCGTCGTGCCCGTCGAGCGAGAGCATGCGCGCGCCCTGCGCCAACTGGGTGATGAGCCGGCGCAGCGCCGGCCTGTGCTCGGACATCTAGGCCCCCGGTGTGCCGATCAGGTCGTCGTACATCTCCTGCGTGTCGTAGAGCCCCGGTTCCCGCGCGGACAGCCACACGGCCGCGCGTGCCGCACCCGTCGCGGCGGCGTCGAAGGAGCCGACGTGGTGCCGCACGCTCAGGGTCTCGGACTCCCAGGTCCAGGTGATCTCGTGCTCGCTGACGGGCAGGCCCGTCCGCGTCGAGCTGAGGTCGTCCGGTTCGTGCCCGGTGGCGGCCGACCACTCCCGCGCGAGCGCGACGGCGGTGGCGCTCGGCCGGTGCGCCTTGGTGGTCGGGTGCCGTTCCCAGACGCTGGTCTGCGGCTGCGCGGGCAGGATGGCGGCCAGGTGGGTGATGAGCCGGCGTTGCAGGTGGTGGCCGACCGCGAGGTTCGTCGCCCGCAGCACCGGCACGGCGGTGGCGAGGTCGGCGAGCGCGGCCCACTGCGCGTCGGCGAGGTTGGACACGCACTCCACCAGCGCCGCGCCGTGGTCGCGGCAGTAGGCGACCACGAGGTCGTGCGCGGCGGGCGCGGCGGCGTCCACCACCACGTCCGCGACACCGTCGCCGTGCCGCCCGCCGCCGGACGCCTGCCAGGCCACCGGCAGCCCCAGGTCCCGGCACCGGCGCAGCACCGCGCCGCCGAGCCGGCCCGCGCCGACCACGCCGACCCGGGGCAGGCCGTCACGCATCGACGCTGTCCTCGCTGTCCGCGCTCTCCCGGATGAGGTCCACCAGCGAGTCGACGGTGGCGAACCGCTCCGGGTCGGCCTCGGGGTCGACGTAGACGCCCAGTTCGTTCTCGATGGCGTCGATCAACCGCATGTAGGACAACGACGAGTAGTTCAGCGCGCGCAGCGAGCCGTCCGCCCGGGCCAGGTCGTCCTCGGCGATCACGCCGTCGCCGCTGCTCACGATCAGCCGCACGAGGTCGGCGCGCAGCGTGGTGCTGTCGGGGTGCATGGGGTGGTCTCCTTGTGTCCGTGGTTCACAGCCCGCGCAGCGCGGTGAGCGACGGCTTGCCGATGGAGTTCGCGGGGATCCGGTCGAGCAGGTGGATGCGCGCGGGCACCTTGTAGGCGGCCAGCCGGGCGGCGCAGTGCGCGCGCAACGCGGCCGCGTCGAGCCCGCCGTCCCGGACGACGGCGGCGACCACGAGCGGGTCGCCGTGCTGGTCGGCGTCCTCGAACACCACGACGTCGCGGACGCCCGACGCGGTGCGCAGCACCTCGGCCACCTCGACCGGGTCCACCTTGCGCCCGCCGATGTTGATCATGCGGTTGGACCGGCCGGTCAGCACCAGCGCGCCCGCGGCCAGGTAGCCCTCGTCACCGGTGCGGTACCGGCCCTCCGCGTCGACCCGGTCCTCGAACACGCCCGGCGCGTTGAGGTAGCGCGAGCCCATCGACTCGCTGCGCACGGTGATCGGGCCGGGTCGCCCGGCCACGCCCGCGCGCAGGTCGACGCCGGGCAGCGGCGCGCCCAGGCCCTCGGTGCGGGCGGGGTCCGCGGCGAACGTCAGCGGCCCGGTCTCGGCGATGCCGTAGTAGTTGCTGATCGCGATCCCGGTCAGCTCGGCGAACGCCCGCTTGGTGTCCTCCCGCAGCGGCGCGCCCGAGGACACCGCCACCCGCACGCTCGCGGGCGCCGGCGACGACCTCCCGCGCCGCACCACCGACTCGTACAGCGCTGGGAAGCCGACCAGCCGGGTGGCGTCGGTGCGCGCCAGGTCGCGCTCGACCCGGGCCGCCGTCGGCAGGCCCCGGCTCAGGTGCAGGGACGCGCCGACCAGGAACGTGGCCAGCAGCGAGGTGTTGAACGCCAAGCCGTTGGACAGCGCGGCGTAGCAGGCGATGCGGTCCTCGGCGCGCAGGCCGGTGCCCGCCGCCCAGTTGGCCGCCGCGCGGTGCACCGCCCGCCCCGCGAACTCGATGCAGTTGGGCTTGCCGGTCGAACCGGACGTGAAGCGGCAGACCTCGGTGTCGGGCAGGAGGTCGAAGCGCCGCCCGGCGACCGGCAACGCGGTCACCGCCAACCCGCCGCCGGGCACGTCGAGCGCCCGACCGCCCAGCGCGCCCAGGTCGCGCTCGTCGTGGACGAGCAGGTCGAGCGAGCAGTCGTCGGCGATGCCCGCCAACTCGCCCGCGGTGAACGCGGCGTCGACCAGGAACGGCACGCCACCCATCCGCAGCACGCCCAGGTAGGCCGCCACGTAGGCGGCGGAGTTCCCGGCGACCACCCCGACCCGCGGCCGGCCGGACGACGGAGGCCGTGCCGCGTCGAGCGCGGTGGCGAACGCGTCGGCCGCGGCCAGCAGCCCCGCGCCCGTGAGCCGGGTGGTCGGGTCGGTGACCGCGACCCGGTCGCGGTGCTCGCGCAGGTGCTCGGTGACGATCTCGGTCAGCACGGCGTCCCCCTCAGCGCTCGTGGTGGGCGTGTCCGGCGGCGGGTGTCGGCACGGTGTCCCGCTCGGTGATCCGCGTCGGGCGGTGGCGTGGCGTCCCGCTCGGTGGTCCGCGTCGGGTGGCGGCGTGGCGTCCCGCTCGGTGGTCCGTGTCGGGCGGTGGTCGGCAGGGCGGCCCCTTCGGCGGTCGTGGTGGGCGGCACGGCGTTCCCCCTCAGCGCTCGTCGTGGGCGTAGGCGAGGTGCGCGCGGTCCCACTTGGCGCCGGTGTCCACGCCCGCGCCCAGCGCGACCAGGTAGAGCACCTCGTGGTCGCCGGGCAGCCGCGCGATCCGCCGCCACCGGCGCGCGTCGAACCCGCCTACCGCGGTCACGCCCAACCCCGCCTCGGTGGCCCCCAGGTACAGCAGCTGCCCGACCGCGCCCGCGCGGAAGATCAGCTCGCGCAGCCGGTGCGGGTACCGGCCGACCACCTCGTCGCGCGGCGCGTGGGCGACGACGAACGCCGCCGCGTCCCGCAGGTGGTCCTGGTGCATGCACGCCCGCGCGAGGTCGTCGGGTCGGACCGGCTCGTCCGGGCCGACCGCGCCGCCGCCGGTCAGGCGCGTCACGGCGGGCGGCCGGCCGGCGACGGACCGGGTGACCAGCGACAGGTGGAAGTCCGGGTCCGGCCGCAGGTCGGTGGCGTGCCGGGTGTCCAGCGCGGACAGGGCACGCCCCAGCACCTCCGCCGGCACCTCGACCGGGAGGAACCTCTTGGCGGACGCACGCACCGCCGACAGCTCGCGCCATCGGAGAGCCGGCCGGGCCGTCGCGCCGGCCACCCCGGCGATCGGGCCGCTGACCACGGCCCGGGTCGCCTGCGCCCCGTCGGCCGGGTCCAGCGAGTCCCAGCAGGCCAGCTCCAGCCAGGTGACGTCGAGGTCGGGCGGCGGCGAGGAGTGGACGTCGCGCCCCGACCAGCCCTCGCCGGGGACCGGGTCGCGGCCCGGTCCGACGGCCACCACCGAGTGCACCTCGCGGCAGCGGCCGGCGAGGCCGAGCGCGTCGAGCAGCGGGTCGCGGTCGAACCGCAGCCGCAACTCGGCCGGCAGCCCCGCCGCCGACGACACGCACAGCAGGTTCGTCGCCACGTGCGCCGCGTCGAGCTGGGCGTAGAGGTACCCGCGGTCGCCGTACTTGCGCATCGACAGCCACGGCCTGCTCACCACGAAGACCAGCGCGCCGCCGGGGTCGGGCACCGCGAGCCCGGCGCGTTCGCACGACCACGCGGCCGACTCGCCCGGCAGCCGGTGCGCCAGCCGGCGCACCGGGTCGACGTGCAGCACGTGCGGCGCGCCCGCGCGGTCCCGGTCGCCGGTGACGACCCGGAACTCGTACGGGTACAACGCGCCCGCCGACGGCACGGCGCGCGGCCCGCCGCGCTTCACCGCGCCGACCGCCGTGAACGCCGCGTCGACGAGCCCGAGCGCCAGCCGGATCCCGGGCGCGGTCAACGGGAAGCCGTCGGGGTGGCCGTCCGGCGACGTGATCGACATCCGGTCCCACAGGCGCGCGGGCACGACCTGGCGCTCCGCTTCGCCGGACAAGAGCACGCCACCGCGTCGCATCCGCTTCCCCCAGTCGTCCACGCCGGTCCGAATACGACGACGGTGGCAACCGGTGGTCCACGGCCGGTCCACAGCCGGTCCACGGTGGTGGCCGCGCGGTACACGACCATGATTGGTTGAACCATTCGGAGGAGTGCCTTCTCCGGGGTTGCCCCTACTCTCGATTACCGGGGAGACACGAGCGGTTACGGAGGGTCCCGTGCTGTTCCGGGTGCTGGGGGGCGTCGAGGTCGTGTTGCCGGACGGCCGCGAACTGGCCGTCCGGTCCGCGAAGCAACGCAGGCTGCTGACCGTGCTGCTGATGAACGCCAACCACTGGGTGTCGGTGGACAAGCTCGTCGACGTGCTGTGGGACGACGAACCGCCCCGGTCGGCGGTGGGCAACATGAAGACCTACGTGTGGAAGCTGCGCACCGCGTTGGCCGACGGGCGGATCAGCAGCGGCGCCAACGGCTACCGCATCGACGTGGCGCGGGACGAGCTGGACCTGTTCCGCTTCGAGGACGACGTGCGGCTCGGGCACCAGGCGGCGGCGGCCCGCGACTGGCCGCTCGCCGAACGGCTCACCTCGGCCGCGATCGCGTTGTGGCGCGGTGAGCCGTTCGCGGAGCTGGAGACGCCGGACGTCCGGGCGTTCCGGACCCGGCTGGGCGAACTCCGGCTGACCGCGCAGGAGGACCGCTTCCGCGCGCACCTCGCGCTCGGGTCGCACGACGACGCGAGCGCCGAGCTGCAGGCGCTCGTGGCGGCGCACCCGTTGCGGGAGCGGCTGCGGGGCCTGCTGATGCTGGCGCTGTACCGGTGCGGGCGGCAGGCCGAGGCGTTGGCCGTGTACCAGGACTTCCGCGCCGTGCTGGACCGGGAACTCGGCCTGGAGCCGGGGGAGGAGCTGACCCGGCTCCAGCACGACATCCTCAACCAGGCCCCGGTGCTGCGGGTGGAGCGGTCCGAGGCGGCCCGCGCGCTGCCCGGCCCCGCCGCCGAACCGCCGCCGGCGCAGTTGCCCGCCGACATCGCGAGCTTCGTCGGCCGCACCGCCGACCTGGCGCTGCTGGACGAGGGGCTGTCCGACGGGGTCGCGTCCACGTGGGTGATCAGCGGACCGCCGGGCGTGGGCAAGTCGGCGCTCGCCGTGCACTGGGCGCACCGCGTGCGGGACCGGTTCCCGGACGGCCAGCTGTACCTCGACCTGCGCGGCCACGCCGGCGATCCGGCGGTGGGCACGGGTGACGCGTTGAGCCGGTTGCTGCGCTCCCTGGGCACGCCGCCCGACCGGGTGCCGTCCGACCCGGCGGAGCGCGCGGGCGCGTTCCGGTCGGCGCTGGCCCACCGGCGGGTGCTGATCGTGCTGGACAACGCGCACGACTCGGCCCAGGTCCGCGCGCTGCTGCCGGGGCACCAGGGCTGCCTGGTCCTGGTGACCAGCCGCAACGAGCTGCGCGGCCTGGTCGCGCTCGACGACGCCCGCTCGTTGCCGGTCGGTGTGCTGGGGGAGGAGGAGGCGGTCCACCTGCTGCGGCGGATGCTCGGGGCGCGTCGGGTGGACCGGGAGCCCGCCGACGCGCGTCGGCTGTGCGCCCTGTGCGGCCACCTGCCGCTCGCGATCCGGATTGCCGCCGCGACCCTGTCCGCCCGGCCGCACCAGGGGATCGGCGGGCTGGCCGACCGGTTGGCGGCGGGCGACCCGTTGACCGCGCTGGCCGTCGGCGCGGAACCCGACATGACCGTCCGCGCGGCGTTCGACCAGTCGTACACGGCGTTGCCGGTGGGCGCGCGGGCGTTGTTCCGGCGGCTGGCCTTGTTGCCGGGCGCGGACTTCTCGGCCGAGGTGGTGGTCGTGCTGTCGGACGACGACCAGGACACGGTGGACGCGCTGGACGTGTTGTGCGCCGAGCACCTGGTGGACCACTACGCCCCGCAGCGGTACCGGATCCACGGGTTGTTGCGCGCGTACGGGGTGGAGCGGGCCGACCACGAGGGCGGCCGGGACGAGGCGGTGGACCGGGTGCTGCGCTTCTACGTGCGCAGGGCGACCGCCGCGGTGGCGGTGGTGGCGTCGGACGCGGCGGTGGGCGGGGCGTCGCGCCCGTTCGGCCGCGGCGAGGCGTTGGAGTGGCTGGACGCCGAAGCGCCGAACCTGGTCGCCGCGGTCGCCCACGCGACCCGCCACGGCCCACCGGACCACGCCCGCCCCCTGGCGAACGCCCTCGCCACCTACTTCCGCTTCCGCAACCGCCGACCCGCCGCCTCGGACCCGACCGCCGCCGCGCTCGCCACCGCGACCCCACCGCCGGCCTGAACCCCGCTACCGCAGCGGTTCCCGCGCCGGCCTGTGTCGGAGCCCGCCTGCCGCGCCGCCCCAACCGCCGGGCTCGCCACGGCGCGTTCTCCGGGGCGAGGGCCGGAAGCCCTGCCGGTCGCAGCGCGCCTCACCCCGCCGAACTCCCCGCCGCACCAACACTTCCGGCCGTGCGGTCGGTTCACCCGCGCCACGGCGTGGGGTCGAAGTCGTCGTCGTCCTCGTCCCGGTCCCCGTCACCGCGACCCGGCGCGGGCGGTTCGCCCTCCGGTTGCTCCGGGAACGCGCGGCGGAAGCTGCCGACTACGGCGGCCACGCTTTCCGTGTCCTCGCCGACCACCTCGACCATCACCGCCTCCACCCGCGCGGCCAGTCGGGACTGCGCGCGGCGCATCGCGGCGTCCAGTTCCCGCACGATCTCCGACGGTCGCACCCCCACCAGCGAGTCCGACGCGCTCATCGCGGTGACCAGGCCGTTCTGCCCGACGGTCACCCGCACCCCGCCGTTCAACCCCTCCTCGGTCACGGAGAGCGTGCTGAGCCGCCGCTCCAGCTCCCGGTAGCGCTCGGCCGTCCCGGCGGCGCGCGCCGACCACTCCGCGATGCGCCGTTCGAGCGCGTCTTCGCCACTGGGAGACATCGGCTTCGTCCTTTCAGATGACAACCGGTACCGGGTGGAGCAACTCGTCCCGTTCCCCACCGACGCAGTGGGCCCGGTCACTATATTCACGCTCAGTCAACGGCTCGACACGTTGGGATTACACATGACGGGGAAATACGGCCTCCTGACGACCGAGCTGCAGGCGCACGTGCAACACCTGCGGGACGTGTCCGACGTGCTGGCCGAAGCGCTGTCGCTCGCCCGGGGCGCGGGCGCGCCCCCCGACGCGTTCGGCGTCCTGTTCACCTCCGTGCCCGGCGACCTCGGGCCGATGGTCGAGCAGGCCGTCGAGGCGGTGCGCGACGCCGTGGACTCGGTGTCCACCAGCACGGACCTGGTGATCGACACGATCGCCGAGTACGACGAGGTCGAGCGCGGGAACGCCGAGGCGTTCACGCCCTGAGGGGAGTCAGGTGACCGACACCGAGGCGGGCTTCCGCCTGGCCCAGGAGATCGACCGGTCCACCCGCGAGCTGGAGCAGGCCGCGTGGGCGGACCCGGGGATCAGCGTCAAGGAGGGCGCGCTGGCCGTCCTCGGCGCGATCGCGAACCCCGCCCAGGCGGCGCTGAGCGCCGGCGTCGGCTGGCTGATCGAGCACGTCGAGCCGCTGCGCGAGGCGTTGGACGAGCTGGCGGGCGACCCGGCCGCCATCGCGGCCTACGCCGACGCGTGGACCGGGATCGCCACCCGGATGACCGAGGCGCAGCAGCGGCTCGCCCAGGTCGTCGCCGCGGACACGGCGGGCTGGAGCGGCGAGGCCGCCGACGCCTACCGCGCCCGGGCGCGCGAGCAGGAGGGCGGCCTGGCCGCCGTCGCCGCGACCGCCGCCAACGTCGCCGCCGCGGTGCGCAGCGCGGGCGACGTGATCGGGTCGGTGCGCGACATGGTCCGCGACATCGTCGCCGAGTGCGTCGGCACGATCCTGTCCCGGCTGCCGATCTGGCTCGGCCTCGTCACCGCCACCGCCGGGCTGGC
Organism: Actinosynnema sp. NPDC004786; assembly: GCF_053601135.1. Classification (NCBI taxonomy): domain Bacteria; kingdom Bacillati; phylum Actinomycetota; class Actinomycetes; order Pseudonocardiales; family Pseudonocardiaceae; genus Actinosynnema; species Actinosynnema sp. NPDC004786. The sequence continues at coordinate 133,567 of NZ_JBSGBG010000015.1, read as the reverse complement.
CCTGCCCGGCATCCTCATCGACCTGGCCATGCTGGTGGCCGAGTTCCTCCTCTGATGGCCAAGCGCAGCGTCGGCAAGACGCTCGCCGCCGCGGCCAGGTCCACCCGGACGCTCAGGTCGGCCACGAAGGCCACGGCGCAGACCGCCGGGCAGACCAAGGCGGTGCTCAAGCGGACCCGCCGGGTGCGCAGCAGCACGGGCGCGGTCGCCAAACCCGTGCCCAAGGGCAAGGTCCACCAGGTCACCATCAGCGCGAAGAAGTACCCCGAGTCGGCCAAGCACATCCGCGACGCCCAGAAAGCGGGCCACCCCAAGGTCCTCACCGTCAACCGCGCCGGCGCGAAGGCCAACCGGCGCGCGTCGTTGCGGGGCATGCCCAAGGTCAAGGGCAAGGACCTGGACGAGTACCCCTTCGCCGCGACCAAGGAGGGCGGCCGGGGCGCGAGCGTCAGACCCATCGCGCCGGGCGACAACCGGGGCTCCGGGTCGTCGATGGGGCACCAGATACGCGGCCTGCCCAACGGGGCCAAGTTCGAGGTGAAGGTCGTGCCATGAGACGGTTACACTCGGCAACCACCCGCCGGAGCGAGGAGACGCGATGCTCAGCCCGCTGGAGGACCTCCTGACCAGGGCTCAGGGCCGACTGGGGCAGGACGCGCAGGTGGACTTCGGGGTCGGCGGGGCGTTCGGCGAGCTGGCGGCGCTGCTCAGCGGCCGCAACGGGTTCACCGTGTTCGGCTCCGCGGTGCAGGTGTACCGCGCGGGCACGCCCGGCGCGGGTCCGGAACTCGGCGAGTGGAACACCGGCGAGCTGTGGAAGGACACCTTCGGGGGCCTGGCCGACGACGTGTTCTGCTTCGGCCAGGACGTGCTGGGCACGCAGTTCGGCATCCTGGGCGAGCAGGTGGTGCTGTTCGACCCGGAGACCGCCGACGTCGAGGTGATCGGCAAGAGCCTTCAGGACTGGGCGGCGTGGCTGCTGGCCGACCCGCAGACGAACGCGACCGTGGGGCTGACCGTCGACTGGGAGCGCACCCACGGCCGCCTGTCGCCCGATCAGCGCCTGGTGCCGTTGCGGTTCCTCGCCCTGGGCGGCGAGTTGGAGCTGGACAACCTCGTGGTCAAGGAGGCCGCCGAGGCGATGCGCGTCCGCGGGCCGATCGCGCAGCAGCTGCACGACCTGCCCGACGGCGCGGAGATCGACCTCAACGTGGAGTGACCGGGCGGCCCCGGCGACGGGACGCCGTCAGGACCGCACTTCGGTCACCGGCGGCGCGTGCTCGGCGAACACCGGCAGCTCGATGCGCAGCGCGGACAGCCCGCGGGCCCCGTCGAGCCGCGACTGCTGCACCGGCACGTCTATCCGCACCGGCGGGTCGTCGCGGCCGTGCGCGGCCACGCTCGCCTCGATCGCGAACGCCCGCACCAGCCGGTCCACCCGGTAGGTGCCGGGCTGGTCGCCGCGGCGCAGCAGCCCCGCCTCCAGCAGCTCCTCGGCCAGCTCGCCCCCGTCGTGCATGACCGTGTCCGGGTCGCAGCGGAACGGCAGGCGCGCGATGCGCGTCAGCAGCGTCTTGGCGGCGTCGCCGAGGTCCTGGTAGGCCGAGTTCAACGCCTCGCGCAGGGACAGGTCGCCGATGCGCAGCCAGTTCAGCGCGCCGTCGCGCTCCATGAGCTTCGCGTTGGCCCGCTGCAACGACAGGTCCGGCCGCGCGACCAGCTTGCGCAGCGCGATGGTCAGCGCCAGCGGCAGGTCGCCGCACAGCTCGGCGAGCCGGTCGCACTCCAGCGGCTCGGCCGCGGCCCGCTCGGGCACCGCCGCCGTGATCATCGCGATCGACTGCGACCGCGGCGGCACCTCCAGCCGCACGCGGCGCACGCCGTCCAGGCCCAGCAGCGGTTTCCGGCTCACCACCAGGGTCACGCTGTGCCGCGACTCGGCCAGCAGCGGCCGCACCTGGCGCTCGTCGCGGACGTTGTCCAGCAGCACCACCAGCTTGCGCTCGGCCAGCAGCGAGCGGTACAGCCCGGCGCGCTGGTCGACCGTGCCCGGCAGGAGGTCTGCGGGCACTCCCAGGGCCCGCAGGAATCCGTCGAGCACGAACCCGGCGTCCGACGCCGTGCCGGTCAGCACGCCGAGGTCGGCGTACAACTGGCCGTCGACCATGTCGGCGGCGATGCGGTGCGCGTAGTGCAGGGCGGACTCGCTCTTGCCGACGCCGACCGGTCCGGTGATCACCAGCGGGGTCGACGCGGGCTCGCGCAGCCGCTCCAGCTCCGGTCGCCGGCCGACGAAACCCCAGGGCCGCAGCGGCAGCTGGGCCGGTCGGGGCATCCCCCGGTCGGCGGGCGAGCTCCTATATCGCCCCCAGGTGGGGGCGTCGGGCGTGACGACGTTCGCCGCCTGCGCCCACCGCCGCCGCCACTCCTCCCGGTCACCGCCGCACGCCGCCACGAACCCCAGCGTGACCTGCAACGTCGGTAACCGGGTGCCGCTCGCGGCGTTGGACAGCACGGAAGGGGAGAACAGCGCCGTGCGCGCCATCTCCCGGTACGTCGGGTTGCCCGCGCACGCCCGCAACTGCCGCAGCTCGGTGGCGAACGCCGCCGCCACCCCGCCGCTCGCGTCCACGGGTTTCTCCGGTCTCGCCATGACGGAATCCCTCCCCACAGGGCCGACTACACCTTCGTCGAACGTCACTGCCGCCGATCGGACCCACGCCGAACCGGCTCGCGGTCCAGCGGTCGAACGCGGCGAACCGTCGCACGTGGTCGGGCGATCGCTCACCCGACACCACCGTGCTACGTCAGGCAGGTGCGGTGTCACGAAGCGGTCGGGCCCTCCGCTGTTGACAAGGCGGAGCGCAGCCGACCGGCTCACCGGTCAAGGGCGCGGCGCGGGCCGGTTCCGGTCACGCGAACGGTACCACCGGCGGGCGGGGCACGTCGGGACAGCGGCCGGACCGCCTCCCGGGCTGTGACGGTGGACGCCGGTGAGTCGAACCGGCGTCGGGGCACAACGTCCGCCCGGCCGGTCCGCACACCGCCGCGCGGGTCTCGCGCAGGGAGGCGAACGCGCCGGACGGGTCTTCTGCCATGGCAGTCACAGGTCTGTCTCCGTTGTCGCCGACTTCGGTGACCCTGTCGGGCCGGGCGCCCGCGGGCACCCCGTCGGCGGCTATTCCAGCCGATGACCGCATTGACCGGCAGGGTTGATCGGTCCGAACAATCAACCCGCGACGAAGGCCGCCGCTCAGATGGCGACGATCATCTCGTGGTCGGTCTCCACGATCTCCTCGGCCAGCTCGGCGAACCGGCCGGCCATGAGGTCGCGGTACGCGGGCGAGCCGGTGTGCGCGTCGTAGGCGTCCTGGTCGGCGAAGTTCCCGACCAGCATCAGGTAGTCCGGGCGCGCCGGGTCGCGGTACACCCGGAACGACAGCGTCGCGGGCTCCTGCTCCGGCCCGAGCAGGGCGAACCGCCGCACGATCTCCTCCGCCTCGGCCTGCTTGCCTGGCTTGAGCGGGATCAACAGGACTTTGGTGAGCACACCGACCTCCTGGGTGGGACGTGGATCAGCGCCGTGGCGCGACGATAGGATCGCGGAGGCGTCGGGAGGTGTCTGGTCAGATGCGGACAACCCGGCGGGACCGGAGCAAGGCCGGCGGGTCGGGTGGCGTTACCCAGGTGGCTGCGACATGACGACGTTCAGGGCAGTGGTGACGACCGGCATCTACTGCCGCCCGGAGTGCCCGGCCCGGCCCCTCGCGGAGAACGTGCGCACCTTCGAGCTGGCGGCGACGGCGGAAGCCGCCGGGTACCGGGCGTGCCTGCGCTGCCGCCCGTACCGGGCCGCCGGGGCCGTCGGTCCCGAAGCGCCCGAACTGGTGTGCCGCGCGGTGCGGCTCATCCTCGACGGCGTGCTGGACGGCGGCACCGAGGCCACCCTGGGCGCGCGGCTGGGCATGTCGCCGCGCCACCTGCGCCGGTTGTTCCACGACCACCTCGGCGTGACCCCCGACCAGCTCGCGCGGTCGCGTCGCGCGCACTTCGCCCGCCGGCTGCTCGACGACTCCGAACTCGCCGTGGCCGACGTGGCGTTCGCGTCGGGGTTCGGGAGCCTGCGGCAGTTCAACCGGGAGATGCGCCAGGTGTTCCACGCCTCGCCGAGCGAGCTGCGGCTGCGCCGGCGCCGGGCGGACCGCCTGGCCGCGGACGGCGGGCTGGCGATGCGGCTGCCGTTCCGACCGCCGTTCGACTGGGAGGGCGTGCTCGGCTACCTCGCCGCGCGGGCGGTGCCCGGCGTCGAGTCGGTGCACGACGGCGTGTACCGGCGCACCATCGGCCTGGACGGCCAGCCCGGTGTGCTGGAGGTGCACCCCGGCGAGCAGGACTCCCTGGTGCTGCGGGCGCACCTGCCGTTCTGGGAGGGGCTGATCCACGTCGTGGAGCGGGCGAGCCGGATGGTGGCCGTGGACGTGGAGACCGGTCCGGCGGTGGAGGCGCTGTCGGGCGACCCCGTCGTCGGCGCGCTGGTGGCGGCCCGGCCGGGGCTGCGCGCGCCGGGCGCCTGGGGCGAGTTCGAGGTGGCCGTGCACGCCGTCGTCGCCCAGTACGGCGACCTGCCGACGGCCCGGTCGTGGACGGGCGCGCTGGTCCGGCGGTTCGGTCCGCCCGTGCCCGGCCTGACGCACGGGCTCACGCACCTGTTCCCGTCGGCCGAGGTGCTGGCCGGCGCGGACCTCGCGGAGGCAGGGCTGCCCGCCCGCGCCGCCGACGCCGTCCGACGGCTGGCGCGGCACGTGGCGGCGGGCGACGTGGTGCTGGACGGCGGCGCGGCGACGGCCGACCTGGTGAGCGGCCTGACGGCGGTCGAGGGGATCGGCGAGGGCGCGGCCGAGCAGATCGCGCTGCGGCTGGGCCACCGGGACGCCTTCCCCGCCGCCGACCCGTTCGTCGGGCGGGCGTTGCGCAACCTCGGCGTCACCGACCCGGCCCCGGTCGCCGACGGGTGGTGGCCGTGGCGCGCGATCGTGGCGGCCCACCTGACCGCGCACGGTTCGGCGCTGGTGCGCGGGTGACCTCTGCCGGGGTGCGTTCGGCCGCGGTGGGTTGGGTGCTGGTGGGCGGGTGACCTCTGCCGGGGTGCGTTCGGTCGCGGTGGGTTGGGCGCTGGTGCGCGGTTGACCGGCGTCGTGGCGCGGCCGGCCGCGTTCGGGTTCGGGTTCGGCAATTGTGAACAAGAAACCCTTGCCGCGATGTATCCGCTGTTCGCCGTTCGGCGTCCATGGCCGCTGACCTCGACGTTCACCCCCGACATCGGCTCCGCGCACAGCCCGTCCGCTTGACGGCGCAACGGTTTTCCGGCGTTGTCCGCGCGGGTTGATTGTCTGGTCTGGACAACGCTTCCGGTCAACGGGCGGGGTGTCTTGAATCGGAATCGCACCAGCGCAGTCGAGGGGAAGCGAGCGAATGACAGCCACACCTGTTGAGACCGCCACGGACGGGGCGTCCGCGCACCCGGTGGCGCCGACCGCGGCCGAGATCCTGGCCCGCGCCAAGGCCGTCGCGCCGCTGCTGCGCGAACGCGCGGCCGAGGTCGAGCGCGAGCGCCGCCTGCCCGCCGACGTCGTGGAGCTGCTGCGGGGCACCGGCGTGTTCCGGATGGGGTTCAGCCGCCGGTGGGGCGGTCCCGAGCTGAACTCCGTCGAGCAGACCGAGGTGATCGAGGCCCTGTCCTACGGTGACGCCGCCGCCGGGTGGTGCGCGATGATCGGCTCCGACTCCGGCCTCTACGCCCAGTTCCTGGACGAGACGGTCGCCAAGGAGATGTTCACCAGCCTGGACATGGTGACCGCGGGCCTGCTGTTCCCGACCGGTCGCGCCGAGCTGGTGCCCGGCGGCTACCGGCTCACCGGGCGCTGGCAGTTCGGCAGCGGCATCACGCACGCCGACTGGGTGATCTCCGGCGCGTTCATCTACCGCGACGGCAAGCCCGAGCCCGGCGAGGACGGCGACCCGCACGACTCCAAGCTGTTCATCGTGCCCCGCTCGGACGTCGAGGTGATCGACACCTGGCAGACCACGGGCCTCGCGGGCAGCGGCAGCTGGGACTACTCGATCACCGACGTGTTCGTGCCCGAGGGCCGCACCGTCACCTTCGACACCGTGCGCAACGGCGAAGGCCCCCTGGCCCAGCCCGAGGTGCACATGCGCAACATGCCGGGCGTGGCGCTCGGCGTCGCCCGCGCCGCGCTGGACTACGTCCGCGACATCGCGGTCACCAAGGTGAGCCCGGTGACCGGCGCGATGTCCGACGACTACCGCACCCAGGTGACCATCGCCGACTGCGAGGCGGACTACGCCGCCACCAGGCACGCGGTGTACGGGGCCCTGCGCCGCCAGCACGAGGTGCTGGCCGCCGGCGGCACCCTCGACGACCTCACCGCCGACGAGCGGGCCGCGCTCCCGCTGTCGCGCAGGCACGCCTTCCGCACGGCGCGGTCGATCGTGGCGCGGCTGTACGACCTGCTGCAGACCACGTCGATCTACCAGCGGTCCCCGATGGACCGGTGGCTGCGGGACACCAACACGATGTGCCAGCACGTGGTGGCGCAGGACCGCATCGCGCAGTCCGCGGGCGCCTACCTGCTGGGCGGCAAGCCGTCGTTCGCCCTGTCGCTCGGCGTCATCGGCTCCGGCGGCCGCGACCGGAAGAGCTGACCGCCCCGAGAACCCCCGGCCGACGACCGTCCACACGGGAGTCAGGCACGGCGGCCCGCGCAGCGGCCGCCCGAGTAACCGACCCGTTTTGAGACCGACCTAGTAGTCAGGTGGGAATGTGACTGGGCAAGATGTCGAAGTTCTCCTGATCGGTGCGGGGCCGTCGAACCTGGCGCTCGCCGTCGCGATCGAGGAGTCCGGGGTGAGCCGGCTGGCCGAGAACACCCTGGTGCTGGAGCAGTACCCGGACGTCAAGTGGCAGCGCAACCTGCTGCTGCCGTGGGCGCGCAGCCAGGTGTCGTTCCTGAAGGACCTGGTGACCCTGCGCAACCCGCAGAGCCGGTTCTCGTTCCTGAACTACCTGCACCAGCAGGGCCAGCTCGACGACTTCGTGAACCTGTCCACCTTCAACCCCTATCGCTGGCAGCTGTCGGCCTATCAGCAGTGGGTCGCGGACGGCCTGGAGCACGTGCGCATCCGCTACAACGCCCGCACCGAGCGGATCGACCCGCGCCTGGCCGAGGACGGCTCGATCGCCGGGTGGACCGTCACGCTGTCCGACGGCGACACCATCACGTGCCGCGACCTGGTGGTCGGCACCGGCCGGGACGCGCACGTCCCCGCGGTGTTCCGCGACCTGCCGCAGGACCGCGTGGTGCACAGCACCCAGTACTCCGGCCGGATGGCCGAGCTGCCGGCGGACCGGCGGCCGCGGCGGCCCGTCGTGATCGGCGGCGCGCAGAGCGCCGCGGAGATGTTCATGGCGCTGCACCAGGACATCCCCGAGTCCGAGCCGACGCTGGTCGTGCGCGCCATCGGCCTGCAGAACTACCAGACGAGCAAGTTCGTCAACGAGCTGTTCTACCCGTCCTTCGTGGACGAGTTCTACGACATGCTGCCGGAGGCGCGGGCGCAGGTGCTCGACGAGATGCGCCTGACCAACTACGCGGGCCTCGCGCCGCCCTTCCTGGAGGAGATCTACTCGATGCTGTACCAGCAGAAGATGCTGGGGCGGCAGCGGTCCTCCGTGCGGCACCTGACCGAGGTCGTCGGCGCGCGGATGGACGGCGACGAGGTCGTGCTGGACCTGCGCGACCGCAAGAGCGGCAAGGTCGAGCCGCTGCGCTGCGACATGGTGTTCCTGGGCACCGGCTACGACCCGCGGATGCCCGCGCTGGTCAACGACCTGACCGAGCGCATCGGCCTCACCGACGTCAACGTCAGCCGCCGCTACCGGGTGGACCTGGGCGAGTCGGCCTGGGGCGCGATCTACCTGCAGGGCGTCAACGAGCAGACGCACGGCATCGCCGACTCGCTGATCAGCGTGCTGGCGCACCGCTCGCAGGACATCACCGAGGACCTGCTGGACCGGCGGGCGGTCGCCGAGACCGCCGCGGAGGTGTGAGCGACGTGGTCGAGATCCGCCACCTGGACCGGGACAACCTCGAACCGGCCTACGGGCTGGACGGCCAGCGCTTACTGCCCTGGCCCGCGCTCAACGCGCCGTTCGAGGGCGCGTGGTGCGTGCTGCGCGCCGGCACCGAGTCGACGCCGCACTCCCACCACGAGTACGAGATCTTCATCGCCATGAAGGGCGTCGCCGAGCTGGACGTGGACGGCGAGCGGCACCCGTTCGTCGCGGGCGACATCGTGCACCTGCCCCCGGGCTGCACGCACAAGGTCGTCAACGACAGCGCCGAGGACTTCGAGTACTACGGCGTCTGGTGGGACGCCGAGATGTCGGAGAAGTTCCTCGCCCGGCACGGGGAGCGGGCGGGATGAGCGAGCGCACGCTGATCATCTCGCCGGCCCCCACCGCCAACGGCGACCTGCACCTCGGGCACCTCGCGGGCCCGTTCCTCGCCGCCGACGTGCACGCCCGGTACCTGCGGGCCACCGGCCGCGACGTGCTGCTGGCCACGGGCTTCCAGGACACCTCCACCTACGTGGTGACCACCGCGCACCGGCTCGGCCTGGAACCGGCCGCGCTCGTGGCCCGGTCGGCCGAGCAGATCGAGTCGACGCTGGCCGCCGCCGGGATCGAGGTCGACGGGTACACCGGCGACGAGGACCGGTTCGTCAAGACCGTGCTCGGGTTCGTGGAGCGGCTGCACGCCGCCGGCAAGCTCGAGCTGCGCGCGGTGAAGTTCCCGTACTCCCCGGCGACGGGGCAGTACCTGGTGGACGGGTTCGTGCGCGGCGGCTGCCCGCTCTGCCTCGCCGAGGGGTGCGCCGGGCTGTGCGAGAGCTGCGGCCACCCGATCGCCGCGGGCGACCTGATCGACCCGAAGTCGACGCTGGACCCCGACGACCCGCTGGAGCTGCGCGAGGCGCAGGTGCTCGTGCTGCCCATGGAGCGCTACCGCGAGGGCATCCGCGCGCACTTCGCCGAGCACGGCAAGGCGATGCGCCCGCACATGGCGCAGGCGATCCGGGAGATGCTGTCCCGGCCCCTGCCCGACTACCCGGTCACCTACCCGATCTCGTGGGGCATCCCGGCCCCGTTCCCCGAGGTCGCCGGTCAGACGATCAACCCGAACGCCGAGCCCGCCGCGTGGAGCATCTACTGCGCCGCGCTGTCGGCCGAGCGCCGGGGCCTGCCGTCGGCGGTGGACGACGAGCTGTGGCTCGCCGACGCGGGCACGAAGGTGGTCTACTTCCTCGGCTTCGACAACACCTACCCGTTCGCGGTGGCGGCGGTGGCGATGCTGCTCGCCACCGACGGGCGGTACCTGCTGCCGGAGGAGTTCATCACCAACGAGTTCTACGAGCTGGACAACTCGAAGTTCTCCACCAGCCGGGGACACGTGGTGTGGGGCCGCGACCTGGTCGAGCGGGTGCCGCGCGACCTGGTGCGGTTCCACCTGGCCGCGACCAGCCCGGAGAACCAGCGCACCGACTTCAGCCACGCCGCGCTGGCCCGGGTGACCTCGACCCGGCTCGTGGAGCCGTGGAACGAGGTCGCGGCCCGGGTGGACGGGTTCACCGGCCGCGGCCCGCTGCCGGTGTCGGAGCGGTCGCGGGCGGCGGCGGCGAGGATCGTGGAGCGGTTCGCCGCCTGCTACGAGCTGGACTGCTTCAGCCTGACCCGGGCGACCGAGGTGCTGACCGACCAGCTCGCCAGGCTGGCGCGGTGGTCGGTGCGGCCCGGCGAGGAGGGCGACTTCTGCCACGAGGTCGAGGTGGTGCTGCGGTGCGCCGCGCCGATCCTGATCGACCTGGCGGCCGAGGCGTTGCCGGACACCCGCATCCCGACGGGGGCGGGCGCGACGACCGTGACGCCCGCTACCCTGCCGCGGCTGACCGGTTGGGCGGGATGAGAAGACCGTGGAGGAACACGACATGAGCGGCTCCAAGACCGTGGTGCTGGTCATCGGCAGCGGGCTCAAGCTCTACCGCGAGTACCTGGTCCGGTCCGCCGCGGCCAGGGCGCGCCGGGCGGGCCACGCGCTGGTGCTGATCAACAACCTGCAGCCGACCTGGCAGCACGAGTACTTCGACGAGATCACCGTGGTCAACGTGTTCGACCACGAGCTGCTGGCGGCCACCGCCCGCGAGGTCGCCGCGCGGCACACCGTCGTCGGCGTGCTGTGCTGGGACGAGCCGCTGGTGATGCCCGCCGCCGAGCTGGCCGCGGAGTTCGGCGTGCCCGGCCTGAGCATCCCCGGCGTGCACGGCTGCCGGGACAAGTACAGCGCGCGGACCCGGCTGACCGAGGGCGGCCTGCTCCAGCCCGGGTTCGCGATGACCGCCGACCTGGACGAGGCGCGGGCGGCGGCCGAGCGCATCGGCTACCCGGTCGTGGTCAAGCCCCGGGCGCTCGGCGCGAGCATGGGCGTGGTGCTGGCCCGCGACGAGCAGGAGCTGGCCGACGCCTTCCAGGTCGCGCACGAGGCCAGCCTGGTCGGCGACGAGCCCTACCGCGGCGGCGCGATCGTGGAGGAGTACGCGGTCGGCCCCGAGATCAGCGTGGACGGCGCGCTGCACAAGGGCGAGTACCTGCCGATGTTCGTGGCCCGCAAGCGGACCGGCGAGCACCCGTACTTCGAGGAGATCGGCCACGTGGTGGACGCCTCCGACCCGCTGCTGGAGGACCCGGTCCTGCTGGACACCCTGGCGCGGGCGCACCGGGTGCTCGGCATCGAGGACGGCATCACCCACACCGAGGTGCGGCTGACCGAGCGCGGCCCGCTGATCATCGAGATCAACGGCCGGGTCGGCGGCGACCTCATCCCGTTCCTCGGCAAGACCGCGACCGGCATCGACCCCGGCGAGGTCATGGTGGACGTGGCGCTGGGCCAGCGGCCCGAGACCACCCGCACCGCGCGGGGCGTGGCCGGCATCCGGTTCGGCTACCCCGACCACGACTGCGTGGTGCACAAGGTCGTCGTGCCGAAGGAGGCCCCCGGCCTGGTCACGGCCTCGCCGATGGTCGAGCCCGGCACCACGCTGCGGTTGCCGCCGGGCGGCTACATCGCCCGGCACTCGTTCGTGGTCGTCCAGGCCGACGACGTGCCGACCTGCGAGGAGCGGCTGCTCGCGGCGAGCGCGCTGGTCGAGGTGGACGCCGAACGGGTCGCGCCCAAGCCCAAGGGCGCGGTGCTGGAGATGCCCGCCGGACTGCTGGACGTGGACGAATGATCAACTACGACGGCCGGTTGTTCCGCAAGGCGGGCGGCGGCGACGGCACGGTCGCCCGCTACCACCAGGACGGCGACCTGGTGTGGGCCGACTTCACCGGCGGCAAGGTGCGGCGTGGCACGATCACCGGCGTGTGCGCCCCGGACGGCACGCTGCGGCTGGCGTACACGATGGTGCTGGGCACCGGCGAGGTGATCTCGGGGCACACCGTGAACGTGCCGGAGCAGCGCGCCGACGGGCGGCTGGTGCTGCGCGAGGAGTGGCAGCGCTTCGGCGAGCACGCCGCGAGCGGCGTGTCCTACCTGGAGGAGGTGCCGGCGCAGCAGCCGTCGGCCCCGACGCGGACGGGAAGTGTGGCATGACCGGGTGGGACGGGTTGCGCGGCCTGGTCGACGGGCGGCTGCGGCTGCCCGGCGACGACGGGTTCGACGAGCGCAGCAGGCCGTTCAACGAGCGGTTCCGCGACGTGCGGCCGGCCGCGGTGCTGTCCGCGGCCGGGCCGGACGACGTGAGCCGGGCGATCGGCTGGTCCCGCGACGCCGGGGTGCCGATCGTGGCCCGCGGCGGCGGGCACAGCTACGCGGGCAACTCCGTGAACCGCGGCCTGGTGCTCGACCTCCAGGGCCTGGACGAGGTGAGCGTCGACCCGTCCACCGCGCTCGTCACGGTCGGCGGCGGCGCCCAGACGGGGAAGATCTACGCCGCCCTGCGCGAGCACGACCTGATCTTCCCGCTGGGCAACTCCGACGACGTCGGCATCGGCGGCCTGGTGCTCGGCGGCGGTGTCTCGGTGGTGTCCCGCGCGATGGGGCTCACCTGCGACTCGCTCGTGTCCACCGACGTGGTGCTGGCCGACGGCAGCACGGTGACGTGCAGCGAGACGGTGAACCCGGACCTGTTCTGGGCGTGCCGGGGCGGTGGCGGCGGCAACTTCGGCGTCAACACCTCGTTCACCTTCCAGGCCCGGCCCGTGCCCGCCACGTCCACCTGCCTGTTGCTGTGGGACTGGGCGCACGCGATGGACGTGCTGGCCACCATGCAGGAGGTCATGCGCCTGGCCCCCAACGGGTTCGCCGCCCGGATCGGCATCAGCCGCGCGGCGGGCCAGGACGGCGTGGTGTCGGTGATCGGCCAGCACCTCGGCCCGGCCGAGGAGCTGCGGGAGCTGCTCGCCCCCGCGCTGGCCGTCGCGCCGCCGTCCCGGGTCGACATCGCCGACCGGACCTACTGGGAGGCGGCCGAGTACCTGCACCACGCCACCGCGGGCGGCGCGTTCGCGGTGCGCACCCGGTGCACGCCCGGACCGCTGGCCGAGGACGGGCTGCGGACCCTGGTGACCGCGGTGGACAAGTGGCCCGGCAGCGCGAACCCCGACGGCGCCGGCGCGGCCCTGTTCACCTGGGGCGGCGCGATCAACGACGTGCCCGCGACCGAGACCGCGTTCCCGCACCGGGACGTGCTGTTCCTCGTGTCGCTGGACACCTCGTGGCTGCCGGACGAGTCGCCGGAGGTCGAGCGGAGCAACCTCGACTGGCTGCACGCGCTGCACCAGGACATGGGGGAGTTCGCGGCGAACGCGTCCTACGTGAACTTCACCGACCCGGACCTGGACGACTGGCGCACCGCCTACCACGGCCCCAACGCGGCGCGCCTGGCGGAGGTCAAGCGCCGGTACGACCCGGACCGCGTCTTCTCGTTCTCCCAGTCGATCTGACGTCACCGGGACCCGGCCGACGGTGTCCGCATCGGAAGGTGTGATCACAATGCCACCCGACCTGCGTGGTGTCATGCGGAACTTCGCCACCGGCGTGTGCGTGGCGACGACCTACAGCGACCGGGCGGACGGCAGGCGCCACGACGCGGTGACGGTCAACTCGCTCACCTCGGTCTCGCTCGACCCGCCGCTGGTGTCGTTGAGCCTGCGGCTGGAGTCGGCGTTCCTCGCGGACCTGCTGGAGACGAAGAAGTGGGCGGTGTCCATCCTGGACAGCCGGGCCCGCGAGGTCGCCCGGCAGCTCGCCAAGGACCGGGAGACCCGCGCCCCGGTCGTGGGCGCGCTGCGCGCCACGCCGGGGTGCGAGACCGGCGCGCTGGTGCTCAACTCCGCGAGCTGGCTGGAGTGCGTGCTGTGGGACAGCTTCGACGTGGGCGACCACACCCTCGTCGTGGGCGAGGTCGTGGCCGTCAACGAGCGGCAGCACGGTCCCGCCCTGGTGTTCCTGCACGGCCGCTACCACGCGCTGGACGAGCAGCGCTGACGGATCCCGAACGTCCCGAACACAGGCCATACGGAGGAAGTGTGCAGTCATCCCGACCGGCGATCATCAGCTACCACGGCACCGAGCCGGAGAACGCGCTGATCCCCGGCCACACCACCGAGTCCGGCGGGGTCAAGGTGATCGCCGCGCTGTTCCGGGGACTGGTCTCCTACGACGCGGTCGACGCCCACCCGCGCAACGCCGTCGCCGAGTCGATCGAGACCACCGACTCGGCGCGGTTCACCATCAAGCTCAAGCGCGGCTGGACGTTCCACGACGGCACGCCGGTCACCGCCCGCAGCTTCGTGGACGCCTGGAACTACACCGCGCACGGCCCGAACAAGATGCAGGCGGCCACGTTCCTGTCGCACATCGCGGGCTTCGAGGAGGTCAACGCGCCGGACTCGACGGTGACCGAGATGTCCGGGCTGGAGGTGATCGACGACCACACGTTCGTGGTGACCCTGTCGGCGCCGTTCTCGGAGTTCCCCGTCACGCTCGGGTGCAGCGCGTTCTTCCCGCTGCCCGAGGTGTTCTTCACCGACCGGGCGGCCTACGAGGCCCACCCCATCGGCAACGGCGCGTTCCGGTTCGTCTCCCGGGAGCGGGAGAAGTACATCCTGCTGCACCGCTACGAGGGGTACGCCGGGGACGACAAGCCCCACATCGGCGGCGTCGAGTTCCGGATCTACCGGGACCTGGGCGACGCCTACCACGACGTGATCGCGGACAAGCTCGACTACCTCGACGTCACGCCGTACTGGGCGCTGGAGGGCAACCGGTACCAGCGCGACCTGCCCGGCCGCACCCACGACCGGACCTACCTCGGCATCCAGACCGTCTCGTTCCCGCTCTACGACTCCCGCTACGCGGACCGGCGGGTGCGGCAGGCGATCTCGATGTCGATCGACCGGGTCAAGCTGATCGACCGCATCTTCCAGGGCCACCAGGTGCCCGCCGACGGCCTGGTGCCGCCCGCGGTCTCCGGCCGGGCGGAGAACCAGGGCGGCGAGCTGTGCACGTACTCGCCGGTGCGCGCCAAGGAGCTGTTCGACGCGTCCGGGTTCGAGGGCGAGATCGAGCTGACCTCCAACGTCGACTCGCCGAACCAGCCGTGGATGGAGGAGATCTGCGCGTCGGTCACCGAGACGCTCGGCGTGCCGTGCCGGTTCGTGCCGATCCCGACCATGGGCGAGTTCCGCCGCAAGCTCAACGCCCAGGAGATCACCGCCCTGTTCCGCTCGGGGTGGATCGCGGACTACCCGTCGATCGAGAACTTCCTGAGCCCGATGTTCCGGACCGGCGCGTCCGACAACGTCGGCAGGTACAGCAGCGCCGTGGTCGACGAGCTGCTGTCCGCCGCGGACCGCGCGCCGGACCGCGAGCAGGCGTGGAAGCTGTACCAGGAGGCGGAGCGGGCGATCCTGGAGGACATGCCCACCATCCCGGTGTGGTACCAGAGCACCCTGTCGGCGTGGTCGACGCGGCTGCGCACGGTGCAGCCCAACCCGTTCCGGGAGCTGGACCTCTACAGCGTCACGGTCGCGGAGCCCGACGACGCCTCGGCCTGACGGCGGTGATCGGTCACGGCGGTCCGGCGCCGGCCCTCGACGGGTCGGCGCCGGACCGCCGTGCGCGTGCGGGCGGTCGTGCCGCGGCGCGTCCGGCTAAGGTCGGTGGTCGCGCGGCGTGGTGCGGTGCGGCGTGTGGTCGTGCCGCGGGCGTGGCGCCTTGCGACGCGGGGTGTCGATGTGCCGCTTGCCGTTCCGGGGCGGGCCTACCCGGCGGACCGGAACGTGGTGCGGTAGGCGCTGGGCGCCACGCCGAGGGTCGCGCTCATCTGCTGCCGCAGCGCCGCGCCCGTGCCGAAGCCCGCGTGCCGCGCCACCTGGTCGACGGCGAGGTCCGTGGTCTCCAGCAGGTGCCGCGCCCGCTCCACCCGCTGCTGCGTGAGCCACTTGCCGGGGCTGATCCCGGTCTCCTCGCGGAACCGGCGGGTGAACGTGCGCACGCTCATCCGGGCGTGCGCGGCCAGCGACCGCAGGTCCAGCGGCTCGTGCAGGTGCTCCAGCGCCCACGCGCGGGCCGGGGCGGTGGACGTGTCGGCCACCGTCGGGATCGGGCGCACGATGAACTGCGACTGCCCGCCCGGCCGCCACGGCGGCACGACGCACCGGCGCGCCGCCATGTTCGCCACCCCGCTGCCGTGGTCCTCCCGCACGACGTGCAGGCACAGGTCCACCCCCGCGCCCACGCCGGCCGAGGTGAGGATCCGGCCCTCGTCGGCGAACAGCACGTCCGGGTCCAGCTCGACCGCCGGGAACAGCCGCCGGAACTGCTCCGCGTGCGCCCAGTGCGTGGTGGCGCGGCGGCCGTCCAGCAGCCCGGCCGCGGCCAGCACGAACGCGCCCGTGCAGATCGACATGACCCGCGCGCCCCGGTCCGCCGCCGCGCGCAGGGCGTCGCGCACCGGCGCGTCCACCGTGCCGTCGGTCAGCACCCGCGAGTCGTAGTGGACGCCGGCCACGAGCACCGTGTCGGCCTCGGCCAGCAGCTCCAGCCCGTGCTCGGGGGTGACCGTGAAGCCCGCCGAGCTGCGCACCGGCCTCCCGCCGGGCGTGCACACCCGGACCTGGTAGAACCGTCGCTCCTGCTGGTCGCGGGCGGCGTGGAAGACCTGCGTGGGGGTGCCGAGGTCGAACGCGACGACCTCGTCCAGCGCGAGCACGGCAACCAGGTGCGGTCGGGTCATGGCCCGATTCTTGCACAGGATGGCCATCGAGCCACTTTTCGGAACCGCCCCGCATCGAGCACCCTTGTCCCGTGATTCGCAACAAGCAACTCTGGCCCTGGATGATCGCGGGCATCGGTTTCGTCGCGCTCGTCGGCGCCGCTGGGTTCCGTTCCACCCCGGGCGCGCTGGTGGACCCCCTGCAACGCGAGTTCGGGTGGTCGACCGGCACCATCGGCTTCGCCATGTCGGTCAACCTGGCGCTGTACGGCGTGACCGCGCCGTTCGCCGCCGCCCTGATGGAGCGCTTCGGCGTGCGCAAGGTGACGGCCGGCGCGATGGCGCTGATCGCGCTGGGCAGCGGGTTGACCATCTTCATGACGGCGGCGTGGCAGCTCGTGCTCCTCTGGGGCGTGATGGTGGGCCTCGGCGCCGGTTCCATCTCGTTGGGCTTCGTGGCCACCATCGGCACGCGGTGGTTCGTCAAGCGCCAGGGCCTGGTCACCGGCCTGCTCTCGGCCGGTGGCGCGACCGGTTCGCTGGTCTTCCTGCCGCTCGTGGCGTCGTTGACGGAGTCCTCGGGCGGGTGGCGCTCGGCGGCGATCGTGGTGTCGCTCGTGGCGTTCGCGACCGTGCCGCTGGTCCTGCTGTTCTTCCGCGAGCACCCGGCCGACCTGAACATCCCGCCGTACGGCGCGGACGAGGTCGTGCCCGCGCCGCCGGTGACCGGCAACGCCGCGCGCCTGGCCATCGACGGGCTGAAGAACGCCGCCCGCACCAAGCCGTTCTGGTTCCTCGCGCTGGGCTTCGCCATCTGCGGCGCGACCACCAACGGCCTGGTCGCCACGCACTTCATCCCCGCCGCGCACGACCACGGCATGCCGAGCGTCCACGCGGCGGGCCTGCTGGCCCTGATCGGCGTGTTCGACCTGATCGGCACGATCCTGTCCGGCTGGCTCACCGACCGCGTCGACTCCCGGATCCTGCTGGGCGTCTACTACGTGCTGCGCGGCATCTCGCTGCTGGTGCTGCCGTCGCTGTTCCACGAGTCCATCACCGGGCCGATGATCGTGTTCGTCATCTTCTACGGCATGGACTTCATCGCCACCGTGCCGCCGACCGTCGCGCTGTGCCGCGAGCACTACGGCATGTCCGCGCCGATCGTGTTCGGCTGGGTCTTCGCCTCGCACCAGATCGGCGCGGCGATCGCCTCGACGCTGGCCGGGATCACCCGCGACAGCTACGGCGACTACGCGCCCGCCTGGTACGTGGCCGGGGCGCTCAGCATCGGCGCTGCCCTGTTGTCCCTGATGATCAGTCGCAAGGTGGCCGAGAACCGCACCGGAACCCCCGCGGCCGCCTGACCACCAGGGCAGGTCGAGCGGACGCCTCCGCGAATCCCCCCTTCGTCCGGAAGGCGTCGCTCACCCGACGAGGCCCGGTTCGGTCCGCCGAACCGGGCCTCGTCGGGTGCCGGGCGGATGCCCGGGGTTGTGGTCGGGGTCGGCGTGCGGGCCGTCCTGCCGGGTCGTCGGTGGGGCGGCGTGCGGCCGGGCCGTGCCTCGGAGGCGGCGGCAGGCGGGTGTTCGCGGATCGGGGCGGCGTCAGGGTCGTGTCAGAGCGGTGTCAGCGGCGTGTCCGGCCGGTCGGTGATCGTGGCCGGGACACCCGCCACGGAAGGAACACCGATGACCCGAACGGCCGACATCCCGCACGGCCTGCCCGTGGAGCGCGACGCGGGGCCCTTCGACCCGCCCCGGCGGATCAGCGACCTGCGCGCCACCCGCCCGGTCAGCCCCCTGATCTTCCCCGACGGCCACGAGGGCTGGCTCGTCACCGGCTACGACGAGGTCCGGCAGCTCCTGGCCGACACCCGCTTCAGCTCCCGCCAGGACATCGGCGTCCTGCACGTGCCCTACGGGGACGTGGCCGCGACCGAGCCGTCACCGCAGGTGCCGGGCCTGTTCATCGCCATGGACCCGCCGGACCACACCCGGCTGCGGCGCAAGCTCACCGGCGCGTTCACCGTCAAGCGGATGAAGCAGCTCGAAGAGCGCGTCGCGGAGATCGTGGCGCGGCAGCTGGACGAACTCGCCACCCTCACGCCGCCGGTCGACCTGGTCGAGCGGTTCGCGCTCCCCGTGCCGTCGCTGGTGATCTGCGAACTGCTCGGCGTCCCCTACGCGGACCGGGAGACCTTCCAGGTCAACTCCGCCCGGTTCCTGGAGCGGGACGTGGCGATCGACGAGAAGATGGCCGCGTACCACGCGATGACCACCTACCTGGCCGAACTGGTCACCCGCAAGCGCGCCGACCCCGACGAGGACCTCCTGTCGGACCTCGCCCGCCACGACGACCTCACGGTCGAGGAGCTGACCGGCGTCGCCTTCCTGCTCCTGCTCGCGGGCCACGAGACGACCGCGAACGTGCTCGCGCTGGGCACGTTCGCGCTGCTGGAGCACCCCGGGCAGCTCGCCGCCCTGCGCGCCGACGCGGACCTGCTGCCCGGCGCGGTCGAGGAGCTGATGCGCTACCTGTCCGTCGCCGACATCTTCTACCGCTACGCCACGGAGGACATCGAGCTGGGCGGCGAGACGATCGGCCGGGGGTGCACCGTCGTGGTGTCGTTGCTGGCCGCCAACCGCGACCCCCGGCGCTTCGAGGACCCCGACGCCCTGGACGTGCGCCGGGCGGCCCGCGGTCACCTGGGCTTCGGCCACGGCGTCCACCAGTGCCTCGGCCAGCAACTGGCCCGGATCGAGCTGCGTGCCGGGTTCGCCGGGCTCCTGCGCCGCTTCCCGACCCTCCGGCTCGCCGTGCCCGCCGACCGGGTCAGGCTCAAGAGCGACATGAACCTCTACGGCGTGCACGAGCTGCCGGTCACCTGGACGCCGGCCGCGCCCGCCTGACGGCGCGCACGACGACGTCGTGCAACTCCCGCCCGTGCCCGTGGTCGTGGCCGTGGCCGTGTGCGTCGCCGTGCCCCTGCTCCTGGTCGTGGTCGTGGGTCTGCCCGTGGCCGCCGAGGGTCCGCCGGCCCTCCTCGGCGGTGACGACCTCCCACTCCGCCGGGTCCAGGCGCGCGGTGATGGCCGTGGCGGTGGCGGACGCCTCGGCGGGCGGGTGGTCGTCACCGGACCCGTGGTCGTGGTGGAGGTGGCCGACGATCAGCAGGGTGCCGCCGGGCGCGACCCAGCCGGCGATCCGGTCGTAGAAGTCCAACTGCGGCATCGCGGGGTGGGCGTAGTGGGTCATGACCAGGTCGAACGGCGCGTCGGGACGCCACACGGCCAGGTCCGCTTCGACCCACCGCACGTCCACCCCGCCCGCCGCCGCGCGCTCGGCCGCGCGGGCCAGCGCCGCGGCCGAGATGTCCGCCCCGGTCACCCGCCAGCCGCGCGAGGCGAGCCGGATCGCCTCGGCCCCGGCACCGCACCCGGCGTCCAGCGCGGTGCCCGGCACGAGCCCTTCCGTCTCCCGGTCGAGGTAGGGGTTGGGCGGGCTCGCCCCCATGGACCCGCCGTCGCCCGGTCGCCAGTGCCGTTCCCAGTACGCCTTGTCGAACTCGTGCGCCATCGTCGTCCTCCCGCTCTCCTGCCGACCACGCCGATTCTGACCACGAGGACGGCAGATCGGCAAAGTCCGTTGCCGGAATGGCAACACCGTCACGGCCGGGGCGGAGGCCGCGGTCAACCGATCGGCTGATCCCCTCCTCCACCGCGGCCGAGCGCGGGTCTGGCCGGGCAGTCGATCCGGCGCACCCCTCCCGACCTGCACGCTCGTCCCATGGCGATCATCGAGGTGACCAACCTCGTCAAGCGGTACGGCGACCACACCGCGGTGGACGGGGTGAGCTTCGCCGTCGAGCAGGGCGAGATCTTCGGCATCCTGGGCCCGAACGGGGCCGGCAAGACCACGACCGTCGAGTGCGTCGAGGGGTTGCGCACCCCGGACGGGGGCGAGATCCGCGTGGGCGGGATCGACCCGCGACGGGACGAGGCGCGGCTGCGGCACCTGCTCGGCGCGCAGCTCCAGGAGAGCGAGCTGCCGGACAAGCTGAAGGTCGGCGAGGCCATGGAGCTGTTCAGCTCCTTCTACGCCCGGCCGGCCGACTGGCGCGAGCTGATCGAGACGCTGCGCCTGACCGACAAGCTCGGCACGCAGTTCCGGAACCTGTCCGGCGGGCAGAAGCAGCGGCTGTCGATCGCGCTGGCCCTGGTCGGCAACCCGCGCGTGGCGGTGCTCGACGAGCTGACCACCGGCCTCGACCCGCAGGCCCGCCGCGACACGTGGGACCTGATCGAGCGCGTCCGCGACCGGGGCGTGACGATCCTGCTGGTCACCCACTTCATGGAGGAGGCCGAGCGGCTCTGCGACCGCCTCGCCCTGGTGGACGCCGGTCGGGTCGTCGCCCTCGACACCCCGGCCGGGCTGGTGGCCAGGGTGGACGACCGGCAGCGAATCCGGTTCCGGCCCTCCGCGCCCCTCGACCACGCGGTGCTGACCGCGTTGCCCGAGGTCACGTCGGTCGAGCGGGCGGGCGGCCAGCTCGTCGTCACCGGCACCGGCAACCTGCTGCTCGCCGTGACCACCGCGCTCGCCCGCAACCAGGTCGTCGCCGGCGACCTGCGGGTCGAGCAGACCTCGCTGGACGACGCGTTCGTCGCGCTCACCGGCCGCCCCATCGACTCCTGAGGAGACCCCGTGCCCGCCCTGACCAGGCTCACCGCCACCGAGACCAAGCTGTTCTTCCGCGAGCCGACGAGCGTGTTCTTCGCGCTCGCGTTCCCGCCGCTCCTGCTCGTCATCCTCGGCCTGATCCCGGACTTCCGGGAACCCGACCCGGAACTGGGCGGCGCGCGGGTGATCGACCTGTACGCGCCGATCATCGTCGCGATGGCGATCACCATGTTCGCGATCAGCGGCCTGCCGCAGGGGTTCGCCACCTACCGCGAGAAGGGCGTGCTGCGGCGCATGCGCACCACGCCCGTGAAGCCGGTGGTGATGCTCGGCGCGCAACTGCTGATGTCCACCGCCCTGTCCGTCGTGGTGATGGTGGTCGTGCTGGCCGTCGCCCGGCTCGCGTTCGGCGTCCACCTGCCCCGGCAGGTGCCCGCCTACGTCCTCGCGTACGTGCTGTGCGCGGTGGCGATGTTCGCGATCGGCCTGCTCGTCGCCTCGCTGGCCCGCAGCGGCAAGAGCGCGGGCGCGATCGGGTCGCTGCTGTTCTTCCCGTTCCTGTTCTTCGGCGGCCTGTGGGCTCCCCGCGAGACGATGAACGACCTGCTGCGGACCATCAGCGACTTCACGCCGCTGGGCGCGGGCGTGCAATCATTGTCCGACGCCGCCGGCGGTCACTGGCCGCAGTGGCCGCACGTGGCGGTCATGCTGGGGTGGACGATCGTGGCCGGCGGGCTGGCCGCGCGGTACTTCCGCTGGGAGTAGGTCGTGAGCATCGAGGCCGAGCTGCGGGAGGAGTTCGACCGCTGGGAGCGCGGCGAGGCGAAGGTCTTCCGGATCCTGCCCTACTTCCTGCTGTCGATCGGCACCTCCATCACGCTGCTGCAGCCGATCTGGCACGAGCCGGTGGCGTACCCGGAGGTGCTGGGCCTCTCGGGCGCGACCCTGCTCTGGCTGCTGTGGTTCCACACGCTCCACCCCGAGTGGCACGGCAACGGCCCGGTCATGGCGGTGTACTTCGTCGGGCTGATCGGGCTGGCCTTCGGCCTGGTGGCGCTCGCGCCCTGGTACGGCTTCTTCGCCTTCGTCGGCTACCCGCAGGCGTTCCAGTACCTCAAGGGCGGGTGGCGGTACGTCGGGATCGCGGCCACGGCGATGGTCGCGTCGCTGTCGTACCTGGGCGGCCTGGCCAACGTCCGGGACGACGACCTGTGGCTCGGCTGGCCGATCCTCGGGGCGATCGTCACGCTGCTGGCCGGCGCGTTCTCCCACTTCGCGGAGCGGGCCGACCGGCGCAACGACAAGCAGAAGCAGGCGCTGGCCGAGCTGCACGAGGCCAACGTCAAGCTGGAGGCCGCGCTGGAGGAGAACGCGGGCCTGCACGCCCAGCTCCTGGTGCAGGCCCGCGAGGCCGGGGTGCTGGACGAGCGGCAGCGGATGGCGCGGGAGATCCACGACACGCTGGCCCAGGGGCTCGCCGGCATCCTCACCCAGCTCCAGGCCGCCGAGCAGACGATGGCCGAGCCCACGACCGCGCGCCGGCACGTGACGAACGCGATGAACCTGGCGCGGGAGAGCCTCACCGAGGCGCGCCGGACCGTCCACGCCGTCGAGCCGTCGGTGTTGGCCGAGGCCAGGCTCCCGGACGCGATCAACGACGTCACCAGGCGCTGGGCGGAGGCCAACGCCGTGGACGCGGTGCTCACCACCACCGGCGACCCCCGGCCCATGCACGCCGACGTCGAGGTGGCGTTGCTGCGGACCGCGCAGGAGGCGCTCGCGAACGTGGCCAAGCACGCCCGCGCGGGCCGGGTGGGGCTCACGCTGTCCTACATGGAGGACCTGGTGACGTTGGACGTGCGGGACGACGGCGTGGGCTTCGACCCGGCCGCCAGGCGCGCGAACGGCTCGGCGAGCGGCGGGTTCGGGCTCGCCGGCATGCGGCAGCGGGTGCAGCGCCTCGCCGGTCGGCTGGAGATCGAGTCGGAGCCGGGCGGCGGCACCGCGATCTCGGCGACGGTCCCCGCGATCCCGGCCGGGGGCGCGGAATGATCAAGCTGCTGATCGTGGACGACCACCCGGTGGTGCGGGACGGGCTGCGCGGCATGTTCAGCGCCGACCCGCGCTTCGAGGTGCTGGGCGAGGCGGGCGACGGCGCGGAGGCCATCGCCGCCGCCGACCGGCTGCGGCCCGACGTCGTCCTCATGGACCTGCGGATGCCCGGCACGGACGGCGTCACCGCGATCAAGGAGCTGGCGAAGCGCGGGGTGCCCGCCCGCGTGCTGGTGCTGACCACGTACGACACGGACTCGGACGTGCTGCCCGCGATCGAGGCGGGCGCGACCGGGTACCTGCTCAAGGACGCGCCGCGCGAGGAGCTGTTCCGCGCCGTGGAGGCGGCGGCCCGCGGCCAGGCGGTGCTCTCGCCCGCCGTCGCGACCCGGCTGATGGGGCAGATGCGCCAACCCGCGTCCGAGCCGCTGTCGCAGCGCGAGCTGGAGGTGCTGGAGCTGATCGCGCGGGGCTCGACCAACCGCGAGGCGGCGAAGCAGCTGTTCATCAGCGAGGCGACGGTCAAGACCCACCTGCTGCACGCGTACGCGAAGCTCGGCGTCAACGACCGGGCGGCGGCCGTGGCCACCGCGTTCTCCCGCGGCTACCTCACGCCCAAGAGCTGAGGGGACCCCGCTTCCCGGCGGGGAGCGGCTTGCCGTACGACGTATACTTTGTATACATTGCGTACAAGGGGGTGCCGCGAGTGACGAGGTCGGTGTACCGGGAGGTGCGCGACCTGATCGTGCTCGGCGCGTACCCGGCCGGTCGGCCGATCGCCGAGCAGGAGCTGTGCGCACGGCTGGGGGTCAGCCGCACGCCCGTCCGCGAGGCGTTGCGCCGGTTGGAGAGCGACGGGCTGGTCCGCGCCGCGCGGCGCGGCGTGACGGTGGTCGAGCTGGGCGGGAAGGCGTTGCGGGACGCCTACCTCGTGCGCGCGGCGCTGGAGGCGTTGACCGCCGAGACGGCCGCGCACCGCAGGCGGGCGGGCGAGGTGGCGCCGGCGGCGCTGGCCCGGCTCGCCGAGCACGCCGACCTGGCCGACGTCGCCACCCGGCGGGGCGACCTGCTCGACGGCGTCCGGCACAACCGCGCGTTCCACCGGCACGTCGCGGTGCTCGCCGACAACCCCGTGGCGCTGGAGGCGTTGGACCGCGTCTGGGACCAGATCACCGTCTCCACCCGCGCCTCGCTCGCCGCGCCCGCCCGCCCGGCGCGGGTGGACGAGGAACACCGCCTGCTGATCGCGGCCATCACCGGGGGGCGGCCGGACGAGGCGGCCGTCCACGCCCGCGGGCACGTCCTGGCGACGATGTCCGCGTTGTCCGGACAGGACGGAGGAACACCGGCATGACCACCGAGCACGGGTACCGGGTCGCGGTGCGCTGGACCGGCAACACCGGCGTCGGCACGGCGAGCTACCGGGGCTACGGCCGCGACCACGACGTGACCGCCGAGGGCAAGCCGACGCTGCGCGCCAGTGCCGACCCCGCCTTCCGCGGCACGCCGGACCGCTGGAACCCGGAGGAGCTGCTGGTCGCCTCGCTGTCGCAGTGCCACATGCTCACCTACCTGTCGCTGTGCGCCCGCGCCGGCGTCGTCGTGCTCGACTACGCCGACGAGGCGAGCGGGGTCATGCGCGAGGAGCCGGGCAACACCGGTCGGTTCGCGGAGGTCGTGCTGCGGCCCGAGGTGACCGTCGCCGACGCGTCGATGGTCGGCCGGGCCGAACAGTTGCACGGGCGGGCGCACGAGGACTGCTTCATCGCGCGGTCGGTCGCCTTCCCGGTCCGGCACGTGCCGTCGGTTCGCCCGGCCGGCTGAAACCCCTTTCGGTCACCGGGTCGGCGGGCTCGCGGCAGCCGGGTGATCGGCCGCCGAGGTGCACGCTCACATATGAGGATCCTTCGGTTTGACTGTGTGACACCGCCCCCGAACGGGCGCCTGGCGCGTCGAAAAGGGTTTCGGCGCGGTATCGTCGTGCGCGGAGGGACCGTCACGACGCCGTCGGCAGCGGGCGTCGGACGCGGAGAGGGAGCGTGGCATGAGCACTGGGTCGAAGGTCCCCGGCAAGCGGGCGCCCACGTTGACCGACGTGGCGAAGCTGGCCGGGGTGTCGGTCGCCACCGCGTCCAAGGCGATCAACGGCCGGGACGAGGTCAAGGACGAGACGCGGGAACGCGTGCTCAAGGCGGCGGAACTGCTCTCCTTCGCGCCCAACGCGCTCGCCCGCGGCCTGCTCGGCGGCCGGACCGGCACGGTCGGGCTCCTGACCAGCGACCTGGAGGGCCGGTTCTCGATCCCGATCCTGATGGGCGCGGAGGACGCGTTCGGCGCGGGCCAGGTCTCGGTCTTCCTGTGCGACGCGCGCGGTGACGCGATCCGCGAGGCGCACCACGTGCGCGCGCTGCTGTCGCGGCGGGTGGACGGACTGATCGTGGTCGGCTCCGACACCGACCCGCGCCCTCCGCTGGCGGGCTCCATCCCGGTGCCGGTCGTCTACGTCTACGCGCCGTCGGCCGACCCGGCCGACATCTCGCTCACCGTGGACAACGTGGGCGGCGGTCGGCTGGCCGTCGAGCACCTGCTCGCCTGTGGCCGGCGCCGCATCGCCCACATCACCGGCGAGCACGGGTTCGCCGCCGCCCGGGACCGGGCGCAGGGGGCCGCGGTCGCGCTCGCCGACGCCGGCCTGACCATGCTCGGCGGCAAGCCGTACTACGGGTCGTGGGACGAGACGTGGGGGAGGGCCGCCGCGCACCTGGTGGTCGAGCAGCACCCGGAGGTCGACGCGATCTTCTGCGGCAGCGACCAGATAGCGCGGGGCGTGCTGGAGAGCCTGCGCGACCTCGGCCGCGACGTGCCGCGCGACATCTCGGTGATCGGGTTCGACAACTGGGACGCGATCGTCGCGCACTCCCGGCCCCGGCTGACCAGCGTCGACATGAACCTCGAACGCCTCGGCGCGGTCGCGGGCCGGCGGCTGTTCGCGGCCATCGACGGCGGCGACGGCCCCACGTCGGAGCAGTACCCGGGCCGCGTCGTGGTCCGCGATTCGACCGCGCCGTCGAGCTGACCGGCCGCGCGGCGGGGTGACCCTGCCCGGCCGCGCCTGATCCTCACCCGCTGCGCAACGGCCCTTCGACCAGGGCCGTTGCACTTTTTCGCGTGCCCGGCACACCTCGCGCCGACCTGGCGAAACTGGCCGAAATGAACCGTTGACATGCCGGAAACAGCCAGCCAGAATCTCCGAAAAGGTTTTCGGGACGCGGAGAGGTGGGTGGGCCGTCGTGGCGATCGCGGACGCGCCGGCGGAGGTCTGGTTCCTCACCGGGAGCCAGTCGCTGTACGGGGAGCGGGTGCTCGACCAGGTCGCGGAGCAGTCCCGCGAGGTGTGCCGGACCGTCGCCGACGGCCTGGGCGCCGGCCCGCGCGTGGTGTGGAAGCCGGTGCTCACCACGGCCGACGCGATCCGCCGCACCCTGCTCGACGCCACCGCGGACGACGCGGTGGTCGGCGTCATCGCCTGGATGCACACCTTCTCGCCCGCCAAGGCGTGGATCGCCGGCCTGTCCGCGCTGGGCAAGCCGCTGCTGCACCTGCACACCCAGGCCAACCGGTCCCTGCCCTGGGCCGAGCTGGACATGGACTTCATGAACCTCAACCAGGCCGCGCACGGCGACCGCGAGTTCGGCTACGTGCAGTCGCGGCTGGGCGTGGCCCGCAAGACGGTCGTCGGCTTCACCGCCGACCGGGCGGTGCTCGACCGGATCGGCGCCTGGGTCCGCGCCGCGACCGGGTGGCGCGCGGCGCGGTCGCTGCGGCTGGCCCGCTTCGGCGACAACATGCGCGACGTCGCGGTGACCGAGGGCGACAAGGTCGGCGCGCAGGCGACGCTCGGCGTCTCGGTCAACGCCCACGGCGTCAACGACCTGGTCGAGGTCGTGGACGGGGTCGCGGACGCGGACGTGGACGCGCTGGTCGGCGACTACGAGGAGCGCTTCGCCGTGGCGGCGGAGCTGCGGCGCGGCGGCGAGCGGCACGAGTCCCTGCGCTACGGGGCACGCATCGAGCTGGGCCTGCGCCACTTCCTCACCGACGGCGGGTTCGGCGCGTTCACCACGAACTTCGAGGACCTGGGCGGCCTGCGGCAGCTGCCGGGGCTGGCCGTGCAGAACCTGATGGCCGACGGCTACGGGTTCGGCGGCGAGGGCGACTGGAAGACCGCGGCGCTGCTGCGCATCCTCAAGGTCGTCGCCGGCGACCGGCCCGGCGGCACCTCGTTCATGGAGGACTACACCTACCACTTCGGGCCGGGCGAGCCGAAGGTCCTCGGCGCGCACATGCTGGAGGTCTGCCCGAGCATCGCGGCGGACCGGCCCAGCCTGGAGGTCCACCCGCTTTCGATCGGCGGCCGCGAGGACCCGGTGCGCCTGGTCTTCACCGCCGCGCCCGGCCCGGGGATCGTCGTGGGCCTCGCCGACCTCGGCGGTCGGCTGCGGCTGACCGCCAACGAGATCGACCTGGTGGAGCCGGACGAGCCGCTGCCGCGCCTGCCGGTCGCCCGCGCGGTCTGGCGGCCGCGACCCGACCTGGCCACGTCGGCCGAGTGCTGGCTGATCGCCGGCGGTCCGCACCACACCGTGCTCAGCACCGCCGTGGACCGGGAGGCGCTGGCCGACTTCGCCGAGATGGCGGGCGTCGAGCTGGTCCTGGTCGACGCGGCGACCGAGCACCGGTCGTTCGCCGACCGGCTCCGCTGGAACAACGCCTACCACCGGCTCGCGCAGCGGCTCTGACGCCGCCCCCGATCGGCAGGGACGAACCACCGCGAAATCGAGGAGGAGCACCACATGAGGCGAACCTTGGGCCGACGGACCGCGCTGCGGTCACTGGCCGGGGCCTTCGCGGCGACGCTGCTGTTCGCCGTGGCGGCGTGCGGGGGCGGCGGTGACACGGGCGGCGCCGGGGCCGTCGACGCCGGCCCGACCGGGGTGGACGACGGCAGCGAGCTGACTCTGTGGACCCGCGCGCCGCTGGAGAAGCAGGCGAAGCTGCTGGTCGAGGCGTACAACGCGAGCCACCGCAACAAGGTCGACCTCACCGTCGTGCCCAACGACGACTACGTCGCCAAGGTGGGCGCGGCGGCCGGCTCCGACGGCCTGCCCGACCTGTTCGCCGCGGACATCGTGTACGTGCCGAACTGGGTCGGCCAGGGGCTGTTCAAGGACCTGAGCGCCAACATCGACGGCCTGGAGTTCAAGGACAGCATCAACAAGGGCCACCTGTCGGCGGGCACGCTCGACGGCAAGGCGCACGTGCTGCCGTTCGTGCTGGACCTGTCGATGCTGTTCTGGAACAAGCAGCTCTTCGCCGACGCCGGGCTGGACCCGGAGAAGGCCCCCGCGACGCTGGCCGAGTACGCCGACGCGGCCAAGAAGGTCCAGGCGCTGGGCAAGCCCGGCGTCTACGGCACCGCGGCCGGGCTCAACTGCGGCGGCTGCCTGGTCTTCACCTGGTTCCCGTCCGTCTGGGCCGGCGGCGGCGAGGTGCTGAGCGAGGACGGCAAGGAGTCCAAGCTCGCCGACGGCACGGCCAAGGAGGTCTACGACACCTGGCGCGACCTGTGGCAGTCCGGCGCGGTCCTGCCGTCCTCCTCGGGCGAGACCGGTCCCACCTGGACGGCCGCCTTCACCGAGGGCAAGGTCGGCCTGATGTTCTACCCGGCCACGCTGCTGTCCTCGACGCCGTTCGACGTCGGGGTGGCGGGCATCCCCGGACCGGGCGGCGGCGCGTCCACGTTCGTCGGCGGTGACGGCATCGGCGTCTCCAAGGACTCGAAGAAGGCCGCCCAGGCGTGGAACTTCCTGAGCTGGATGATGTCCGAGGAGGCCCAGGTCGAGGTGCTGGCCAAGAACAAGGACGTGGTGTCCCGCGCCGACCTCGCCCAGAACAAGTACGCCACCGAGGACCCGCGCCTGGTCACCATCAACGAGGTGGCGGGCAAGGGCGACACCCCCGTCGCGCCGAACTTCCAGCAGGCGTTCAACGCGCCCAACAGCCCGTGGCTCACGTTGGTGCGCAACCAGGTCCTCAACGGCGGCGGCGACCTCGGCAAGGACAACGACGAGATCACCGCGGTGCTCGGCCAGTAGTCCCCGGCGGGCGGGTGCGCGGACCGCGCCCGCCCGCCACCGGGCGGACGGCACGCCCCCCGGGTCGAGCGGGCGGCCAACCGTCCGCCGGCCACCACTGCGGACGGCACACGTCAGGGTCGATCGCGCGGGCGGCAGCCGGTGGTCCGCCGGCCGGCACGCGAACGGCACTTCCCCCAACCGTGCCGGGCTTCGGCGAGCCCACCGGGCGGTCCACGCCGCCCATCACCCCCCGAGCCGGGGGAGTGAGCGTTGAACTCGGGTGTTCCGAACGTAGGACACGGTTGACGCGAACGTAGGACACGCGGGCGCGTCGGCGACCCGCCACCCCCGACGACGAGAGGTTCCCATGAGCGAGACGAGCGTGGACGCGCCCTCGCGGCCGCCGGACACGCGAACGGACAGCCCTCCCGACCCGCCCGCGCGCGGCCGAGCCCGGCCCCACGACCGGCGCTTCCTGCTCGGCTGGCTGTACGCGACCCCGACCGCGGTCTTCGTGGTGGCGCTGTTCCTGGTGCCGCTGGGGCTGGTGGTCGAGATGTCGCTGTCGCGGTGGCCGCTGCTCACCGGCGACCAGGGCTTCAACGCGCCCGCCAACTTCGTCAAGGCCGTCGACCACCGGTTCTTCACCGACTCGGTCGTCTTCACGCTGAAGTACACCGCGCTGGCGACCGTGCTGCTGCTGGTGATCGGCCTCGGCCTGGCCCTGCTGGTGCAGGAGTCGAGCCGGTGGAACAACCTGCTCCGCGCATCGTTCCTCATCCCCAGCGCGCTCGGGCTCGCCTCGGCGTCGCTGCTGTTCTACGTGTTCTACTCGCCGTTCGCGAGCCCGTTGAAGTCCCTCATGGACAGTTGGGGCTTCACGTTCCTGGGCACGCCGACCGGCGCGCTGCTGTCGACCACGTTCCTGATCGTGTGGCGGTTCGCCGGGTTCTACATGGTGCTCATGCTGGTCGGGTTGCAGGGCATCCCGGCGGACGTGTTCGAGGCCGCCCGCTCGGACGGCGCGACCCGGTGGCAGACCTTCCGGCTGGTCACCCTGCCGCTGCTGCGGCCCACGCTCGCGCTGACGACGGTGCTGTGCGTGACCGGCTCCCTGCTGGCGTTCGAGCAGTTCTACATCCTGACCAAGGGCGGACCGGACAACAGCACCATCACCGTCGTCCAGCTCATCTACATGGTGGCGTTCCAGGGGCAGAACGACCTGGGCGTGGCGGGCGCGATCTCGGTGATCGCGCTGCTGGCGCTGATCGTCCTCAACGCGGTGCAACTGCGCGCGTTCCGGTCCGAGGAGAAGTGACGCGATGACCGCACTCGCACCGCCGACCTCGCGCGCGGCGAAGGGCACGACCGTCGCCGGCATCGCGCTGCGCATGCCGTACCGGGTGTTCACCGGGGCGTTGGCGCTGATCTTCGTGGGGCCGCTGATCTGGACCGCGGTCGCCTCCGTCTCGCCGCAGCCGGGCACGAACCAGACCGACGGCTGGGGCTTCGGCAACTACGAGACGCTGGCCGGCTACCAGGCGGGGATCTGGCGCTACCTGGCCAACTCGGCGTTCGTCTCGCTGCTCACGGTGGCCCTGACGCTGGTGACCTCGCTGCTGGGCGGGTACGCGTTCGCGCGGTTCCGCTTCCCGGGCCGCGACTTCCTGTTCCTGCTGACCCTGGCCATCCTTATGGTCCCGTACGCCACCCTGCTCATCCCGCTGTACGTGCTGCTCAACGAGGTGGGGCTGGAGAACTCGCTGGTGGGCGTCGCCCTCGTGCTCACCATGTTCCAGCTCCCGTTCTCCACGTTCCTGATGCGCATCTCGTTCGAGGCCGTGCCGCGCGAGCTGGACGAGGCCGCGACCGTGGACGGCTGCTCGCCGTGGGGCACGCTGTGGCGGGTGCTGCTGCCCGCGGTGAAACCGGGCCTGATCACCGTGGGGCTGTTCTCCTTCCTGGCCGCGTGGAACGACTTCATGGCGCCGCTGATCCTCATCAACGACTCCGAGCGCATGACGCTCCCGCTCGCCGTGTCCAACCTGCGCGGCCAGGTGCAGGGCGTCGTCGACTACGGGGCGACCGAAGCGGGCGTCGTCATCCTCGCCCTCCCGTGCATCGTCCTGTTCCTCCTGCTCCAACGACACTACGTGCGCGGCTTCATGTCCGGCGCGCTGAAAGGCTGAGCATGGCACGCACCGCACCCGCGGCACCTGTCCTGCCGGCCCGCGGGCGGCTCTGGCCGCTCGGGGTGGGCGACGTCCGGATCACCGGCGGGTTCTGGGCGCGGCGGCAGGAGGTCAACGCCGACGCGACCCTCGCGCACATCGAGCACTGGCTGGAGCGCGAGGGCTGGATCCGCAACTTCGACCTCGCCGCGTCCGGCGGCGACCTCGCCGGGCGGCGGCGGGGACGCGAGTTCTCCGACTCCGAGGTCTACAAGTACCTCGAAGCCCTGGCCTGGGAGATCGGCCGCCGCGACGACGACGGGCTCGAAGCGCGCTTCCGCGCCGTCGCGGCCAGGGTCGCCGCGGCCCAGGAGCCGGACGGCTACCTCAACACCAGGTTCGGCCGACCCGGGCAGCAGCCGCGCTGGTCGGACCTCGAATGGGGCCACGAGGTCTACTGCGTCGGGCACCTGCTGCACGCCGCGGTCGCCCGCGCCCGCACCAGGCCGGGCGCGGACGACGGGCTGGTGGAGGTCGCCCGCCGCGCCGCCGACAACCTCTGCGACACCTTCGGCGCGGACGGCCTCGACGGCGTCTGCGGCCACCCCGGCATCGAGACCGCGCTGGTGGAGTTCGCCCGGGTCACCGGGGACGACCGCTACCTCGTGCAGGCCGCGCTGTTCGTGGACCGGCGCGGCCACGGCCGGTTGCGGGACGTGGAGTTCGGCCGGGAGTACTTCCAGGACGAGACGCCGGTCCGGGAGGCCACCTCGCTGCGCGGGCACGCGGTGCGGGCCAACTACCTCGCCGCGGGCGCGGTCGACGTCGCGGTCGAGCTGAAGGACGCGGTGCTGCTCGACGCGGTGCGCGGCCAGTGGGCCAACGCGGTCACGCGGCGCACGTACGTCACCGGCGGGCAGGGCTCGCGCCACCAGGACGAGGCGTTCGGCGGCGACTGGGTGCTGCCGCCCGACCGCGCGTACTCCGAGACGTGCGCGGGCGTCGGCTCGGTGATGCTCGCCTGGCGGCTGCTGCTGGCCGACGGCGACCCCCGGTACGCCGACCTGATCGAGCGGACGTTGTTCAACGTCGTGTCCACGTCGCCGGCGGAGGACGGGCGCAGCTTCTTCTACGCCAACACCCTGCACCGCCGCGAGGTCGGCACGCGGCCCGACGCCGACCGGCCGAGCCTGCGCGCCGCGGCCTCGCTGCGCGCGCCCTGGTTCGAGGTCTCGTGCTGCCCGACCAACGTCGCCCGCACCCTGGCCAGCCTGTCGGCGTACGTCGCCACGGCCGACGACGAAGGGCTGCAACTGCACCAGTACGTGCCGGGCACGGTGGAGCACCGCCGTGCCGACGGCCGCCGCCTGCGCGTGTCGGTCGAGACCGGCTACCCGCACGACGGCGAGATCCGGGTGGTCGTGGACGGCGACGACGACCACCCGTGGGCGTTGACGCTGCGCGTGCCAGGCTGGGCCGCGCGAGGCGCGACGCTGACCGTCGACGGGCGGACCCGCGCGGTGGCGCCGGGCAGCGTCACGGAGCGGCGCACGTGGCGGCGCGGCGACGAGGTCGTGCTGCGCCTGCCGGTGGAGCCCCGGTTCACCCACCCCGACCCGCGCATCGACGCGGTCCGCGGCTGCGTCGCCGTGGAACGCGGGCCGGTCGTGCACGCCCTGGAGTCCGTGGACGTCCCGGGCGTCGGGTCCGTGGACGAGCTGCGCGTCGACACCTCCACCCCGCCGAAGCTGGTCGACGGCCGCGTCACCGTGCGCTGCGTGCGCGTGCGACCGCGCGACCACGACTGGCCCTACCTGCCGGACCCGGCCCAGGCCGCGCCCGAAGTCGACGACGAACCCGCCGACGTGCCGCTCGTGGCGTACCACGCGTGGGCCAACCGCGGCCCTTCCACGATGCGCGTCTGGCTGCCCACCGCTGATCCGAAGGAGGAAACGGCATGAGACGCGTGCGGAAGTCGCCCCTGTGGGCCGCCCTGACCGCGCTGGTCGTGGGAGGAGCCGTCGGCGTGCCGTCCACCGCGCACGCCGACGACCACGTCCTGCCCGGCAACGAGGGCGACGTCGGCGTCCACACCGACGGCCGGGCCCACGCCATGGAGATCGGCGACCCGACCTACACCAACCTGGCCGAGGTCGCCGCGAAGCTCGACCCGGGCGTGCCGTTCACCGCGGGCGGCGTGCACCGGTCGATCTTCGAGAAGGACCTCGCCGCCGGTGGCGCCGACTACTACCTCGACCGCGTGCTCGGCGTCGGCGGCACCCTCGGCACCCCGATCCTGATGACCCGCGGCCGCACGCTGTACCTGCGCGGCGTGAACAACAACAACTTCGCGGTCATGGGCTTCGCCGGCAACACCTTCGTCGGCGGCCCCAACAACCTCGGCAACCTCTACACCGTCACGGTGCCGGGCCAGACCGTCACCGAGGTCACCGCCAACCGGTTCAACGCCCCCAGCCACGCCAAGGGCCGCTACACCGTCGGCGGCACGGGCGTCACGGCCGACCTGACCAAGTTCATCACCTACGACAACGTCGCGGTCACCGCGATCTCGTTCAGCAACCCCGGCGGCACGCCCGCCACGTTCACCGTCCGCGCCGCCTCGCCGCTCACGACCGGGGCGGGCGAGGGACCGGCCGAGCTGGTCGGCGCCCGCACGATCACCAGCGGCTCCAACAACGGGCTCGTCGACACGGCGTGGGACCAGGTCCAGGTCAACCTCACCGCCGCCGGGTTCACCCGGTCGGGCGCGAACCTCGACCGCGAGGTCACGGTGCCCGCGGGCGGCACGGTCGCGCTGTCCGTGGTCGCGGCGGTCTCCTCGGCCGGCCTGCCCGAGACCCTGCCGAGCTACCGGCACTACGCCGCGCTCGCGCCGCACGACGCGGTGCGCGAGGGCGTCACCGACTTCAACCGCCGCTGGGCCCAGGACGTGCCGTACATCGACGTGCCCGACCCGGCGCTGGAGAAGGCCATCGTGTACCGCTGGTGGGGCGAGCGGCACAACGCGCTCGACGCCAACACCCCCGGTTACGTCTACCAGTACCCGACCACGGTGGAGGGGTCGCACCTCTACCAGAACTCCATCGCGCTGACCCAGCCGATGCACCTGCAGGACACCAAGTGGCTGCGCACCCCGTACCTGCCGTACGGGCAGATCCTCAACATCGGCGAGCTGTCGGGCTCGTCGGCGTTCCTGGACAGCCCCGGCCACACCAGCTGGAACAACCACTACTCGCAGTACCTGGGCACCGCCGGGTTGGAGGCGTACAACGTCCACGGCGGCGGCCGGGAGATCGCCGAGAAGTTCGCCCACTACTTCGAGCGCGACGGCGTGGGCCAGCTCGAGCACTACGACGGCAACGACGACCGGCTCATCGCCTACAACGCCAACTACATGCCGGGCAACGACGCCGACGCCATCACGTTCGGCTTCCCCAAGGCCACTGCGGGCGCGCCCGGCGCGCAGACCATCGAACGCCCGGAGTCGGCGTACGTGTGGGGCGCGTTCGACGCCGCCCGGCAGCTCTACGAGGTCGCGGGCGCGGACCGGGCCAAGCTCGACGGGCTCGCGGCCGAGGCCGACGCCGTCCGGGACGCGATCCTGGAGAAGCTGTGGAGCCCGTCCACGCGGATGTTCCTGGCCGGCACGTCGCACGGCGCCACCTCCGCGGCGAGCTCCAACGGCACGCCCAACCCCCTGCCGGAGTCCGAACGCCACCTGATCCCGGCCAAGGAGTCCAACCTCTACGACGTCTACGCCCAGAACCTCATCCCGTTCGACCAGTGGCGGACCTACGTGGACGGGTTCCGCTTCCTGACCTACGGCGACAACTTCCCGATCTTCCCGTTCTACACCGCCAACCAGCACGACCGCACCGCCTACGGCATCGGCGGCTCCAACAACTTCTCCAACATCAACTTCACGGTGCAGTACCGGGCCGTCCGGTCGGCGCTGCGCCACTACGACCCCGAGGGCAAGTACCTCGACGCGGCCTACGCCAAGCGCCTGCTGGACTGGATGGCGTGGAGCACCTACCCCGGCGGTGACGCGCGGGTGGCCAACCAGGCCGAGTACTACTCCGGCTGGAACCCGACCACGAAGACGTACAACCGCAACAACCCGTACCACGTGATGCTCGGCAACATGAACTACGTGTTCGTCGAGGACATGGCGGGATTGCAGCCGCGCTCCGACGACAAGGTCGAGCTGTGGCCGATCGAGTTCGGCTACGAGCACTTCATGGTCGACAACCTGCGCTACCACGGGCACGACGTCACCGTCGTCTGGGACCCGGACGGCACCGAGTACGGGCTCGGCGCGGGCTACAGCCTGTTCCTCGACGGGCAGCGCAAGGTCGCCACCGACCGGATCGGCAAGCTCACCTACGACCCCAACACCAACGAGGTCCAGGTCGAGGACGGGCTGACGGTCACCTTCCGGGCCGGGACCGGCGCGGACTTCCCGAGCGCGGTGGACACCGCGATCCAGGACGACCGCGTGGTCTCCTACCTCAAGACGGCGGGCATCGACCTCACCGAGGACGCGCCCAACCTGGCCACCGGCGCCGCGCTCACCTCCTCCTACACCCAGCAGGGCGTGCGGCCCGCGCCGTGGCGGCAGTTCCACACGCCGGGCTGGAGCGCGAGCACGCCCAACCACACCCCGGGCGCGACCAGGCAGCTCGAACAGCCCGTGACGCTCGACGCCGTGACCGACGGCGTCACCGCGAACGAGCCCTACTGGGGCAACTACGGCACCACCGACAAGAACGGCTACGTCGAACTGGACCTCGGCGGGGCCAAGTCGTTCGACAACGTGAAGGTGACGTTCGTCGGCGACCGCCAGGCGGGCGGCTACCGCGAACCCGCCCGGTGGTGGGTCCAGCTGCCCGACGGCCGGGGCGGCTGGCGCGAGGTGCCCAACCAGTTCAAGAACCCGGCGGTGCCCGCGGCGAAGTTCAACGAGGCCCTCTTCGACGCGGTGACGTCGGACAAGCTGCGCGTCGCGTTCACCAACAGCCCCGACCACTTCACCGCGATCGCCGAGATCCAGGTGTTCGCCTCGGGCCGGGACGCGCCGGACGTCACCAACCAGGCGCCCGCCGTCACCGCCGCGCGGGACGGCTCGGCGGACGGCAACCTGTCCACCCGCCTGGTCGCCACCGCCGCCGACGACGGCATCCCGTACGACGGGGAGCTGACCTTCGGCTGGGAGACCGTGTCCCGGCCCGCGGGCGCGGCCGTGATCTTCGCCGACCCCGACGCGCTCGCCACCCGCGTCACCGGCACCGCGGCGGGCGACTACGTGTTCCGGTTCTTCGCCACGGACGGCGAGAAGCGGTCCGAGGCCACCGTCGCGGTCACCCTCGCCACGCGGGACGTCGTGGCCGAGTTCGGCGCGGCGGCGACCGTCACCACCAGCGGCACCGCCTCGTGGGAGGACCACCGGAAGGTCAACCAGGCCACCACGCCGACCGGGTCGAGCCCCGGCGCGGGCAACGGCTGGGGCAACTGGGGCCAGACCCGCAACGGCACCAGCCCCGAGCGCGAGGCGTGGATCCAGTACCAGTGGACCGAGCCCGTGCGGCTGTCGTCCACCGACCTGTACTGGTACGACGACGGCGGCGGCACGCGCCGGCCGACGGCCACCACGTACGCGATCGAGGCGTCGAACGACGGCACGACGTGGACGCCGGTCACCCTCGCCAACGGGTCCAGCTACGCGGGCGGGCTCGCCGTCGACACCTACAACCACTTCGACTTCGAACCGCTGACCACGAGCCGGCTGCGCGTGCGCATCTGGGGCGTCCAGGACGGCGGCGCGGCCACGGGCGTGCTGCGGTGGCGGGCCAACGGCGAAACCGTCGACTCGGTGCGGTCGCCGGTCCTGGTGCGCACCACGACCGGGGAAGTGCCGACCCTGCCCGGGGAGCTGGACGGCGTGTACGCGAGCGGCGTCCGCGGCAAGGTGGCGTTCACGTGGCAGCCGATCACCCCGGAGATGGTCGCCCAGCCGAACGTGGACCCGTTCGTCGTCCACGGCACCAACGACACCTACGGCCTGATCGCCGAGGCCCGCGTGTACGTGCGGGCCGACGCCGGGGCGGGCGGCATCTCGATCCAGGACGCCGAGACGTTCGAGCAGACCGTCGCGGTGGGGCAGCGGCCGCACCTGCCGGACAAGGTCGAGGTGTCCTACAACGACGGGTCGCGCGACAACCAGGCCGTGGGCGTGCGCTGGCACTTCGACGAGTCCGTCGTCGACCGGCCCGGCCGTTACACGGTCGTCGGCGACCTCGTCCTGCCCGACTACGTCGGCGGCGCCGGCACCACGCGGACCACCCTCGCGCTGACCGTCGGCGACGGCGGGCCGGCGTGGGACGTCGCGGTCGAGGCGGGCGCCCGGTGCATCGGCGCCACCGCCTACGTGGCGGTCACCGCCCGCAACAACGACGACCGGCCGCTCACCGCGGAGCTGGTCACCCCGTACGGGTCGCGGACGGTGGCGGACGTGGCCCCCGGCAAGTCCGCCTACCAGGCGTTCAACGCCCGCCTGCGGTCCGTGCCCGCCGGGACGGCGGTGGTGAAGGTCACCGGGACCGTCGACGGCCGGACCACCACGGCGGAGGCGACCGTGCCGTACAGCGCGCTCACCTGCTAGTTCGTGCCCGGGTGGGCGGTGCTCCGGCGAGCGCCGCCCACCCCCGCCGGGAAGTGCCGGGTGCGTGCGGAGGGGCGCGAAACCCGATATTCGCGGTCACGGCGGTCCGTCTGGCAGGCTGGGAGACGGGTTCGCGTTCGTGCGGGTCGCCGTCCGGCCGAGGTCGGGCGCGACGAAATCGGTGGAGCGAGGGTGGGGTGCAGGCGCCCGAGCGGCGCCGACGAGTCGTGGTGGAGACCGGTCCGGCCGTCCGAGGTGCCGACAACGCGTGGTCGAGCGCGCCCTTCCCGGCGCTGCTCGCCGACGCGGCGGGCGCGGTGCGCGCCGCCAACGACGCCGCCGGACCGCTGTTCCCCGACGCGGAGCTGGGCGCGGCGCTGACCGACTGGGCCGGCTGGCTGGGCCGGGCGCACGAGGAGCGGGGGACCGGGCCCGTGCGCGGGCTGCTCGGCGACCGCGGCTTCGAGGCGCGCCCGGTGGTCCACGACGACGGCGCGGTGACGTGGTGGCTGGTCGAGGACGCCGACGACGCCGGGTCGGCGCGGGAGGCGCTGCGCGTCGAGCGGGAGCGCACGGCGGTGCTCGGCGAGGTGTCGTCGGCCCTGCTGACCTCGCTCAACCCCGAGCGGTGCATGCGGATCGCGGCCGAGCTGGCCGCGAGCCACCTGGCCGACGCCGCCTGGGTCGTCGCGCCGGGCAGCCGG
This sequence comes from Actinosynnema sp. NPDC004786, assembly GCF_053601135.1. Lineage (NCBI taxonomy): Bacteria > Bacillati > Actinomycetota > Actinomycetes > Pseudonocardiales > Pseudonocardiaceae > Actinosynnema > Actinosynnema sp. NPDC004786. The sequence continues at coordinate 94,788 of NZ_JBSGBG010000015.1, read as the reverse complement.
GGCGACCACCCCGTCACCCGGTGCGTGCGGGGCGGCGACGTGGCGTACGAGCGGGTGTCGATCGACCCCGAGGGGGTCTCCGGGCTCGCCGAGGCGCTGCGGGGCTTCCCGCCGGTGCCGTCGCGGTGGATCGAGCCGTCGTCCGCGCCGTCCTGGCTCGTGCCCGAGGGGTTCGGCGAGGTCGGGTCGATCCTGGTGACCCCGCTGCCCGGCCAGGGCGTCCCGGCGGGCGCGTTGGTGCTGCTCAGGCGGCACGGGCAGGCGGAGTTCGGCGAGGACGAGGAGGTCCTCGCGCGGCTGTTCGCGGCCCGCGCGGGCTCGGCCATCTCGGCGGCCCGGATGTTCGCCCAGCAGGTGTCGATCACCGACACGCTGGTGGGCGAGCTGCTGCCCCCGACGCTGCACCACGTCGACGGGGTGGAGTTCGCCGGCCGGTACCGGCCCGCGCTGGACACCGAACGCGTCGGCGGCGACTTCTACGACGTGCACCCGGTCCCGGGCGGCGAGACGCTGGCCGTGCTCGGCGACGTCTGCGGCAAAGGGCTCGAAGCGGCGGTGATGACCGGCAAGGTCCGCACGACCCTGCGCGCGCTGCTGCCCCTGGCGGACGACCACCTGCGCGTGCTGGGCCTGCTCAACGACGCGCTGCGCAAGCCGCACCACACCCGCTTCGTCACCCTCGTGCTGGCGTCGGTGACCCGCGTCGGCGACGACGTGCGGGTGCGCGTGACCAGCGGCGGGCACCCGCCGCCCCTGGTCGTGCGGACGACCGGGGAGGTGCACGAGGCGCCCACGCGTGGCACGCTCATCGGGGTGCTCCCCGACATCGACGCCGTGACCGCCGAGGTCGTCCTCGCGCCCGGCGAGACGTGCCTGCTCTACACCGACGGGATCACCGAGGCGGTCGGCGGACCGCTCGGCGGTGAGGTGTTCGGCGAGGAACGGCTGCACCGGGTGCTCGCGGCGTGCGCCGGGATGCCCGCCGACGCGGTCGCCGAGCACGTGCACATGGTCGCCTCGCAGTGGGTCGGCGCGGGCGGTCACGACGACGTCGCCGTGCTCGCGATCACCGCGCCGCGCGGCCGCAGGCAGGCCGGCGGGGCGCGGGAGGCGCACACCCCATGAGCGCGACCGGCGTGGACGCGCGCACCGGCGCGCGGCGGCTGTGGGACGCGGTCGTGGACCGCGACGAGGACCGGGCCGCCGAGGTGGCGCTGCGGGCGCTCGCCGACGGGCTCGACGCCGAGACCGTGCTGCTGGACGTGGTCGGGGCGGTGCAGCGCCGGGTCGGCGCGGAGTGGGCGGCCAACCGCCTGACCGTCGCCCAGGAGCACGCGGCCACCGCGATCAACGAGCGGGTGGTCGCCGCGCTCGTCGCCGCGGTCGACCGGCGGCCGCCGCACCTCGGCCGGGTCGTCGTGGCGTGCCTGGACGGCGAGTGGCACGCCCTGCCCGCCCGGCTGCTCGCCGAGGTGCTGAAGCTGCGCGGGTTCCGGGTCGACTACCTCGGCGCGCAGGTGCCCGCGCCGCACCTGATCACCCACCTGCACAGCACCGGACCGGACGCCGTGGCGCTGTCCGGCTCGCTGGCCACCCGCCTGCCGACCGCCCACGCCACCATCAGCGCGTGCCGGTCCACCGGGGTGCCGGTGCTGGCGGGCGGCGCGGCGTTCGGCCCCGACGGGCGCTACGCCCGGCTGCTCGGCGCGGACGTCTGGGCGCCCGACGCGCGGACCGCCGCCGACCGGCTGGCGTCCGACCCGCCGCCCCGGCCGCGCGGCGGCAACCAGCCCATCGACGACCTGCCGCACCTCGGCGACCAGGAGTTCACGATGGTGTCGCGCACCGGCGCGCAGCTCGTGAAGGCCGTCTACGCGGCGCTGGGGGAGCGGGTGCCGGCCATGCGGGCCTACACCGACGCGCAGCGCCGGCACACCGCCGAGGACCTCGCGCACATCGTCGACTTCCTCGCCGCAGCGCTCTACGTCGACGACGACGGGTTGTTCACGGCGTTCCTGACCTGGACCGCCGACGTCCTCGACGCCCGCGGCGTGCCGCCCCGGCACCTGTCGCCCGCGCTGGTCCTGCTCGCCGCCGAGCTGCGCGACTTCCCCCGCGCGACGCGCATCCTCGACGCCGCGCGCGCCGAGCTGTCCCGATCCGCCGACCCCGGAGCGACCGCATGAGCCCGCGCTCCCTCACCTGCACCGTCGTCGTCCTGGACGAGCGCACGACGCGCGTCGTCCTGACCGGCGACCTGGTCCACGCCACCGCCGACGAGCTGCTGCGCCTGGTGGACGACCTGCTCGCCCGGGGCGGGGTCGGCGAGCTGCGGCTGGGCTGCGCCGGCATCGGGTTCTGCGACTCCTACGGCCTGTCCACGCTGCTCGCCGTGCACCGGCAGGCGACCGGCGCGGGTGTCGGGCTGCGGCTGGAGGACCGACCGGCCTCCCTGGACCGCCTGCTGCGCCGGACCAACACGCTGGACCACCTCACCGGGGGCGCGGGGGAGAGGGCGGGCAGCCGACCCTCGCGCGAAAAGGACGGGCGTTCTGCGGCGGCGCAATAAAAAGGCATTGCGGGAATTGGCGTCGGCGGTGCATGATCGGTGCACACCGCGAGACGAGGAGCCGGAGCCATGACGAGCACGTGGGAGCGAGGTCCGAAGCGCCCGTGCCATCGCGCTGCGCTCGTCCCGGCGTGCCCGGATCGGCGCAAGCCGTGCCGCGGCATGCGCCCCACCTGCGCGGACTCCCCGCCCTGACCTCGAAGCAGGTCACGTGGACAGGGAGCCGCCCATCGGGGAACCGATCCGGGCGGCTCTTGTTTTCCCGGTGCCGCGAATCATTTCCGCGGTTCATTGCCGACCATTTTTTCGGTGGTTCCGGCGTGCACGTCGACAACTCCACAGCGGAGCAGGCACTTGCCCCTGTAGCTCAGGTGGAACAGAGCGCGGCGCTACGAACGCCGAGGTCCCGGGTTCGAGTCCCGGCAGGGGTGCTCTCCGGGTGCGAGGGGCACGGCGACCCCACCTGATTTGGGATCAGGACGCACCGCGTTCGACTCGCGGGCACCCGACCACGCCTCTCCGGCTCGACAGGACGACCCTCCCGCGGCGTGAGCGGGATGACCGGGGTCGAGTCCCGGCCGGGGAGCGGCCACCCGCGTCGGGTGGCGACGTCCCGAAGCTCATCGGCCGAGCGCCCGCCGACCGGCGGGAGGTCCGGGTTCGACTCCCGGCGGGACGGCTGTGACCGAGGCCGAAGAAGACGAGGCGCCAGGTCGTGACCCTGGTCGAAGCCGGTGCGAGTCCGGTCGGTCACCCCACGCGCGTGGCCCGGCGGCCACCCGGGGCTCATATCCCCGGCGTCCCTGGATCGACACCAGGACGCGCGACCGCGGCGACGACCGGCCGGCCGTCGCCCCCGACCCACGTCACGACGGTCGTGAGGCGGCCTGCAAAGCCGTCGATTCCGGGTTCGACTCCCGGGTGGGTCTCCACCCCGTCCGCTCCGCCGTGGGGTTCCCGGCGCCGGCCCGGAACCGGTGAACCGACCGATGCGCGGCACGGCGGCCGTGGCCAGGATGGGCGCATGGCCGTTGATCCGCGGGGCGCCGACCTCAAACGACTGCTCGCCGAGGACCCGGGTGGTCCGGTGGTGATGCTGAACCTGCTGCGCTTCGCCGAGGGCGGGGTCGAGTCGTACCGGGAGTACGCGCGCCGGCTGCGCGAGACGTTCCTGCCCCGGCACGGGGGAGAGGTGCTCTACGCGGGCACCGGGTCCACCGCGCTGGTCGCCGAGGACGGGCAGAGCTGGGACGCGGTGGTCGTCGTGCGCTACCCGGACCGGGCCGCGTTCGCCCGCATGGTCGCCGACCCGGAGTACCAGGAGGTCACCCGCCTGCGGACGGCCGCCCTCAGCGAAGCGGTGCTTCAGGCCACCACGCCCTGGACGTGACGCACCGGCGGACACCGCGCCGGGGTGCAGGTCGGGACGTGGGTGGTGGTCGACCCGCGCTGATCACCGGGTCCGGACGGGTCGGCCAGGTGGTCCTCGGCTCCCGCGGCCCGGGCGGGTCACCGGCATGCTGCCCGGCTCCACCGGCCAGGCCCTCGTCCTGCCCGCCCTCGTCCTGCCCGCCGGCGGTGGTCCGGCCGTCCTCGGTGGGGTGAACCCCCGACCGGTGGGGGTGTCGGCCGGGCGCGGTTTCCGCCCGCCCGGGCCGGGTACGGCACCGGTGGGGACCTCGCCGGGTCGACCGACAGCACCGGATCAGGGGACGATCACGATGAAGGTTCAGGACCTGATGACCCGCGCCGTGGTGACCGCACGGCCGGGGACGGCCGCCAAGGACGCCGCGCGGTTGCTGGTGGAGGGCGGGTTCACCACCCTGCCCGTGGTCGACGACCTGGACCGCCTGGTCGGCGTGGTCGGCGAGGCGGACCTGCTGCGCAACCGCATCCTGCCCGACCCCCGGACCTCCGGGCACGACCGACCTCCCGAGCCGCGCGAGCCCGCGTCGCCGACCGTCGCCGAGATCATGGTGACCGACGTCGTGGCGGTCGACCCGCGCGTGCACGTGGCGGAGTTGAGCAAGCTCATGCTGGAGCGGCACCTGCGGACCCTCCCGGTGGTGCGGGACGACGTGCTGGTCGGCGTGATCTCGCGGCGCGACCTGTTGCGGATGATCGCTCGGGAGGATGACGTCATCGCGACGGACGTGCGACGTCAGCTGTCCGTCGCCACGGGGCGTGTGCCGTGGCGGATTTCGGTCGCCCACGGTGTGGTCACGCTGGCGGGCGAGGGCGCGGACGACGCGGAACGGCACGTGGCCACCGTGGTGGCCGGCGCGGTGCCCGGCGTGGTGGGCGTGGAGGTGGCCGAGCACGACGGGACCGCGTGACAGCGCCCGGGGTCCGGGTGTGCCCCGCCGCGGGGGAGCGGCCTGAGCCGAGCGCCGCCCGGGTTGATCGTTAGCCCGACGTTGGTCCGACGTTGGCGGCGATCACTTGGCTGGTCGGGCCGGGCGTCCGCCCCGGAAGCCCCGTCCCCAGCGCTGCGAGGAAGGTCCGGCTCAATGGCAACAGGCACCGCCGCGGTGGCACCCACGCGCACCACGCTCAGGAAGGCCGCGGTCCGGGACGACTTCGGCCCGCGGATCGAGGCGATCGGCCGCGAGGCGCAGGCCGAGCCGCAGTCCGTGGTCGGCATGCCGACCGGCGGCCAGGTGCCCGACGACCCGTTCGCGTCGCTGCGGGGCGTCGCCGGCTGGGCCGTCGACTACGTGGCGTTCCTGCGCGAGCCGATCGACCGGCTCCAGGGCGACCCGCAGAACGTGCAGGCGGCCGTGGACGCGATCCGTTCCGCCGCCGAGGGCCTGCGCGAGCTGGCGCGGGTCCAGCGGGAGACGCTCGCCCGGCCGCAGGGGTGGACCGGCAAGGCGCAGGAGGCGTACCAGGTCAGCATGGACGCGCTCGGCGACGAACTGGGTTCGCTGGCCGACGCGGTGGCGACGAAGGGCGTGGTGGTCGAGCACACCGGCGCGATGGTGCGCGCGCTGCGCGAGGCCGTGCTCTACACCGTCGGCCAGTTCTCCGACTCGCTGGTGCCGGGCGCGATCACCGCGTACGTCTTCGCCCCGGCCACGTTCGGCGCGTCGATCGCGATCTTTCTGGGCTCGGTGGTGGACAGCGCGTCCCAGCTCGGCGCGAGCGTCGCGGCGAAGATGGACGACCTGAACGCGGCGCTGACCCGCCAGGTCGACCGGATGAAGCAGCTCGACGACCTGTCCGACGAGATCGGTCAGCGCTGGGAGCGGTTCGAGGCCGTCGCCGGTGGCGGGGAGGCGACCGCGACGCGGGCGATGGCCGTGCAGCGGCCGACCGAGGCCCTGCGGCCGATGGAGGCACGGCGGGCTTTGGTCGCCGACGAGCCGGTGCGGCAACCGGGGATGCGGGCGGATGAAGCCGTGGCGCTGCGGCCGATGGCGGTGCGGCAGGCGGACGAGGCGGTGGCCCTCCGGCCGATGGCGGTGCGGCAGGCGGACGAGGCGGTGGCCCTCCGGCCGATGGAGACCGGGCGTCTGGTGGCGGCCGACGAAGCGGTGGCCCACCGGCCGATGGCGGTGCGGCAGGCGGACGAAGCCGTGGCGCTGCGGCCGATGGAGGTCAGCCGGGCCGTGGTCGCCGACGAGGCGCAACCCCTGCGCCCGATGACGGCGGGTGAGCCGCTCCAGCCGCGCCACGCCGTGCGCGAGTCGGTGGTGCAGGCGCACCACGTCGAGGCGGAGCCGCTGCTCCAGGCGACGCGCACCGTCCAGGCGGAGCCGTTCCTACAGGCCACGCGCGTGCCGGCGGAGCCGCTGCCGCACACGACCGCCGACCACCCGGTCCAGCCGATGACGCGGCCCGCCGAGCCCGTCACCTACTACCGCTCCGCCGAACCGGTGGAGGCGGCCGACCGAACCGTTCAGCGGATGGCGGCCCACAGGGTCGAGGAGACCGAGTAGGCGCACGGCGGCCCCGACCGCCCGGCCGACACCCCTTCCCCCTGCGTTCCGCGGAGGCAACCCCCATGGTCACCAACCCGACACCCACCACGCTCGGCACACCCCCGCCGGGTGCCGGCTCCGGCTTCACGATGGACCCGGCCGCGATGGACACCCTCCAGCAGCAGGCCGACGAACTGCGCGCCGGCTACCAGGAGGTGTCGTCGAAGCTGTCCGGGCTGACGCTGGCCGGCACCGCGTTCGGCAGCGCCGGCACGTTCGCCGCCGAGGCGTTCAACGCCTCCGCCCGCAGGTCGGTCGAGGTCGTCACCAAGGCCGCCTCCACGCTGGGGCTCGTCGGCGAGGGCGTGAAGGCGACCGCGCAGACCCACCTGGAGGCCGACCGGGCGAACGGCGAGCAGTTCACCGGCCTCAACCCGACCGAGACCTCCGGCACCCTGCCGGGCGCGTCCGGCGGCGACGGCGGCAGCGGTGACGGCAGTAGCGGCGGCGGTGGTGGTGGCGGCGTTGGCGCACCGACGTCCCAGAGCGGCCCGCAGCCGACCCCGAACCCCGGTGCCACCGGTCAGACCGGGGGAGCGCCGACGACCGACGTGCCCACCCCGGACACCTCGGTCAACCAGGCCGGCGGGCCCTCGGGCCAGACACCCCCGACCTCCGGCCCTTCGGCAGGACCCACCTCCTCCGACGGTGCCCCCGAAACCGGTGCCCCCGAAACCGGAGCCGCCGAAACCTCGGCCGCCCACACCACGGCCGACCGGACCGCCGCCGCCCACACCGCAGCCACCCCAACCGCGGACCAGACCGTCGCCGCCCAGACCGCCACGCCGCCACCCACACCAGCGCCGGTCCCGGAGTTCCCGGAGATCCCCGACCCGCCGCCGGTCCCGAGCGGTTCCGCAGGCTCGGCCGGGACGTCCCTCGGGACCCTCGACCCGACCCTCACGCAGAGCGGTTCGACGGGCGGCAGTTCGGCGGGCAGCGGCTCGGCGGGCGGTTCGACGGGCGGCAGTTCGGCGGGCAGCGGCTCGGCGGGCGGTTCGACGGGTGGCGGTTCGGCGGGTGGTTCGGCGGGCGGCGCGTCGGCTCCGTCTCCCGCGCCGATCCCCGACTTCCCCGAGATCCCGGACCCGCCGCCGGTGCCGAGCGGTTCCGCGGGCGGTGCGGTGACGCCGCCGGCGACGCCGCCGATCCCGGAGGTGCCGAAGGACCTCTTCAAGCAGCCGCCGGTGCCGGACCTCGGTGCCAGTGCCGGTGCCGGTTCGGGCGGCGGTTCGAGTGGCGGTGCCGGTGGTTCGACGCCGTCTCCCGCGCCGGTGCCGGAGTTCCCGGAGATCCCGGACCCGCCGCCGGTGCCGAGCGGTTCCGCGGGCGGTGGTTCGACGACGCCCGCCGGTGGGCTGACGCCGGAGACGGTGCTCCCCGGCGACCGGTCGGACGGCGACAAGGGCGGCCGGGGCGACCGTGAGCACGAAGGCCGTGAGCACGAAGGCCGTGAGCACCACCGGGACCTTGAGCACGAAGGCCGCGAGCACGAAGGCGGCGCGGGCGGTGGTGGGAACGGCGAGACCGGGGAGGCCGGGGAGGCCGGGCGCGAGCGGCACGGGTTCCCGGTCACGACGGTGGACGACCGGCCCCACCTCGACCTGCGCGACCTCCCCGCGGAGGAGGGGGAGCGCTGGTTGGAGAACATCCGGGACATCCTCGCCACCAAGGGCGAAGGGTCGTTCTTCTGGGCCGGCGACACCATCGACGTCGACGGCCAACGGCACTCCCTCATGGACCTCGCCGAGTTCATGACCAACCTGGACGGCCGCGACCGAGCCGACACAATTGCCGGCACCGACACGACCACCGGCACCGGCACCGAAGCCGACCGGCCCACCCCCGAGGTCTCGGACACCGTCACGGCCAGTCCGGCGCGCAGCGCGAGTGGCGACGTGTACGTCCTCGTCGGGCCCAACCACGCCGAGGGCGACCCCGTCGAGCTGGCGGACTTCCCGACGCTCCAGGCCAACCCGAGGGTCGAGCGGGTGTTCGCGATCGACGCCGTCACGGGTCGGGAGACCCAGATTCACCCGAAGGTGTCCTGACCTCGGCCACCTCGGCGAACGCGCCGTCCGCCGGGGCCGCCACACGGGCGGCCCCGGCCACCGGCACACCCCTCCACCGCACGTGTGCTAACGTCCGTCGCATACCCCCTCAGGGTATTCACCGAGAGGATGTGCGCGAATGTGCAACAGCTGTGAGACGCCCGTGGGAGCCGCACCGGCCGGAGGGCTGGACTTCGTCGTCCAGGGCATGACGTGCGGTGGCTGCGCGTCCAAGGTCACCAGCGCCGTCCGGGGGGTGTCGGGGGTGGCCGACGTCGCGGTGGACCTCGACGGCGGCCGGTTGAGCGTCACCGGCGACGCCGACGAAGCGGCGATCACGGCGGCGGTCGAAGGGGTCGGTTACTCCGTCGTCCGCGCGGGCTGACCCGGTCGGCGGCGGCCCACCGCGCGCCGCGGCGGAGGTAGGCTCGTGGTCGGCACCACGAACGGAGCAGGGCGATGAACCCGGACCAGGAACCTGTGCTCGACGCCGAGATCGTCGAGGTCGAGTCGGCCGCGCCGGTCGTACCGCCCGGTGACTACACCGAGGACGGCGTGCCGACCTTCGAGCACGTGCGCGACCGCATCGAGAGCCGCATCGGCACGAGCGCCGGCGCGGAGGAACTCGCCACCGCCACCCCGGAGGCCAAGGCGGTCGAGGACCGGTTCGAGGCGCGGCGGCAGGCCGGCCTCGACAGGTTGGAGGAGATCCGCCGCTCGTTGCGCGGCGACGCCTGAGCGGCACCCCGCCACGCACCCGCGTGCGCCCGAGTCGGTCGGGCGCACGCGGGTGGTGCGGTCAGTCGGCGTAGTGGACGTCGGGCCAGGGCGGGGTGGTCATGCCGTTGCCGATGTGGAAGCTCGGGTGTGGTGGTTGGTTGTAGGCGGTGTTCTGCCAGGCGACGGCGACGCGGTACATGGTGTCGTGCATGAGGGTGGGGATGCGCCGGTCGGTCTGGTGCGGGGTGGTGTAGATGCGGAGCGCGCGGTTGTCGGTGGTGCGCCAGACGACTTCCTCGCGCCAGTCGCCGAAGAGGTCGGCGCTGAGGGCGGGGGTGGCCTTGGTGCCGTTGTTGGAGGCGACGCCGGAACCGGTGAGCAGGCGGGTGTCGCCGCCGGTGCCGTACTTGTCGATGCGGGTCTGGTCCAGCAGTTCGCGGGTCGGGTCGCCGTCCCACCAGATCACGAAGTTCGCCGAGGACGGCTTGCGCCCGATGGCGGTGCCGCGGGTGTCGCGCAGCTGGCTGTCGGCGTTGGACCACGACTCCGCGCCGGGGCTGCCCGCGTAGATGTCGTCGGACACGCCGCGACCGTTGTCGCTGCCCGACGCCGTGGTCCACAACCGCTGACCGGTGCGGGCGTCGGCGAACCACGAACCCGGCTTCGAGGAGTCCTCCGACACCTTGAAGTACTCCAGGCCCGGACGTGACGGGTCCAGGTCGCCCACGTGCCCGGCGTCGCCGTGGCCCAGCCCCGTGGTCCACAGGCCGCGGCCGTTGTCGTCGATGGTGGCCGCGCCGTACACGATCTCGTCCCGACCGTCCTGGTCCACGTCCGCGATGCTCAACGAGTGGTTGCCCTGACCCGCGTACCCCGAGTTGCCCGAGGCGTTGGAGTCGAACGTCCACCGCTTCACCAACCGGCGATCGCGGAAGTCCCACGCCGCGATCACCGCACGCGTGTAGTACCCCCGCGCCATGATCAACGACGGACGGGCCCCGTCCAGGTACGCCGTGCCGGCCAGGAACCGGTCCACCCGGTTGCCGTAGGTGTCACCCCACGAGCCCACGTTCCCGCGCGGCGGGTCGTAGTCGACGGTGGACACCGCCGCGCCGGTCAGGCCGTCGAACATCGTCAGGAACTCCGGTCCGGACAGGACGTACCCCGAGGAGTTGCGGTAGTCCGCGGAGGCGTTGCCGATCACCGTGCCGCGACCGTCCCGCGTCCCGTCCGCGGTCTTCATCGCCACCTCGGCCCGACCGTCGCCGTCGAAGTCGTACACCTGGAACTGCGTGTAGTGCGCGCCCGCCCGGATGTTGCGGCCCAGGTCGATCCGCCACAACCGGGTCCCGTCCAACCGGTAGGCGTCGATGAACACGTTGCCGGTCACGCCCGACTGCGAGTTGTCCTTGGCGTTGTCCGGGTCCCACTTGAGCACGAACTCGTAGTCACCGTCGCCGTCCAGGTCGCCGACGCTCGCGTCGTTGGCGACATAGCCGCTGCCCGGCGACTGGATTGGCACGTCCCGGTACCCGGAGGCGAACGACAGCGAGGCCGGCGAGGCCGGCTGCTCCACCCCGTCCACCACCGCCCGCACCGTGTACGACGCGTCCGCCGCCCCGCCGGCGTCCAGGAAGTTGGTCGACGACGTCACCGGCGACGAGTTCACCTTCGTCCCACCCCGGTACACGTTGAACCCCACGGAGCGCGGATCACCCGCCAACAACCGCCAACTCACCAGGTTCCCGCTCCCGGACCGCACGCTCACCACACCGCGGTCCAAGCGCTCCACCTGCCGACGACCCGTCGGATCACCCGAACCGGGAACCGTGGTCGTGGTCGTGGTCGTGGTCGTCGTTGTCGTGGTGGTGGTCGTGCTGGTCGAGGTGGAGGTCGGGCCGACATCGCCCGTGCAGATCGTGCCGTTCAGCGCGAACGACGACGGCGTGCCCACCTCGCTGCCGCTCATCGTCCCGTTGAACCCGAACGACGCCGTGCCGCCCGTCGGGATGGACCGGTTCCAGTCCACATTGGACGCCGTCACGGACGCCCCCGACGCGGCGAACACCGCGTTCCACCCCTGGTCGAACCGCTCCGAACCGGGGAACGACCAGGCCAACCGCCACCCGTCCACCGGATCACCGAGGTTGGTGATCGTCACGTTGGCGGAGAACCCGCCCTGCCACTTGTTCTGCACCGTGAAGTCGACCTCGCAGCCGGGGGCGGCCGAGGCCACTCCCGCCACCGCGAGGCCGGCGGTCAGCGCGCTGATCGCCGCGCCGGCGACGACCACTCGCACCCGCGAGTTCCTGAGCACCGTTGCTCCATTCGCTCTGGCACCTCTGGGAGCGCTCCCAGAAACGGCCTGACGTGTCCGATCCGGTCATGGTGGCGGATGATGACGTCGCTGTCATCGGTGAAACGATTCAAGCTGGTCGCTCGCCACCATGGAAAGCGCTATCCAGGTTGTGGGCCACGTCGTGGACAGAGGTTGATCGCGTGTTCGTGCCACTGCCGATGTTGTTGGCACCCACGGCTCTTCCGGGGCCAACGGCAGTGGAGTAGACCGTACGAACGCCCGTGTCCCGGTGTCAACAAGCCGGATCGAAAAAGTTTCGCCGGCGCGAAGGGTCGGCGGGCATCGAGCCCCGGGGTCGGCGGGTTGACGCCCGAACGGGTCGACCGCGGCGTGCTCAGCGCCTGGGAGCGGTACCGGAACCCGGGTGCGCCGACCCGGTCCGGCGACGGCGCGGTGCCCACCACGTCAGCTCGCCGAGCAGCGCCATCGTGGCCGGGACGAGCAGGCAGCGGACGACGGTCGCGTCCACGGCGATCGCGACCGCCATGCCGACGCCGAACATCTTGATCGTCGGGTCGTGGTGGGGCACGAACGCGAGGAAGACCCCGACCATGATCGCCGCCGCCGCGGTGATCACGCCGCCGGTGCCGACCAGGCCGTCCCGGACCGCGCGCAGGTTGTCACCCGTCTCGTGCCGACGCCGGCGGACGTCGCCGAGCAGGAACACCTCGTAGTCCATCGACAGGCCGAACAGCAGGGCGAACAGCATGAGCGGCACGAAGCTGGGGATCGGCACCGGACCGGACAGCCCGATCCACGTCACGCCCCAGCCCCACGTGAACACCGCCGTCAGGACGCCGTAGGCCGCGCCGATGGAGATCAGGTCCATGACGGCCGCCTTGATGGCGAGCAGCGGCGCGCGGAAGGCCACCAGCAGGACCGCGACCGACAGCAGCAGCACGGCCCCGATGACGAGGGGGAGCTTGTCGGTGACGCGGTCGGCGAGGTCCACCCGGGCGGCGGCGGAGCCACCGACGTGCACGGTCATGCCGGGCACGGACCGGTCGCGCAGGCGGTGGACGAGGTCCGCCGTCGCCGGGTCGCCGCCCGACGTCGAGGGGATCACCCGGACCGTGACGAAGCGCCCGTCCGGGGACGGCGTGGGCGGCCCGGCGACGGCCACCCCCGGCTGGGCCCGGACCGCCGCCACGAGCGCGGGCAGGCGGGGGTCCCGCGGATCGGTGACCGGTGTGGCAGGCCGGCCGAGCACGACGAGCGGCGTGCCCGCGCCCGGCCCGAACGCCGCGGCGATGGCGTCGTCCGCCCGGCGGACCGCGGTGGCCGGCGGCGAGGACCCGGCGTCCAACTGGCCGAGGCTCAGGTCCACCGCCGGGGCCGCGAGCAGGGCCAGCACCGCGACCGCGACCGCGCCCGCCGGTCCGGGTCGGCCGGTCACCCGATCGGCGAAGCGCGCCCACCGACCGGGGCTGACGGGATGGGCCGAGCGATCGGCGTGCTCGGCGGTGCGCGCCCGCCGGTCCTCGGCAGGGCGGTCGAGGAGGTCTGCCGGCTGATCGGTGGGGCGGTCGATGGCCGGGTGGCCGGCGGGCCGGCCGACGGGATCGGCCGGGTGACCGGCGGGGTGGCGGCCGGCCGAGCGGTCGGCGGGGTGGCGGCTGGGATCGGCGGAGTGGTGGACGGCCGGGCGGCCGGCGGAACGGGCGCGGCGGGTCAGTCGGGCGTGCAGCGCGCCGCCGCGGGCGAGTCGCCGCCCGGCCAGGGAGGTCAGCGCGGGCAGCAGGGTGAGCGCCGCGAGCACGGCGAACAGCACCGCGACCCCGCACGTCCAGGCGAGCGTCCGCAGCAGCGGCACCCCGGTCAGCCCCAGCCCCGCGAGGGAGACCGCGACCGTCACACCCGCGAAGACCACCGCCGTGCCGGAGTCGGCGGCCGCGCGTTCGACCGCGTCCGGCACCCCCAGCCCGGACCGCGCCAGCGTGCGGAACCGGCTCAGCAGGAACAGCGAGTAGTCGATGCCGACGCCGAGCCCGACCATGAGCGCCAGGGTGGCCGCCTGCGCCGGCATCGGGGTCAGGTTCCCGGCGAGGCCCACGGTCTCCAGCGTCGCGAGCACCGCCAGGCCGGACGCCAGCAGCGGCAGCACCGCGCCGACCAGGCCCCCGAGGGCGAGGAAGAGCACGAGTGCGGCCAGGACCAGGCCGAACGACTCGTCGCCGGTACTGCCCGCCCCGTCGACCACCTGGGCGAACGCGCCACCGGGCAGCACCCGCAGCCCGGCGTCGGCGGCGGGCCGGGCGGCCTCGACGACGGCCCGCGCCACGGGCTCGGTCAGCTCGGCCCGGCGCACGTCGAGCCCCACCGCGAACCAGCCGGTGCGCCCGTCCGCGGACAGCGACCCGTCCCGCGTCGAGGGCGGGTCCACCGTCGTCACGTGCCCGGCCCGGCGCAGGGACTCCGCCGTCGCCGCCAGCACGCCGGCGCGGGCCTGGTCGTCCAGCCGCCCGTCCGGGGCCACCAGGATCACGGTCCCCGAGGTGGGCGGGGCCTCCGGCGACGCGGTCAGGTCCCGCACGAGCTGCGCGTCGGTGCCCGGCAGGCTCACGTCGTTGTCGGTCGGCGTGCCGAACACCCGTGCGGCGGCCACGAGGGCCAGCGCCAGCACCACCCACGCCCCGATGACGGTGAACCGGTGGCGGACGCACACCCGGGCCACCGCCGCGACCGCCCGCGCCGCCCGACCCCCGGGTAACGCGGAAGTCATCGGCCCCCCGTGATCATCGCGGTAGCATAGCCACGGGGATTCACCGTCCAACCCGGCTCCCCGGTCCGATGAGGACGGCGCGGCCGGACGCCTCCCGGAGGACTGCGACGTGGAACGGCCGGGTCTTGCTTCGTCGTTCGGCACGGCGGCGGCGGCCTATGCCGAGCACCGCCCGGACTACGCCGAGGCCGCGGTGCGTTGGGCGTTGGAGCGCGCTCCCGGCGCACGCGTGCTCGACCTGGGGGCCGGCACCGGCAAGCTCACCGGCACGCTGGTCGCGCTGGGCGTCGACGTCGTCGCGGTCGAGCCCGACCCGGCGATGTTGGCGGAACTGCGCCGTGCCCTGCCGACCGCCCGCGCCCTGTCCGGCGGCGCCGAGGCGATCCCCCTGCCCGACGCGTCCGTCGACGCCGTGCCGGCGGGGAACGCCCTGCACTGGTTCGACATGGCGCTCGCGGGCCCCGAGATAGCCCGGGTGCTCGTGCCCGGAGGTGTGCTGAGCGGCCTGTGGAACGTCGTGGACGACCGGGTGGACTGGGTCGCCGGGCTCGCACGCGTCGCCGGGAGCGCCGCCATCGGTCCACGTGACACCGTCGGCGAGTGGCGCGCCGCGACGGCGGGCCTGTTCCCGACCGGTCCGGGCTCCCCGTTCGGCGAGCCGGAACGGGCGGAGTTCCCGCACGGGCAGCGCCGCACCGCCGAGTCCCTCGTCGCCACCCTGGCGACGCGCGCGGGGGTGCTGGTCCTGCCGGAACCGGAACGGGAGGCGGTGCTCGACCGCATCCGGGCGTACCTGGCACACCGCCCGGAGACCGCGTCGGGTGGGTTCACCCTCCCGATGGCGACCGGCGTGCTGCGCGCCCGACGCCGGTGAACCGCAGGTCGGCGCGGCGCCATGGCGGCCTGGACGGTTCCGGCGGGCGAACCCGTCACGAGCACCCACGACACGCCGGGACCGCTCCGATCGGGCCGCGGAAGTGTGACGGCGTGGCGAAATGGGCACGGTACTGGGGTCGCGTGCGGCGGCGCGGCGGTACCGACCGAGGAGGAGGGTGGCGATGGGCGGGCGGCGCGGTCCGGTGGAAGATCACGTCACCGAGGTGCTGGTTCGTCGGCTGGGTGGCGTGACGGGCGCGTTGTCGGAACTGTGCGAGGACCTGGACCGGGAAGAGGACCTGGCGGTCGTGCTCGACCGGGTGTGCGAGCAGGTGGTCCGCGCGATCCCGGACGTGGGCTCGGTGAGCGTGACGCTGCTGTCGGAGGAGGGTCCGACGACCGGCGCGGCGTCCGGTCGGGACGCGGTGGAGATGGACCTCGCCCAGTACCGCACCGGCGAGGGGCCGTGCCTCCAGGCCGCCCGGACGCGGCGGCTCGTGCGCGCGGCGGCCGCCGAGGTGCCGGACCGGTGGCCGGCCTTCGGCGCGGCGGTCGCACACCGCGGCGTGACGTCGTACCTGTCGGCCCCGCTGCACGTGGACGACGAGCAACCGGGCTCGCTCAACCTCTACCGCGCCGGACCGGGTGACTTCCGCCCGCTGGACGCGGCCCTGGTCGAGCTGTTCAGCACCGCGGCGGGCGCGGCGATGCGCAACGCCCGCCGCCACCTGCACGCCCGCGACCAGGCGGCGCAGCTCGGGCTGGCGCTGACCTCGCGGGCGGTGATCGACCAGGCCAAGGGCATCGTCATGGCCGTGCACCGGGTGTCGGCCGACGAGGCGTTCTCGATGCTGGTCGACCGGTCGCAGCGGGAGAACGTCAAGCTCCGCGACTACGCCGAGCGCTTCATCGAGGAGGTCCTGGGCGGCGGGGCGTGACGGGCGTCGCGGTCACCCCGTGAGCCGGTCCAGCGGGATGCGGCGCGCCAGCACGTCACCGGCGACGTCGAGCACGGAGCGGTCGGTGGCGAACGCGTGCGCCCGCAGCCTCGCGGACGCGTCCTCCAGGTCGATCCGCAGCTGCGCCGCCAGCATCCCGGTCGCCATGTTGACGTCCTCGTACGAGATGACGCCGCGCAGGCCGTCCTCGCCCGAGCGCTCGGTGTGCTGGAGCAGGGCGATCGTGGTCAGGTCCGCCAGCACCGCGGCGTCGGCGAGCGCGTCGGCGGACAGGCCGCCCGGCCGCCGCCGGTAGAGGTCCAGGGTGCCCACCCCGATGCCGCCGGCCCGCAGCGGGAACGCGAACACCGCGCCCACGCCCGCCGTCGTCCCCGACCCCGCGAACCCCGGCCACCGCGCCTGGCTCGTCCGCACGTCCGCGACGAGCACCGGGTCGCCGGTGGCGAACGCCTCGACCCCCGGTCCTTCGCCGAGCGTGTACTGGAGCTCCTCCAACACGGCCGCCCACGGCCCGCTCGCGCCGAGCACCTCCTGGGTGCGCGCGCCGCTGCGCAACGTCAACGCCGCGCCGTCCACGCCGGTCACGGCGTCGACGCACACCCCGCACACGGCACGCGCCCAGTCCGCGCGTGCCGGTTCCACCGCGCACTCCGCGATCATCCGCGCCAGCGATTCTCGACGCCGCCCGTCCAACACCGTCCCCGTCGTCACCGTGAACGCACCGCGGGCAGCGCTCGACCGCCCGCGAATCCGCTCGAACCGGTCACGGGTACTGCCCCGTCACGTAGCTAACCGGGAATCAGCGCGGTTCGCATTTCGGCGAGGCGGTCCGGAGCGTCGGATATCGGTGTTTTGGGTGCGGTCACCGGTGCGCGGCGGACATGCCGCCGGCCGTTCGCACCGCGCTGAGCGCGTCCCGCACGGTCGGGTGGACGTCCACGGTCTCGCGCACGAGCGTGATCTCCAGGGGGCGCAGGACGGCGCGGCGGTCGGTCGCCACGGCGAACCCGAGGCCGAGTCGCGTCGCGCTCCCGTACGCGTCGACCACGAGTTGGAGGCCGGTGGAGCCGAAGAACTCGACTTCGGTGAAATCGAGCACGAGCGCGGCCGGCCGCCGGCCGAGCTGCGCGACGATGGCCGCGCGCACCGACTCCTCGCAGGCCAGGTCGATCTCGCCGGTCACCCGGACCACGGCCGTGCCGTCGTGGTCGGAGGTGGTCGTGACGGTCAGTGTCGTGCTTTCGGTGCAGGTGTCGCCCATGGGGCACACTCCTCGGTCTGGCACGAAACCAACAACCGAGCTTCTGCTCAACCCGATTCGTCGATCCGCACTGCGTATGTGGCGGGCAGACCACACCGACGGTACGGCGTCGAGCGGGGAACCACAACAACCCCACGCGAGTGCCCGACCCGCTTTCACCGAAACGCGTGGGTTTCCCTTGGGGGGCGCATCGATCCGTGTCACTGCGTGGTCACCGCTCGTCTTCCAGGGGTTCTCCACGGGAATCAGGGGGCGACGGGCCGCCACCCGGAAGGGTGAGTGTGTGTTCGGCCACCCCGAGGGTCCCCGGCGGCCGCGTCACCGGATCGCGTGGCGGCCCTGCGGGCGCGGGGCGACGGGGGGAGGATCGGCGGGACGTGGACGTGGCCGAGGGAGCGCACGGTGTGCCGGTTGTTCGGGCTTTCCGCCGCACCCCGGCGGGTGCGGGCGACGTTCTGGCTGCTGGAGGCCCCGGACAGCCTGGCGGCGCAGAGCAGGCGCGAGCCGGACGGCACGGGCCTGGGCGTGTTCGACGCCGACGGCGCGCCGAGGGTGGACAAGCGGCCGCTGGCGGCCTACCGGGACGGCGAGTTCGCCCGGGAGGCCAAGGAGCGCGAGTCGACCACGTTCCTCGCGCACATCCGCTACGCCTCCACCGGCGGCCTCGACCCGCGCAACACGCACCCGTTCGAGCAGCGCGGCCGGCTGTTCGCCCACAACGGCATCCTCGGCGACCTCCCGGCACTGGAGGCCGAGCTGGGCGAGCACCGCGACCTGGTGGCGGGGGACACCGACTCGGAGCGGCTGTTCGCGCTGATCACCAAGCACGCCGACGCCAACGGCGGCGACCTCGCCGGCGCGATCACGACCGCCGTCCGGTGGGCCGCCGAGCACCTGCCGGTCTACGCGATCAACCTCGTGCTCACCACGCCGTCCGAGCTGTACGCGCTGCGCTACCCGGACACGCACGACCTGTTCGTGCTGCGCCGCGGCGCGGGCGGCCCGCACGGCGGCAGGCACCTGGAGCACGCGAGCACCGCCGGCCGCATCCGGGCCCGGTCCGGTGCGCTGGCCGAGCACCCGGCGGTGGTCGTGGCCAGCGAGCGCATGGACGAGGACCCCGGCTGGCACGAGCTGCGCCCCGGCGAGCTGCTGCACGTGGACGCGCGGCAGCGGTCCACCCGGCGCGTCGTGCTCGACCACCCGCCCCGCCACCGGCTCACCCTGGACGACCTCGGCGCGCACGCCGCCGCCTCGCAGTCCGGCGGCTGAACCGCTACCGAAAGGCCCCGCCATGTCCCTGGCGAACCCGGCGGACCGGCCGCGGCGCGACGTCGCCGTCAACCCTGTGTTCACCCGCGAACCGGTGTCGATACCGCGCGACCGGATGCCCGACGGGCAGTTGGACGCCGAGACCGCCTACCAGGTCGTGCACGACGAGCTGATGCTCGACGGCAACGCCCGGCTCAACCTGGCCACCTTCGTCACCACGTGGATAGAGCCGAAGGCCCGGGACCTGATGGCGGAGTGCGCCGACAAGAACATGATCGACAAGGACGAGTACCCGCGCACCGCCGAGCTGGAGCAGCGGTGCGTGCGGATGCTGGCCGACCTGTGGCACGCCGCCGACCCCGACCGGGCCACCGGGTGCTCCACCACCGGCTCCAGCGAGGCGTGCATGCTCGCCGGGCTGGCCCTCAAGCGGCGCTGGCAGCACCGCCGCCGCGCCGCGGGCCTGCCGGCGGACCGGCCCAACCTCGTGATGGGCGTCAACGTGCAGGTCTGCTGGGAGAAGTTCGCCAACTACTGGGACGTCGAGGCCCGGCTCGTGCCGATGGAGGGCGACCGGTTCCACCTGACCGCCGAGCGGGCCGTCGAGCACTGCGACGAGAACACGATCGGGGTCGTGGCCGTGCTCGGGTCCACGTTCGACGGCAGCTACGAACCCGTCGCCGACATCTGCGCCGCGCTCGACCGGCTGCTGGAGGAACGCGGGTGGGACGTCCCCGTGCACGTCGACGGCGCCTCCGGCGCGATGGTCGCCCCGTTCTGCGACCCGGACCTGGAGTGGGACTTCCGGCTGCCGCGGGTGGCCTCGATCAACACCTCCGGGCACAAGTACGGCCTGGTCTACCCCGGTGTGGGCTGGGTGGTGTGGCGCGACGTCGAGGCCCTGCCCGAGGACCTGGTGTTCAAGGTCAACTACCTGGGCGGCGAGATGCCGACGTTCGCGCTGAACTTCTCCCGGCCCGGGGCGCAGGTCGTGGCCCAGTACTACAACTTCCTGCGGCTCGGCCGGGAGGGGTACCGCCGCATCCAGCTCTACTGCCGCGACGTCGCGTCCGGCCTCGCCGACCGCGTCGCCGCGCTGGGGCCGTTCCGGCTGGTCACGGACGGCAGGCAGTTGCCGGTGTTCGCGTTCACCCTCGCCGCGGGTGAACGCGGCTACTCGGTGTTCGACGTCTCCGCCGCCCTGCGCGAACAGGGCTGGCTCGTGCCCGCCTACACCTTCCCCGCCGACCGGGAGGACCTGGCGGTGCTCCGGGTGGTCGTGCGCAACGGCTTCAGCCACGACCTCGCCGACCTCCTGGTGGACGCCCTGGGCCGGGCGCTGCCGCGGCTGCGCCGCCAGGACGGGCCGCAGCGCGGCGAGGAGTCGGCGTCCTTCTCCCACGGGGCCGACACGGCCCGGACCCACCGCCACCGCGCCGCCGCTCCCGACCGGGGCCGGGGGTGAGGACGACTCGGGGGTGCGGCCGGCGTGGCAGGGGCCGGGGCGTGGAGCGCGATCGGGGCCGCGGCGGGAACCACCACCGCGACGCGTGCCGGGATTCGAGGTGACCCGGTGGCTCGTGCCGGATCGTGGCGGCGTGGCGTGGTTCGTGCCGGGGTGCGGCGGCTCGGACCGGGTGGGTGTCGCGCGATCGGAGCCGCAGCGGGGGAGTCGGGCGGGTGTGGCGCGCGATAGGGGCCGGGACGACTCGGCGGGGCGTTCCCGGGGAACGCCCCTTCCGGGGTCGCGGCGGTTCCGGCATTTCGTGGGCGGAATGTCCGGACCTTTTGTCCGGACATTTCCGCGAATGGGCGGCGGGCCGTCCCGTCACGTGCCGGCGGGTTCGCTCTCGTCCTGCTTCTTGTCGGCGGCCGCGGCCAGTTCGCGTTCCGCTTCGCGGTTGGCGAGGTACTGGCGGATGGAGTAGGCGAGCGCCGCCGCCCACAGGGCGTAGATGGCGATGTAGATCGGCGTGCGGACGCTGTCGGGGGCGTCGATCCAGTCGCTCTTGAGCAGGGTCCGGGTGTTGGTGAGGATGATCAGACCACCCACGGCCGAGCCGAGGACGCGCGGCGGGATGTGGCGGACGAGCCAGGCGGCGATCGGCGCGGCGATCACGCCGCCCAGCAGCAGGGCGAGCACCCAGGCGAAGTCCACGCCCTGGGAACCGAGGCCGAACAGGAAGCCGAGGCTCGCGGCGACGGCGACCAGGAACTCGCTGGTGTCGATCGAGCCGATGGTCTTGCGGGGCTCCAGGCGGCCGCTGGCGAGGATCGCCGGGGTGCCGACCGGACCCCAGCCACCGCCGCCGGTCGAGTCCACGAAGCCCGCGACCAGGCCGAGCGGGCCGAGGAACCGCTTGCGCAGCGGCTTGCCGAGGTTCTGCTTGGGCAGGCCGAACGTGGTGAAGCGGACCAGGATGTAGACGCCGAGCGCCAGCAGGACCAGCGACATGATCGGCGCGGCGACCTCGGTCGACAGGCTCGACAGGAACGTGGCGCCCGCGAAGGCGCCGACCGCGCCCGGCACGCCGATCTTGGCGACGACCTTCCAGTCGACGTTGCCGAAGCGCCAGTGGGCCAGGCCGGAGACCAGGGTGGTGCCGATCTCGGCGAGGTGCACGGTCGCGGACGCGGCAGCCGGGCTGGTGCCGATCGCCAGCAGGAGTGTCGTCGAGGTGACGCCGTAGGCCATGCCCAGGCTGCCATCCACCAGTTGGGCGCCCAGGCCCACAAGGGCAAGCAACACCAGTTGTCGCATCTCGCTGTCCGATCTCCGGGGTGGGGGATTCCCGAATCATCCGGGTCGGACACGTCTTCTCCAACAGCGTCCAAATATCGGGACGAAGGAAAGGAATCCGCGGAACCGACCGGACTCTTGAACACCTCCTGCGGTCCCGCGGCCACGTCGAATGCGCCGTTCGAGGCGACATGTCGTTTGCGGACCGAACAATTTCTGTCGGAGACCGACTCAATTCACGGAAAAAGGCTCGGGGACCGACATGACGACGCCGGCGTCCGGCGGGTGGCGGCCACGTGCCGCATCGGCCTGGTCCGGACGGCGGCCGTCGGCCGGTGATCGCCACCGGGAGAATCGGGGTGTGGGAAGGGGGACGGGGTGCCGCGCACGGAACGGCCGCTGGTCGTGGAGGACACGCCGGTGCTGAGGTTCGCCGGCGACCTGCGGCGGCTGCGGCGCGAGGCCGGGTCGCCGTCCTACCGGGAGCTGGGCCGCCTGGCGAACTACTCGCCCGCCGCGCTGTCCGAGGCGGCGGCCGGGCGCAGGCTGCCGAGCCTGGCCGTGACCAGGGCGTTCGTCCGCGCGTGCGGCGGGGACGTGGAGGAGTGGACCGCCCGCTGGCGCGAGCTGTCGGCCGAGGAGCCGCACGCCGGCGACGCGCCCTACGTCGGGCTGGCCGCGTACCAGGTGGCCGACGCCGACCGGTTCTTCGGCCGCGAGGCCGAGGTGGGCCGGCTGCTGGCGCTGGTGCGGGAACGGCCGTTCGTCGGGGTGTTCGGCCCGTCCGGCGCGGGCAAGTCGTCGTTGCTGCGGGCGGGGTTGGCCGCCCGGTGGGGTGAGCACATCGTCGTCACGCCCGGCCCGGACCCGATCACCGAGCTGGCCGCGGCGCTGGCCGGCGGGCGGTCCGCGGTCGACGTGCGGGCCGAGCTGGCCGCCGACCCCGAGCACCTGCGGGTGCTGCTGCGCCAGGCGGGCGACGACCTGCTGCTCGTGGTCGACCAGTTCGAGGAGGTCTTCACGCTCTGCGAGGAGACCGACCGCCGGTGGCTCGTCCGCGCGCTCACCCGCGCCGCCGGCGCGGCCCGCGTCGTCATCGGCGTGCGGGCCGACTTCTACGGGCACTGCGCCCGCCACCCCGAGCTGCTGGACGCGCTGCACCGCTCGCAGGCGCTCGTCGGGCCGATGAGCGCCGAACAGCTCCGCCGCGCGGTCGTCGAACCCGCGTCCCGGCGCGGGGCCTCGCTGGAGCACGCCCTGGTCGCGCGGCTGATCGCGGACGTCGCCGCCCAGCCGGGCGTGTTGCCGCTGGTGTCGCACGTGCTGGTCGAGACGTGGCGGCGACGGCGTGGCGCGGTGCTCACGCTGGCGGGGTACGAGGACGCGGGCGGCGTCGAGCACGCCCTGGCCCGCACCGCCGAACAGGTCTACGACGCGCTCGCCGAGCCGGACCGGGCGGCGGCGCGGCACGTGTTCCTGCGCCTGGTCGCCCCCGGCGACGGCACCGAGGACACCCGCCGCCGCGTCGCCCGCGCGGAACTCGACGCCGGCGACGCGCTGCTCGACCGGCTCGCCGCGGCCAGGCTGGTCACCGTCGACCGAGACACCGTCGAGCTGACCCACGAGGCGCTGCTGCGCGCGTGGCCGAGGCTGGTGGACTGGCTCGCCGAGGACCGCGACGCGCTGCGCGCCCACCGCAGGCTCACCCCGGCGGCCGACGCCTGGCGCGCCCACGACCGCGACCCCGACGCCCTGCTGCGGGGCGTCCACCTCGACCAGGCCCGCCGCCTGGCGCCGCGCCTCAACGAGGCCGAACGGGAGTTCGTCGAGGCGGGACTGGCCGCCGAACGCGAACGCGAGGCGTTGCGCAGACGGGGCGTGCGCCGGCTGCGGCGGCTCGTCGCCTGCCTCGCCGCGCTCGCCGTGCTGCTGGCCGCCACCGCCGCCTACGCGGTCACGGCCCAGCGCGCCGCCACCCGCGAGCGCAACCAGGCGCTGTCGCTGCGGGCCGCCGACGCCGCCCTGGACCTGCTGGCCCGACCGCGTGACGCGGCGGCGCTCGCGTTGGCCGCCTACCGCGTCGCCCCGACCGCCCAGGCACGTGACGCGCTGCTGCTGGCCCGTGCGGCGCGCACCGCCACCACGCCGGGCGAGCGATACGCGAAGGTGCCCGGAGCCCGCACCGTGACCCAGGTGTTCGACGCCGATTCCGAGCAGACGGTCTACCGCCTCTGGGACGACGGCCGGCCGGCGGCGCAGATCGGGCTGGGACGCGAGGGCTTCCTCGCCGCGTTCAGCGCGGACGAGCGCACCGCGCTCGCGGTCGTCGGCCGCGACGCGTTCGAGGTCTGGGACCTGGGCGACGTGCACGCCCCGCGGCGGACCGCGAGCATGGCGCAGTGGCCGTTCCCGCGCGGCATCGACGCGGCGGGCACCCTCCTCACCGCGGTGGAGGACGGCGTCGCGGTCCACTGGCGGCCCGGCGACCCCACCCGCACCCGCCTGCCCGGCGAGGGCGTCGAGGAGGCCGTGCCGCTGGCGGACGGCGCCGGCGTGGTGGTGGCGCGCCGCGACGGCGACCGGCGCGTGGTGGAGGTGCGGTCGTTGGACGGGCGCACCACCCCGGTCCTGGACCGGCCCGGCCGGGTGCTGCTCGTGCCGGGGCCGGGCGGCCTGCTCGCCGTCACCGACGTCGACCGGGACCACCTGACGGTGGTCGACGTGGCGGACGGGTCCCGGGCGCTGCTGGAGGCGGACGGCGTGTCGCGGGACGCGCTGGTGGAGTTCTCCGGCGACGGCCGGGCCGTCAGCGCGGCGCACGACGACGCGCTGTGGCTGTGGGACCTGACCGGCGGCCGCGAGCCGTTGTCGCTGCGCGTGCCGGGGGTGGAGTTCTCCGGGACGCGCTACGACCCGGCCAGTGCCGAACTGCTGCTGCTGACCTCGCGCGACGGCGCCTTGTGGCGGCTCTCGCCGGACGTCGACCGGGTGATCGGCGACGTGTGCGCCGACCCGGCCGACGTCGACTGGGCGGCGCACTTCCCCGACGTGCCGCGACAGCCGCTGTGCCCGTGACCCTGCGGTTTCCGGGCTGTCCGCCGTGCCCGTGGCTTCCGCGGGCTGCTCAACCCGTGACGGCGTCGGGCGGGGTGGACGCCCGACGCCGTCCGCGGGCCGTCAGCCGATCCGGTACGCCCGGATCACGGTCTGGCGCAGCGAGCCGCCCCGGTCGTCGCCGGCGTGCACGCGCAGCGACGCGAAGGCGCCCGGCAACGCCCGGTTGCCCACCAGCGCCGTGCGACCCAGCACCGGGAGGTCGGCCCAGCTCGCCCCGTCGTCGTAGGAGACCTCCACCCGGAAGTGGCGCAACGGCGGGTTGTCCACCCCGCGCTGCCGGTCCACCACGAGCGGCACGAGCAGGGGCCGGTTCGCGGGCGCGCTGCCCGTGGCGTCCAGCTCCGGGGTGAACCGCACGACCGACATCGGCAGCCGCCGTTCCCGGGTGGTCGTGGTCGAGCGGAACGTCCAGTCCACCTCGATGCGCGTGCTGAAGTCCGAGACCTCCGGGGCCCGCGTCACCTCGGTGCGCACCCGGAACACCCCCGGCCCCGGCGGCACCGCGAACACCCCGTGCCCGTTGTTGTCGTTCTCGCCCACCAGCTGCCCGTCGCGGTACAGCGCGGTCCGCGCGGACGTGGTCAGCGAGTACCCCTCGTTGCCCTCCCGGTCGCCGAACAGCGACAGCGACAGCGCCACCTCGTTCCCGGCGCGGGTCAGGTTCGGGTAGCCGCGGGTGTACATGACCGGGCCGATCACGGGAGCGCCGAAGGACCGGTCGTAGGTCCGGCCCGCGCCGTACCGCTCCTCGTTGCCGCTCATCAGACCTCCGTCGTCGATGTAGGCCGTCTCCCAGGTGGTGTCCGGTGTCGTGAACCTGGTCGTGGGCGACGAGGTGACCTCGGTCAGGAACCCGGGGCTCAGCGCGCCCGACGGCGCGACGACGTCGCCGAACAGCAACCGGGGTCCGCCCTGCTGCTTCAGCGCGGGTCCGATCGTGGTCCGCACCACCGCGAGGTCGGCCGGGCGCGGCTTCCGGACGAACCCGTCGGGCACCCGGCCCTGCTCGGTCCAGCCGAGCCAGTAGGGCCCGGACGGGCTCGCGTACTCGGCGGTCACGAACACGTCCAGCCCGTCGGGCAGCGCCGGTCCCGCGTGGCCGACCCGCGTCCCCGCCGGGAAGCGCCCGGGGTGGTACACGTCCACGCTCACGGTGTCGTCGCCGAGCCGGCGCTCGACCACCAGCCGGTGCGGGCCGGGCACCGCCGCCGGGTCGGGCGCGGCGACCTCCAGCGGCCCGGCCGAGCGGGCGTCGAAGACGACGTGCGTCGGGCCCTCGACCCGCAGGTCGGGCCGCGTGACGATGGTGTGCGGCCCGCCCTCCGGCCCCAGCAGGGCCTGCGCCAGGTAGTCGCCCTTGGGCAGCCGCACGGACCCGCCCCGCACGTAGGTGTGCGCGCCGGTGGCCAGGTTCACCAGGGTGGTGAACCGCCGGTCCCCGTTCGCGCCGGGGTGGTCGAGGGTGACCGGGTGACTCTCGACCTCGCGGTTCAGCCCGACCGGCGTCCGCAGCACCTCCGTGCCGGCCGCGGTGGCCACGACGGTGGCCGACTGCGGTCCGTCCGCGGTCGCCTGCCGGGGGTCGCCGGTGACCGCGACCTCGGCGACGCCGCCCGCCGGGACGGTGACCCTCGCCGGGGAGACCGAGAACACCGGCCCCGTGACCCGCACGTCGAGCGTGACCGGCTCCGCGCCGTCGTTGCGGTAGCGCAGGGGTTTCGTGGCGGGCACGTCGTCGTCGTGCGGCCACTCGTGCCGGCCGAGGACCACGGACGTCGGCTCGCTGGTGAGGGTGGCGGACAGCGCGGCGGCGATGTCCAGGCGGCCCGAGCCCTGCTCGTGGACGCCCAGCGCCGGGTTCGGCCGGGCCGAGGCGGTCAGCGCCGCCTTGAGCCGCGTGCCGCTCCAGTCGGGGTGCCGCTGCGCCAGCAGGGCCGCCGCGCCCGCGACGTGCGGCGAGGCCATCGACGTGCCGGACAGCGCCATGTGCTGCTCACCGACCGGCATGCCGAGGGGCGCGCCGCCGGCGGCCCTGGCCGCGACGATGTCCACGCCCGGGGCGGTGAGGTCGGGCTTGATCGCGCCGTCGGCGACCCGCGGGCCGCGGGCGGAGAACACCGCGAGCGAGTCGTCGCGGTCCACCGCGCCGACGGTCAGCGCGGCGTCGGCCGTGCCGGGGGAGAGGACGGTGCCGGCCGGCTCTTCGCCGGTGTTGCCCGCGGAGACGACGAACAGCGTGCCGTGGCTCGCGGACAGCGCGTCCACGGCCGCCTCCACCGGGTCCACCTCGTCGCCGGCCGGGAGGCCGAGGCTGATGTTCACCACCTTCGCGCCCTGCTCCGCGGCCCAGCGCATCCCCTCGATGATCGCGGATTCCGGGCAGGAGCCGAGGCTGTCGCACACCTTCGCGTCGAGCAGCCGGGCGTCCGGCGCGACTCCCCGGTAGGGCGCGCGGTGGCTCGCGATCGTGGCGGCGACGTGCGTGCCGTGGCCGTAGTGGTCGATCCCGTCCTGCTCGTGGGTGAAGTCGCGGCCCGCGACCTCCCGCCCGGCCAGGTCGGGGTGGTCGCCGTCCACGCCCGTGTCGACCACGGCGACCGTCACGCCCGCGCCGGTCAGCCCCGCCGCCCACGCCGTCGGTGCGCCGACCTGGGCCGTGCTGCGGTCCAGCAGCGGGCGCGCCACCCCGTCCAGCCAGACCTTGCCGTCGCCCCCGGGCAGGTCCGGCCACCCGGTCGCCTTCGGCACCTCGGCGGCCACCGCGTCCACGGCGGGCAGCGCGTCGGCCACCCGCGCGCCCGACGGCGGGCGGCGTCCGGAGACGATCACCGGCACGGTGTCGCGCCGCGCGTCGTCGTACCCGGCCTCGACCAGCCCGGTGACGTCGAACAGCCGCCGGTCCACGCGGCCCTCGGCCAGCGCGGCGGTCACGTCCGCGGGGACGACCCGGACCCGTCCGGCGTGCCTGGTGACCTGGAACGAGATGTGCTCGCGGTGCGGGCCCGGGGTGATCGAGGCGACGCGGTCGCGGTCGAGGACGACGCGGTCCCCGGTCACGAGCGTGACGGTTTTCCGCTCGTGCGTTGTCGTCGTGCCTGCTGCTGTCGTGCCTGCTGCTGTCGTGCCTGCTGCTGTCGTGCCTGCTGCTGTCGTGCCTGCTGCTGTCGTGCCTGCTGCTGTCGTGCGCGGTGTCGTCGTGGCCGGTGTCGTCGTCGGGTCTGGTGTTCCGCCCGGTGCGGCGTGGGCGGGTGCCGTCGCGGTCGCCAGCACGGCGGTCAGCGCCAGCGCCACTGCTCTTCGCGCCACTGGACCTCCTGGTGGTGGGGGAGAACCCGGGCCGCCGGCGGTGGACGCGGCCCGGGTTCGTCGTTCGGTGGCGAGTCAAGCGGCGCAGCGGGTGTTCAGGTTCGGACCGGGCGGGCTGAACAACGTGTTGTGAACACCGACCTGCGGGAACGCGCCGCGTGGCGGAGTCCGGGCGGGCGGCGGAGTTCGGGCGGGCGGTGGAATGGGGGCGGTGGCGGGATCGGGGCGGTGGCGGGATCCGGGTGGCGGTTCCTCCCGTGGTGCGGCGGCACGTGGAAGGCGCTTTCCGGCGTCGTGGAGCGGCGTGGTCGCCGTCACGCCGCCGCAGCCGTGACATGCCACCCGATCGAGCAGTTCACCCACCTGTTCGGGCGTTGTCCCGCTCCGCCGAACGCCCCCATCCTGTGTGCTGCCCGACCTGCTGACCCGACGACGCGCGGAGGTTTCGTGCCGGCCAACGACCTGCTCAAGGCGAAGATCAACCACGGGTTCGACCACCTGGACGTCGACGGCGACGGACTGCTCACCGAGCAGGACCACGTGCTGATGGGCGCGCGGGCCGCCAAGGCGCTCGGGCACGCGCCCGACTCGCCCGAGGAGCGGCGCATCCGCGACGCCTACCTGCGGATCTGGCACGAGCTGCACCTGCCCCGCATCCCCGGCGGCGGCACGTCCATCTCGCGCGAGCAGTTCCTGGCCTCCACCGGCGCGCTCGCCGACGACCCCGAGGCCGCCCGCGACAGCGTCGGCGCGCTCGCCGAGGCGTTCCTCGCCATCGCCGACACCGACGTGGACGGCCGCGTGAGCCCCGCCGAGTTCCTGGCGTTCCAGCGCGGCCACTTCCCCGACCTGACCGAGGAGGAGGCCGCCGAGGCGTTCGAGCACCTGGACACGGACGGCGACGGCCACCTCACCCCCGAGGAGTTCGTCAACGCCTGCGTGGAGTTCTGGTCCAGCACCGACCCGGACGCGCCGGGCAACTGGTGGATGGGCCGCCCCACGGCGTGACCCCGCGCAGCCGGACCACAACAGTGCCGCAACAGGGCTCGCGTATCCCTGTTCCCAGGAGGACGGCACGAGGGGGAACGGGAAGATGCGCAGGGTTCTACCAGGGGTGGTCGCCGCCGCGACGGCGCTGATGCCGGTGGCGGTGACCACCGCGACCGCGCGGGCCGCGTGCACGCCGGAGGTGGCCATCCACGACACGGGGCAGTACGAGGGCAGCCTGAACGCGGCCAACGCGCTGGTGTTCACCGTGGACGTGGCGCCGGGGTGCGGCGATCCGGGCACGGTGGCGTACCGGACCAAGGTCGTCGCCGAGGGGAAGGGCTGGGCCGCTCCGCCGGGCGACTACACGGCCGTGCAAGGCGTGCTCCAGGTGGGGCAGGGGCCGCTCGCCGTGGCGGTGCCGCTGGTGTCCGACCCGGACGCGGAAGGCGACGAGGTGGTCGTGGTCGAGCTGCACGACCCGCAGGGCGTCGCCATCGCCGGGGCCGGGATCGCCTACGGCACCGTGCTGGACGACGACTCCATGGGGATGTCGCTCGACGGCGGCAAGATCTGCTGGGAGCCGGAGGCCGTGGACATCCCGGTGGACATCACGGCCGCGCCCGAGGCGCCGGTGACGGTCGACTTCGAGGTGTTCGGCGGCACGGCGGTCGCCGGGGTGCACTACGCGCCGGTCCGGGGGACGCTGACGATCCCCGCGGGCGCGCCGGGCGGCGTGATCCGGGTGCCGCTGCTGCCGGGCGCGGACCGCGAGCCGGACCGGTACTTCCTGGTGCAGCTGTCGAACCCGTCGGCAGGGACGATCGGGGTCGGCCGGGCGGCGGTGACGGTGCGGCCCCCGGCCTGAGCGGTGGTCACGGCCTGATCGGTGGCGCCGGCCCCGACGACCGGCGGCCCGGCGGCGGAACGCACGAACCCGCCGCCGGGCCTGGACCTTCGAGGGTGCTGCGCGCCGGCCGGCGGGTCGTGGCCCGCTGCGCGCCGGGCCGCCGGTGGTCACCGCCTCCCGGTCGTCACGCGGTGAGCGCCGGGGCGTCCGGGACGGCGGTGGCCTGTTCGTCCAGCCGTGCCGCGATCCGCCGGTGGTGCGCGGCGGCGGCCGGGTCGCCCGACCGGTCCGCCAGGTCGGCGAGGTCGCGGTGGACGGTGGCCTCCTCGTGGTGGTCCGGCACGCGTTCCCGCACGGCCAGCGCGGCGCGCAGGTGCTCACGGGCGGCGTCGAGGTCGCCCGCGAGCAGCCGCGCGCGGCCGAGGTGGCGCAGCGCCGAGGACTCGCCGTGCCGGTCGCCCACCTCGCGGCTGATGGCCAGGGCCTGCTCGAACAGGGCCGGCGCGGTGGCGTGGCGCCCGCCGTCGAGGTGCGCGAGGCCGGTGTCGAGCAGCGTCTCCCACTCCAGCCAGCGGTCGCCGATGTCGCGGCTGATCGCCAGCGCGCGTTCGAAGTGCGCCAACGCCCGCTGCCGGTCCCCGATCCCCAGGTACGCCTCGCCGAGGGTGTCGAGCGTGCCGGCCTCCAGCCGGGCGTGGCCCAGCTCGCGCAGCCGGCCCAACGCCTCGTGCAGCGGCGTGAACGCCAGCTCGGGCCGGCCCATCCGCACGTAGGTGTGGCCGAGGTTGCGCTGGGCCAGCGCCCGCCCCAGGTCGTGCCCGGCCGCCGTGGTGTGCTCCACGGCCAGGTGGTGCGCGGCCACGGCCTGGTCGAACCGGCGCAGCTCGGCGTGCACGTTGGCGATGTTGTTGTAGATGTGCCCCTGCGCTTCCAGGTCGCCGAGGTCTTGGGCGACCGCCAGCGCGCGGGCGCCGGCGGCCAGCGCCTCGGGGAGCCTGCGGGTCATGAAGTGGGCGACGCCGAGCGCCCGCAGCATCTCCGCCTCGGCCGCCCGGTCGCCGAGTTCGCCCGCGGCCGCCGCGCCGTGCCGGCACAGCTCGACGCGGTCGTGCCAGTGGCCGGTGGCGTCGTAGAACGCGGTCAGCAGCGCGGTGAGCTGCCAGGCCGCGGCGAGGTCGCCGCGGTCGCGGGCGTGCGCCACGACCGGGACCAGGTTGGGCCGCTCGGCCTCCAGGAACGCCAGCGCCGCCCGCCTGTCCGACGCGAACGCGGGCTCGGCCGGGACGTGCCGCAGCGTCGGGGTGACCTGGCTGCGGTCGGGGTCGATCAGCCGGCTCGCCCGGAACGCCGCCGCGAGGTACCAGTCGACCAGCCGCTCCGCGCCGTCGTGGCCGGGTTCGTCGGCGCGCACCCGGTCGCGGGCGTACTCCCGGACCAGGTCGTGGAACCGGTGGCGGCCGTGGGCCGCGGGCAGGACCAGGTGCGAGGCGGCCAGCTCGGCCACGGCCCGCCGACCGGCCGCGCCGGGCAGGCCGCACACGGCCGCCGCGAGGTCGCCGCCGAACGTCGGCCCGGGGTGCAGGCCGAGCCCGCGGAACACCCGCGCCACCGCCGCGGGCAACGGCCGGTAGGCGCTGCCCAGCACGGTCCGCACGGTACGGGAGTCGCCCACGACCGCCAGCCCGTCCAGCCGTGCCGAGTCGGTCAGCTCGGCGGCGAACGCGGCCACCGCGCCGGCGGGCCGGCCGACCAACCGGGCGGCGGCGATGCGCAGGGCCAGCGGCATCCCGCCGCACAACCGGGCCAGCTCGGCCGCGGCGGCGGGCTCGCGGGCCACCCGGTCGTCCCCGATCACGCTGCCGAGCAGGCCGACCGCGTGGTCCTCGCGCAACGCCGGCACGCCGACGAACCGGGCGGCGTGCCGGGTGGCCAGCGCGGCCAGGTCCTGCCTGCTGGTGAGCAGCAGCAGGCTGCCGGGTCCGGGCGGCACGAACCGCAGCACGTCGTCCACGCCGGCCACGTCGTCCAGCAGCACCAGGTACCGCTTGCCGTGCAGCAGCGACCGGTACAGCGCGGCCTGCTCGTCGGGCTCGCCGGGGATCCGGTCGTCGGGCACGTCCAGCGCCCGCAGCAGGTGCGTGAACACGTCGCGCTCGGGCAGGCGCAGCTTCGGGTCGTGCCCGCGCAGGTCCAGGTGGAGCTGCCCGTCGGGGAACCGGTCGGCGACGCGGTGCGCCCACTCGACGGCCAGCGACGTCTTGCCCATGCCCGCGGTCCCGGAGACGACCGCGACCGGGAACCCGTCGCGTGCGTCGGGCGGCGCGAGCACCCGGTCCAGCTCGGCCAGCTCCGCGTCGCGGCCGGTGAAGTGGCCGACCCGCGCGGGCAGCTGGCGCGGCGGCACGGCGGCCACGGGTGGGGGCGGGGGCGCGTCCAGCACGGGTTCGCGGCGCAGGATGGCGGTGTGCAGGGCGACCAGCTCCGGCCCGGGGTCGACGCCGAACTCGTCGGCCAGGGTGCGGCGCAGGCGGGCGAACGCGTCCAGCGCGTCGGTGTGCCGCCCGCAGCGGTGCAGCGCGAGCATGTGCAGCCGGACCAGGCGTTCGGTCGTGGGGTGGCGGGCGAGCAGGCGTGGCAGCTCCAGCACGGCG
Organism: Actinosynnema sp. NPDC004786; assembly: GCF_053601135.1. Lineage (NCBI taxonomy): Bacteria > Bacillati > Actinomycetota > Actinomycetes > Pseudonocardiales > Pseudonocardiaceae > Actinosynnema > Actinosynnema sp. NPDC004786. The sequence goes on along the minus strand of NZ_JBSGBG010000015.1, from coordinate 62,365 downwards.
GCCTCGTGGCCGCCCGCGCGGATCTCGGCCTCCCACAGGTCCGCCACGGCGGACAGCCGCAACGCGTGCAGGCGCTCGACCTCGTGCTCGCCCCACGCGTTCGGGTCGGTGCCCGCGAACGCGTCACCCCGCCACAGGCCGACCGCCTCGCGCAGCGCCGCCACCGCCCGGTCCACCGCGCCGCCCGCCAGCGCCGCCCGGCCGGTCGACGCCAGCCGCTCGAACCGGTGCGCGTCCACGTGCTCGCGCGGCACCTCCAGGGCGTAGCCGGGGTTGCGCGTGGCCAGCGCCTCGGGCACGCCGCACGCGGCCAGCGCCTGGCGGATGCGCGCGACGTGGCTGTGCAGGGTGCGCAACGCGGTGCGCGGCGGGTCCTCGCCCCACAGCACGTCCACCAGCCGTGACGCGGACAGCACTTCGCCGGCGTGCAGGGCGAGCACCCCCAGCACCACCCGCTGCCGGCCGCCGGCCAGTGCCGCGGCGCCCCCGGAACCGTGCGCGCAGACCGGACCCAGTACCCGGAGGTCGGACCGGGCCGGCGTCACAACCGCGCCACAACCGCAGGACAACGACACCTCCGTAGACCTGTCGGCGACGGGCGGACAGGGATCGCCCGGCAACCGAGGGGAGAGCTGTGATGAGTGCACACCTGCGTAGTCGTCCGAACCGGACATGGCGCTACGCGCTGCCCGCCGTCCTGGTGACCGCCGCCGTGGCCGCGACGCTCGTGCCGGGCCAGGCCGCGGCCGCGACGGTCGAGGAGGACCAGGACTTCGCGCCGGTCACCGCGGTGGACCCGACCCGCACCGACCCGGAGGTGCTGGCCGTCACCGCCGCCGCGGCGGACGCCCTGGAGTACTCCACCGCCGTCGTGGCGGCCGACCCGACCAGGGCGTACCCGGAGGGCACGGTCGAGGCCACGCTGCGGGCCGGGCTGCTGACCCTGCCGCCGGAGGCGCTGCGCGAGGCGACCGAGTCGGCGCAGGCGCTGGTGACCGCCGACGTCGTGACCAGGGTGGCCGAGTTCGGCCAGTACGGGCGCAACGACTGGACGACGCACGCCCGACTGGGGTTCGCGGGCGTGTTCCGGGCCGAGACCGTGCCGGTGGACCGGGCGGCCCTGACCGCCCGGCTGACCGAGCAGGCCGACCGGTTGGCGGCCGAGGGGCGGGAGGCCGAGGGCAAGGTCGCCGAGGAGGCGCGCCGCCTGGGCGTGGACCCGGCGGGCATCAAGCGGGTCAAGGCGCTCGCCCTGGACATCTCGTCGGTGAAGTGCGTCCACGAGACGTGGGACGGGTCGGCCGACGACGAGATCTCGATGGGCGGCGTCACCGTCGGGTCGGACGGGGTGACCACCAAGATCGGCCCGTTCAAGGTGCACGACGACATGGACACCGGCGACATCGTCGTCTACGACAACGGCGGCCGGCGGTTCTCCACGCTGGACATGACCCAGCCCGGCGTGTGGCCGCGGGTCTACGGGCACAGCGTGTTCCTCGCCGAGCGGGACCCGTTCGGCGGGTTCTCCGACGCGCTCACCAAGGCGTGGGCGCAGGTCAAGGAGTACGTCCAGGCCGCGATCGCGGTGCTGGTCGGCGGGGTGCTCTCGCCCTACCTGGGCCCCGCCATCGCCGCCGCGCTCGGCAAGGCCGTCGCGTGGCTGGTGACCGTCTTCATCGGCTGGCTGCTCAAGCTCATCAAGGACGACGTCTTCGCGCCGCAGCACGTGAACGTCAAGCTGCCCTCCAACGCCGCGTTCTTCTACGAGAACCCGGTCCACCTGGGGTGGACGGACTACCGCTCGCCGACCATGTCCGCCTGGTACAAGGGGCACGGCGGCGGCAACTACCGGGTCAACGCGCACCTGGAAGTCATCCCCTGACCGACGACCACGGGCCGGGCTCCGCACGGGGCCCGGCCGACCAGGGCGAGGGTGCCGCGGGCGGTGGGCGGGCTGGACTACGCGGCCAACGCCGACGCGCGGCCGGCCGGGCGGGTTTCGGCGCAGGGGCGGGGACGGTCCGGTGCGCGGCGCCCGACGAGGAGGGGCCGCGGCCGACGACGATCCGCGACCTGGGGCGGGTGCCGGTGGTCGGGGACCACCGGCACCCGCGGTCGGCGTCAGTCGGCGGGTTCGCCGGAGGGTGCGGGGAGGGTGGCCCCGAGGCGGACGGGGGTGCCGAAGTTGGGCGTGCCGTCCGGGTTCCAGGTGAACTTCTGGGCGCGGGTGGAGCGGTTCATGTCGCAGCCGCCGCCGGCGGAGTCGTTGGCGTGGTAGACGATCCAGTCCTCGGTGCCGTCGGGGGACTTGAAGAACCCGTTGTGGCCGGGGGCGTAGACGCCGTTGGCGTCGTTGCGCTGGAACACCGGGTTCGGCGACTTGGTCCAGTGCGCCCGGTTGAGCGGGTCGGTGCCGGTCAGGGTGAGCAGGCCCAGCTTGTAGTCGGGGCCCCAGCACGCGCTGGCCGAGTACACGATCATCGTGCGCCCGTTGTGGTACAGCGGCTCGGCGCCCTCGTTCACCGGCGCGGTCTGCCGCTCCCACGCCAGCGTCGGTTGGGAGATCGTGCGTCGCGCACCGCTGATGGTCCAGGGGTTGGACAGCGGGGTGATGGTCAGCGACTGGGTGCCGTCCATGGCGCTGCCCATCAGGTAGAGCCGGCCGTTGTGCTGGAGGATGCTGGGGTCCAGCTCCCACGTGCTGCCCAGGTCCGCCTTGAAGGTGTAGGGGCCCAGGGGATCGGCGCCGGCGGACTCCAGCACGTGCAGGCGTTGGGTGGGGTTGTAGTCCGGCACGTTCTGCCCGGCCACGTAGTACAGGTACCAGCGGCCGTTGATCAGGTGGAACTCCGGGGCCCACATGTTGCAGCACCCGTTGGGCCTGCCGGCCAGGTTGAACACCACCTGGTCGGCCGCGGTGGACAGGCCCGCGAGGGTGCGGGAGCGGCGCATGGTGATGGTGGAGTTCCAGGTGGTGGTGGCGAGGTAATAGTAGCCGTTGTGGTACTGCAGCCACGGGTCGGGGCCGTTGCGCTTGATCGGGTTGGCGAACGTCCCGGATCCCGCGCCGCCCAGCTTCACCAGCTGCCACTGCTGGTTGGCGCCGCCGGTGTCGGGCCACTGGATGACCTGCGCGCCGTCCGCGGTGGAGAAGTCCAGCACGTCCACCGCCTTGCCGCTCGCGCGGTTGAGCAATCGCACGAACCCGCCGTCGGAGTCGGCGAGCCGGAACTGCTGGCCGGTGCGGTTGGCGTCGGTGTTCTGCACCAGCCCGGCGCGGTCGGCGGTCGAGCCGAACTCCAGCACCTTGCCGCTGTGCCGCGACCTCAGCCGGTAGTACCCGCCGCCGGAGTCCACGAACTGCCACTGCTGCCACGCGCCGTCGTTGCGCGCCCACTGCACGATCGGCGCGCCGTCGTTGGTCGCCAGGTTGTAGACGTCCAACGCCTTGCCGCTGTTCCGGTTCACCAGCACGTAGGAAGCGCCGGTGTCCACCACGGCCGCGGAGGCCGCCGGTGGCACGGCCGAGGTGATCCCGCCGACGAGCGCGGCGGTGGCCATCAGGACGAGCGGGACGCGGCGTGGTGCCCGCGATCCCCTGGTGGTCGTCGTTGTCACGGTGCTCTCCCTGCGTCGTTGCACGGGGGTGGTCGTCAGTGGACGTACGCGCCGTTGGGGAAGGCGGTGCGGTCGGTCGAGGTCTTCGGCGAGATGCCGTTCCCGGTGTGCGCGACCAGGTAGCTGCCGTCCGGGCGCTTGACCACGCTGGGGTCGTGCACGCCGATGTCGCCGGTCACGCGACCGGGCGCGGGGTAGGCCGACGCGGGCGGCGTGATCGCGACCGTCACGGCGGCCGTCGTCAACAGGGCTCTGGCGAGTTTTCTCAGTGCAGCCACGGTGTCCTCTTCGATCGGTTGAGCGGAGCGGTGGCGGCGGCGTGGTGCGCTGTCCGGCCCGACGGGCGGGAGCGCTCCCGGAACGATACGAGCCGCGGATCCACGTGGGCAAGCCCGGATTGTTATCGCTAACAGGTGCGAGAGAGGTCGAATCGGTTCGACTCTGAATCGCTAACAACCGGCGTCATCAGGGACTATGGAGTTGCGCAACTTTCCCGGAGGCGCGCTGTGTCGATCATGATGTTATCGACAACATGAGACACCCCGGTGGTGGTTGAGCGCCTTGGTCGGCAGCGGGGATCGCCGACGGAGACGGCGGCGGGGCACGGGCGGGAGGTGGAGATCGAGCGCCCGCTCGACGTGGACCCGCGGGTGGTGGTCGCCGAGCCGAGCGCCCGGTTCGGTGTGGCGCAAGGGATCCGGTCGGCGTTGGGTGCAGGGGCGTCGTCGGGGTCGGGTGGCATCGCAAGGAAAGCGTCAGGTTCGCCGACGCCACGACGCGGCAGAATCGGGCCGGGCCGCGCAACGCCGTGCGGCCGCCATCGTCGGGGGAGGATCGGATGTCGCGGGCCGCGGGGAGGTCCGCGACGTCGTTCGGCGCGGTGCTGGGTCTGGTGGCCGGGCTCTGGCTCGTGATGGCGCCGTTCGCGCTGCGCTACCCGATGACCGGGGGTGACCTGGACCGGCAGTGGACGACCGTCCTGGCCGGCAGCGCGGTGCTGGTGTGCTCGCTGGTCCACGCCCTCGCGCCCCGGGAGACGCCGTGGCTGCCGCTGGTGCTGCTCGCGGTCGGCGCGTGGTTGGCCGTCACGCCGCAGGTGGAGGAGTACGCCGTGGCGCGTGCGGCGGCCAATGACACGATCACGGGCGCGGTCGTGGTGCTCGCGGCGGTGATCGCGGTGATCGGGACGGTGGTGGCACGCGCGCACCGTGACCGGACGTCCTGAGCGTTCGTCAACTCGAGTGAATCGTCGGGTGTTCGTCAGGTGTGATCCCGTCGCGGTGGGCCACGATGGGGTTCTCATGTTGTGCTCTGAGCGGCCGGTGACGCCGCACGTCCGCCGTCGACGCCACGTTCTGTCCGAAGTGGACGGAGGTCGTCCGCGGGGACGGCGCCGGCCCGAGCCGTCCGGGGTGGTGCGGTGAGCTTCTTCGACTTCGTCGCCGACCGGTGGCACCGCCTGGCGGTCGAGGCCCTGTTGCACGTCAGCGCCGTGGTGCAGTGCTCGCTGATGGCCGCGCTGCTCGGCGTGGCGATCGGGGTCGCGGTGTACCGCAGCCCGCTCGGGTCGGCCGCCGCCACGGCGTTGACCGGCGCGGTGCTCACGATCCCGTCGTTCGCACTGCTCGGCCTGCTGATCCCGGTGCTGGGCCTGGGCGTGCAGCCGACCGTGGTCGCGCTGGTGCTGTACGGGCTGCTGCCCGTGGTGCGCAACACGATCGTCGGCCTCGGCGGCGTCGACCACGCGGTGCGCGACGCGGCGCGCGGCATCGGGATGAGCCGCGTGGGCGTGCTGGCCCGGGTCGAGCTGCGGCTCGCGTGGCCGGCGATCCTCGCCGGCGTCCGCGTCGCCACGCAGATGCTGATGGGCATCGCCGCGATCGCCGCCTACGCCCGGGGCCCCGGTCTCGGCGTGGAGATCTTCGCCGGGCTCACCAGGGCCGGCAGCGCGAACGCGACCAACCAGGCCGTCGCCGGGACGCTCGGCATCGTCGTCCTCGCGCTGGTCCTGGACGGGATCTTCGCGGTCATCGGCCGGTACACCGTCTCCAGGGGGATCCGTGGCCAGTGAGATCGAACTCGTCGAGGTGACCAAGCGCTACCCCGGCGTGGCGACGCCCGCCGTGGAGTCGGTCAGCCTGACCGTCCCGGCGGGGGAGACGGTGGTGCTCGTCGGTCCGTCGGGGTGCGGCAAGACCACCACCATGCGGATGATCAACCGGTTGATCGAGCCGACGTCCGGCCGGATCACGATCGACGGCCGCGACACCAGGTCGCTCGACCCGGACCGGCTGCGCCGCGGCATCGGGTACGCCATCCAGCAGGCCGGGCTGTTCCCGCACCTGACGGTCGGCCAGAACGTCGGCGCGGTGCCGCGCCTGCTGGGCTGGAGCCGCACCAGGGTCGCCGAGCGGGTGGACGGGATGCTCGACCTGGTCGGGCTCGACCCGGCCGCGTTCCGCGACCGCTACCCGCGACAGCTCTCCGGCGGCCAGCAGCAGCGCGTCGGCGTCGCCCGCGCCCTGGCCGCCGACCCTCCGGTGCTGCTGATGGACGAGCCGTTCGGCGCGGTGGACCCCATCACGCGCGGCAACCTGCAGGACGAGCTGCTGCGGCTGCAGGCGGAGCTGCGCAAGACGATCGTGTTCGTCACGCACGACTTCGACGAGGCGGTGAAGGTCGGCGACCGGATCGCCGTGCTGGGACCGCGGTCGGCGGTGCTCCAGTACGACACACCCGAGGCGATCCTGGCCAACCCGGCGGACGAGACGGTCGCCGGGTTCGTCGGCGCGGGCGCGTCGCTCAAGCAGCTCCGGCTGCGCCGGGTCCGCGAGGTGGAGCTGGGCCGGGCGTTGACCGCGTCGGTGGACGACGAGCCGGCCGAGGTCGGCCGCCGGCTGGCGGAGGCCGGCCGGGCGCACGCGCTGCTGCTGGACGCCCGCGAGCGGCCGGTGAGCTGGGTGCGCGCGGCCGACCCGAGGCAGCGGCGGCCCGTCGGCGACTCCGTGACGCTCCAGTCGACGCTCCAGGACGCCCTGGAGGCCATCCTCACCGAGGGCGGCACGGCCGTCGTCACGGGCGCGCGTGGCGAGTACGTCGGCGTGGTGGAGATGGACGCGGTGATCGACACCGTGCGGAAGCTGCGCGACGACCGCGCGGAGGTGACCCGGTGACCCGCGCGGCCGGCTCGCGGTCCGAGCGGTTCCGCCTGTGGGCGCAGCCGGTCGCCGTCGTCGTGCTCGTGGGCGGGGTGCTCGCCTGGGCGTTCACCCGCGACCTCGACTCGATCGAGCGGCAGAGCCTCACCGTGCCCGCACTCGCGTCGGCGACCTGGGACCACCTGGTGATCAGCCTCGTGGTGACCGCGCTGGTGCTGGTGGTGGCGGTGCCGCTGGGCGTCGTGCTCACCCGGCGGTGGGCCCGCCGTGCGGCCCCGGTGTTCCTCGCCGTCGCCACGATCGGCCAGGCGTCGCCCGCGATCGGGATCCTGGTGCTGTTCTTCCTGGTGTCCGGCCTGGAAGGGCTGTGGGCGGCGGTGCTGCCGATCGCGTTCTACACGCTGCTGCCGGTGCTGCGGAACACGGTGGTGGGCCTGCGGGGCGTCGACCCGGCCCTGGTGGACGCGGGGCGGGGCATCGGCATGTCCGCGGGCGCGGTGCTGCGCCGGATCGAGCTGCCGCTGGCCGTGCCGCTGATCCTGGCCGGGGCGCGGACCGCCCTGGTGCACGCGGTCGGCGTCGCCACCCTCGCGGTGTTCGTCAACGGCGGCGGCCTGGGTCTGCTGATCGACACCGGCTACAAGCTCGCGCGCCTGCCCGTGCTGGTCACGGGCGCGGTGCTGGCGGTCGGCCTGGCGCTGCTGGTGGACTGGCTCGGCGCGGTGGCCGAGATGTGCCTCGGGCCGAAGGGGCTGCGGTGAACCGGCGGGCGGCGGTGCTCGTGGCGGCGGCCGTGCTGGCGTCGGGCTGCGGGTTGGAATCGTCCTTCGCGCTGCCGTTCCAGGTGGGGCCCGGTTCGATCCGCCCGGTGCCGGAGCTGGCCGGCGTGGAGATCGCGGTGGGCTCCAAGGACTTCACCGAGAACCAGGTGCTCGGCTACGTCGCCGAGGTCGCGCTGGCCGCTGCGGGCGCGGAGGTGCGCGACATGACCAACATCCAGGGCTCCAACAGCTCGCGGCAGGCGTTGCTGTCCGGTGACATCGACCTGTCGTGGGACTACACCGGCACCGGGTGGATCAGCTACCTGGGCAACACCGAGCCGATCCCGGACGAGCGCGCCCAGTTCGAGGCGGTGCGCGACGCCGACCTGGCCCGCAACGGCCTGCGCTGGCTGGAGCACTCGGCGGTCGACAACACCTACGCGTTCGCCGTCACCGGGGCCTACGCCCGCGAGCACGGCCTGCGGACCACGTCGGACATGGTGGCGTTGATCCGGCAGGACCCGGCGCAGGGCGTGTTCTGCCTGGAGACCGAGTTCGCCGGCCGGGACGACGGGTTCCCCGGCGTGGCCGCCGCCTACGGCTTCGACCCCCGTGCGACGCAGGTCAAGACGTTCGGCATCGGCACGATCTACACCGCGATCTCGACCGGGCTGTGCAACTTCGGCGAGGTGTTCACCACCGACGGGCGCATCCGTGCGCTGGACCTGGTGGTGCTGGAGGACGACCGGAACTTCTTCCCCCGGTACAACGCCGCCGTCGTGCTGCGGCAGGAGTTCCACGAGGCGCACCCGGAGGTGGCCCGCGTGCTGACCCCCGTCACCGCCGCGCTGGACAACGACACCATCCGCGCCCTCAACGCCGAGGTCGACGTCGACGGCCGCGATCCGGCCGCGGTCGCCCGCGACTGGATGGTCCGGGAGGGCTTCGTCACCGTGCCGTCCGGCTGAACGGCCCGGACCAGGGCGGTTCCCGGGTCGGGCGGCGGCGCGGTGCCGTGGGCTGCGGGCGCTCGGGCGTGGTGCCTCAGACCGCTCGGGCGCGGTGCGGCGGGCCGCTGCGCTCAAGCGTGGTGCTGCGGGTTGCCGCGCTCAAGCGTGGTGCTGCGGGTTGCCGCGCTCAAGCGTGGTGCTGTGGGTTGCCGCGTTCGCGTGTGGTGCTGTGGGTTGCCGCGTTCGCGTGTGGTGCTGTGGGCTGCCGCGCTCGGGCGTGGTGCCCCGGCCGCCCGCGCGAGGCCGCTACGTCGGCGGCACCAGCAGGGAGCGGGGTGGGGTGCCCCGTTCCGCGCCGACCACCTCGACGAGCGCTTCGAGAGCGCGGGCCAGCCAGGCGTCCAGGCGGGGCGCGGGCAGCCCGGCGGGACCCGTCATGCGGACGGTGACCGCGCTGCGGCCCGGTGCGACGCGCAGCACCTGGAGCGCGCCCACGTAGGTGGGCGCGGACCGGCTGCCCCAGTCGATCCGCAGCTTGTCCCAGTCGACGGCGACGCGGCGCTCGACGACCTCCTCGCCCAGCCACAGCCGCACCAGGTGCGGGCCGTACCGCTCGACCTCCACGCCCGCCGGCAGCCAGGTCGACAGGTGCTCCACGTCGGTGACGACGTCGAACACCACCTCGGCGTCCGCCGGGACGGACGCGGTGCGCTCCGCGAACGCCATCCTCACGTCCGCGCCGTGATCATGGCGTCGAGCCGGTGCCGGGCGAGGCGGTGCAGCATGTCCGCCAGCGCCTCCGACTGGATCCGGCCCTCCAGGTCGAGCCGGGCGTCGGCGACGGTGCGCGCCACCGTGCTCCGCGGCACCCGCCCGCCGAACTGCGCGGCGAGCGCGCTGACGGTATCCCGGCACAAGGGGTCCTGCTCGTGGTGGTCGATCACGCGCACTCCTCGATCCCTTCTCGGCTCCTCGTTCCATCGTCCGGGAAACCGCAGGTGGACGACCTGACATGTATCTGACGAAACCACACGTTCGCGGGTCGCGGCGCGATCGCAAGCTGACCGCAAGGTGCACCGGCGCGGTTTGCGGCCAGAGTGGTCACGCGATGACGAACCACCCACCACGAGAACACCGGGCGTGACCGCGATCCCCGCGGCACGGGGCTCGACCGCGCTCGTGCTCATCTGCGACCACTGCGGTCGCGTGTTCGAGGACCGGGTCGTGCACACGGTGTGGCGACTGCTCTGGACCCACGCAGTCGCCCACGGGTGGTGCGGGCGGGACCGCGCGGTCGGACCCCACTGCTGCGCCCGCTGCGCCGGGGAAGCGTGACGAGCGCTCCTTGCCGGGTCCCGGCAAGGAACCACGCGTCGGCCCGGCCGGGTTGCCGCGTTGTCCGGACCACGCGACCGGGAGAGGATCAGTGCAGGTCAAAGGCGGCCCGCCGGGCGGGGGAATCCCTTGTGGACGCGCCGGCGGACGGTCCGCCCACGCCTGAGGCCAACCCCGTGCAGGGGCGGTTCCCGGCCAAGGGGGAGGGGAACCGGCGCCACCGCACCGGAGCACCGCCGAGGTGGGCGTGCTCCGGTGCGCGGGGATCGCAAGGTGATCGCAAGGTCGACCGGCCGGGGTGTCCACCACAGTGGGAGGGTCCGCGGACGACGAGGGTGCACGAGGGCGGGTGTCTTTCGGCGAAGCACTGCGACACCCGCCCGGACCACCGCCGGTTTCGACCGGGCCGGCTGGGGTAGCGAACCGGGCATGGGCACACCCGACCGGACGGACCCGCCGCGCGCGTTCGGCGACCTGGCCTCGCGCTTCGCCGAACGGCTGGCCGCGGTGCGGCCGCTGGTGGACGCCCGCTACGTGCGCCCGGACTGGGCGCGGCGCAACGCGGAACTGGCACGCGACCTGCTGCCGGCGCCGCCCGCCGACTTCCTGCGCCACCCCTCGATCGCGTTCCAGATGTTCGTCGACGAACGAGTGCTGCCGCACGAACTGCCCTATGTGCGCCCGCGGCTGGCCGACGAACACCTGCTCGCCGAACCGCCGGTCGGCGACCCGCCGACCACGCCATTGCCGGACAGCGACATCCGGACCTCCTCGAACACCGTGCACCAGGTGTTCCACCTGCTGCGTTACGAAGAGGCCACCGGGCGGCGCATCGGCGACGCGGCCACGATCGTGGAATGGGGCGGCGGGTTCGGCGCGTTGATGCGCCTGATAGTCGCCCTGCACGGCGGTGAACCGACGTGCGTCATCTTCGACACCCCGGTCTTCAGCGCGGTGCAGTGGCTCTACCTGTGCGCGGTGCTGGGCGAGGAACGGGTCGTGCTGCACGACACCGGACCGGTGCGGCCGGTCCGCGGCCGGGTCAACCTCGTGCCGATCGGCCTGGTCGCCGAGACGGACGTGGCCGCCGACCTGTTCATCTCCAACTGGGCGCTGAACGAGAGCATGCCCGCGGCCAGGCAGGACGTCGTGGACCGCCGCTGGTTCGGCGCGGGGTCGCTGCTGCTCGCCATGCACGCCGGCGACCCGTTCACCGAGGTGGTGCTGGCGGCGGGCGCGGCGGCGGTGCCGCTCGGCGACTTCATGCCGGGCCAGCAGTACCTGGTCTCCTGACCCCGCGCCACACCGTTCCGAACCTGCTCCGAAGAAATTCCGAAGTCGCTCTCCCACGCGAATTCCTGAACCGGTCCGTGTGCAATTCCGGACGGCTCGTGCGCGATTGTCGGCACAGTCCCGGCGGTCGCTTGGCCGTCATTTCCGCAGGTGCGGACGTCGGATATCGAGCCGGTCACCGCGAGGTAATCGAATAAGGTGCAATCGCGGTGATCGCCCGATTACCGCCTGCCGATAGAACTGGCGAGTAAACAACTCGCCCATCCGGCGGGGTGGAATTCGAGACCTCACGTGGGGGATAGAGCGTGCGCAAGGTGAGTTCGGAACGTGATGAGCAGGCCGACCGCGGCAGTGGCACGTTGGGTCGGCGGACATTCCTGACGGCGGCCGGCGCGACGGCGTTGACCGTGGCGGCCGGGGCCGGCGGCGCGGCCCGCGCGTCGACCCGCGACTCGGCCGACGTGATCGTGATCGGCGCGGGGTTCGCCGGTCTCGCGGCCGCGCGCGACCTGCGCCTGGCCGGCCACAGCGCGGTGGTGCTGGAGGCCCGCAACCGGATCGGCGGCCGCACCTGGACCGGCACGTTCGCCGACCAGTCCATCGAGTACGGCGGCCAGTGGTTCAGCCTGCGGCAGGCCCGGGCCATGGCCGAGTTGGACCGGTACGGCATCGGCCTCGTCACCGGTGGCGTGGCCGTGCCCACGTCGTTCTACCCGACCGCCAACGGCCCGCGCGAGGTCGACGCCGTCGCGTCCAACAACCACCTGGTGAGCCTGATCGCCAGGCTGTTCGAGGGCTCCCAGCAGTACTTCCCGCAGCCGCTGGACCCGTTCGTCCGGCAGGACCTGCTCGCCGCGGTCGACCCGCTGACGCTGCGCGACGGCGTCAACCGGTTGCGACTGTCCGCACAGGACCACCAGTGGCTCAGCGCCGTCACCTCGATCTACTCCGGTGGCACCGACACGACCGGCGGCCTCACCGCGCTGGCCCAGTGGTGGGCGCTGTGCGGGTGGAACCAGGAGGGCTGGGACTCGCTGAACGCCTTCCGCCCCGTGGGCGGGATGCGCGCGGTGCTCGACGCGCTGCTCGCCGAGAGCCAGGCGGACCTGCGGCTCAACAGCCCCGTCGCGGCGGTCCTCGACAACGGCCGCACCGTCGAGGTGGTGACCACCACCGGGGCCAGGTACACCGCGGGCGCGGTGGTCGTGGCCGTGCCGGTCAACGTCTGGCGCACCATCTACTTCGCACCGGGCCTGCCCCGCGCGCACAGCGCCGCGACCACCCAGGGCGTGGGCGTGCCGAACGCGATCAAGGTGCACCTCCGGTTGGCCCCCGGCGTGACCACGTCGGCGATCGGCCCGGCGGGCGCGCCGTTCTCCTGGGTGATCCCGCAGGGCGACCTGGCGAACGGCGACCAGCTGGCGGTGGCGTTCAGCGTCGACCCGACGCTGCCGCTCAACGACCGCGCGGCCCTGGAGGCCAGGCTCAACACGGTGCTGCCGGGCGCGCGGGTCCGGGACTTCCGGACGACCGCGTGGCACCGGGAGCAGTTCACCCGCGGCGGCTGGGCGCTGCGCAGGCCCAACCAGCTCACGACGATCGTGCGCGGCCTGCAGCAGGCGCACGGCCGGGTCACGTTCGCCGGCGGTGACATCGCGGTGGGCTACCACGGTTTCGTCGAGGGCGCGCTGGAGACCGGCTCCCGCGCCGCCTCGCAGGTGGCCGACCTGCTGTCCTGACGGACGGAGGGGTCCGGTCCACAGTGGACCGGACCCCGTTCGTCGTCCCCAGTCGTCAGCGAGCCGAACGCGCTACTCGGCCAGGGCGCCGGTGTAGTTCAGCGTCGCCGCGGGCGCGAGTCGCCGCGTGGTGTCCTGCGGGCCGCCCGGCAGGTCCAGCGGGATCGTCGTGGTGTTGCTCCGGCCCATTCCCCATTGTGGGCGCTTCCCCAGGAGCTCCAGGTCGGTCGCCACCACCACGAGCAGCGGCAGCGCCCGGCGGGAGCCGGTCATGTCGTCGAGCAGGTCGAGCAGCGAGTCGTCGGTCAGGTGCAGGTCGTCGATGAGCACCACGGCGGGTCGGTTGAGGCTCATCCGGTCGACGAACCGCCCCCCGGGCGGCACGTCGAGCGCGCCCGCGGCGAGGTCGTGCCGGGGCGCGTGCGCGTGCGTGGGCAACCCGCCGAACGCCTCCACCAGCGCCCTGGTCGCCTCGCCGGACGGTCCGCCGCCGCACCGCAGCGTCACCACGTGGGCCTGGTCGGTGCGGCTCACCGAGCGGGCGAACCCCTCGATCAGCCGGGACTTCCCGGTGCCCGCCGCGCCGAGCACGGTGACCAGGTGCGGCCGCGACCACGTGCCCACCCAGCCGAGCAGGTCGTGCAGCAGGCCGATCTCGCCCTTGCGCGCGTACGCCCCGACCGCCGCCGGCGAGCGCTCCCGCACCTGCCACGCCGCGAACGCGTCGCCCTTGGCGTGCTCGAACACGACGTGGTCGTAGGTGACGGCCGACGACGCGCTCCGGGTCGTGGCGCACACCCAGATCTCCCCGGCGGGCACGTGCGCCAGCAGCGTCGCGCACTCGTCCAACGACGCGGGCGCCACGGCGTGCAGGTCGCGCGCCGCGCCGGAGACGCGGATCTTGCCGGTCACGACCGCGGCGTGGAAGCTCACGCCCCGCCCGGCGGTGCGCGGGTCGTCCGCGAGCACCTGGCGGATCGCGGCCGCGGCGCACACCATCCGGGGGTCTTCCTCGGTCTCGTCGATGTCGAACAGCGCCAGCGACATCGAGCCGATCGACGTGGTGATCGTCCCGTCGAAGCGGGCCACGACCTCGGGGATGATCTCCGCCAGCAGGTCCGCGGCCCGGTCGTCGTGGTCGTCGGAGCGGGCCCGGATCATCAGGATGCCGACCTGGCGCACACCCGGCGCCTCCGGCTCCGGCCGCGGCCTCGGCGCGGGCACCGGGTGCGGCGTGGTGACCGGCCGCCGCGGGCGCACCACCACGGGCGCGGGCGACACGCCGGGCGGAGCCACCCGGGCCAGCTCCGGGTCGTGGTTCAGGATGGCCTGCTGCAACGACTGCAACTGCTGGCTCGGCTCCAGGCCCAGGTTGTCGACCAGCTCGGCGCGCGTGCGCCGGTAGACCTGGAGCGCGTCGGCCTGCCTGCCGCTGCGGTACAGGGCGAGCATGAGCTGACCGCAGCGCCTCTCCCGCAGCGGTTCCTGCTCGACCACCAGCGCCAGCTCGTCGAGCGCGGTCCGGTGCCGGCCGCACGCCAGCTCCGCGTCGAAGTAGTCCTCCGTGACGTCGAGGCGGGCGTTCTCCAGGGCGGTCAACTCCGGCCACGTCGCACAGGTGTCCACGAGGTCGGCCATGGCCGGGCCGCGCCACAGCGCGAGCGCCTTGCCCAGCAGCGAGGCGGCGACCTCCGGCGACCCGCTCGCCAACTCCGCCCGGCCCTCCCTGACCAGGCGGAGGAACCAGTGCATGTCGACCTTCTCCTGCTCGACGCGCAGCATGTAGCCGGGCGCCTGCGTGCGCAGCTCGACCTGCTCGTCCGCGTCGGCTCCCTCACCGAGCAGGTTGCGCAGGCTCCAGACGGCGTTCTGGAGGATCTTCCGGGCGGTCTTCGGCTCCTCCTCGACCCACAGCGCCTGCAGGAGCCTGCGGGTGGCGACGACGCGATTCGGGTTCATCAGCAGCAGGGCGAGCGTCGCCCGCTGCTTCGCGCCGCCCAGGGTGAGCGGTCGACCGCCGGATAAGACCTCGACAGGACCTAATATATTGAAACGCAACGATGCCCCCATGGTTCGCGTAACAGGTGAGTACGGTCTCGATCGCTGCGCGGTCTCCGATGACTGCGCTCGGCGTCCGCTATCTGTTAAATCACTATTGGAGTAACCTCCGCACACCGTGGTGGCCCACCCCGGATAAGGTTACCCCCAAAACGAATGTAGCATCATCGGCGATATGATCACCTATCCGCCATTCGGTGGCACTGGTGGCTGCTTCCTCGTGTCTTGGTGGCGTCCTCTTTCGGGTTCCGACGGTTTACGGAACAGTCGGCACGGCTCCGTTCGCGGAGTCGTGTCCGGCCGAAAGGACGCCGACGTCGAGTGCGGCCACCCGATTCGCCCACCGGTTCGGCCACACCGGTGGTCGTCCGGTCACTACGGGATCCCGGTCGTCGAGTCCGGGGCTCCCGCCCGGCCGGCCGGTGGATCGACCGTGGTCACGGGCCACTTCGCCGCGGCAACGGGCATCGCGGTGAACTCCCTGCGAACACCTCGGTCCCCGCCGGACCCGACCGGCGCGGCCGAGCGGTCGGCGCGGGCCGCGTCGGTCGGCGCGCGCGAGCGCAGCGGGTGCTGTACCGATCATGAATAGCGATTCGCGGATGTTCGCGGCCGGGTCGGCGGCAGTGCGGGCCGGGCCTGACGGCGTGAGGATTGCGGTTGCGGCGATCGTGCCGATACCCCTCTCGAATCGGAACGCGTCGGTCCGGTGTGAAGTTCCGGTGAGCGCGCGCGGTGTATGACCGATATGGGTGGTGAACCTGCCGGCGAACAGGGGGCGAACGGTCGACAACGCGGTGCGGAGACCGAACGCCACCGCGATGTGCCGGACGATTCCCCGGGCGCGGACGCTCAGCATGCGGAGGGCGTCATAGGCCGCCATCGCGAGGGGTGAACGTCGTCGTGCCGACACCGGTGGACGCGCGCGAGCGAAAACCCGGGACCGGTGATCACCGGTCCTCCGGTCGCCCCACCTCTGGCCGCCGGGTCGCCGACCGCCTGGCCGCCGACCGCCGAGGCACCGCCCGGCCTGCTGCCGACCGCGGGACCGCCGACCACCGGAGCACTGAACGCCGAGCCGCCGACCACCGGAGCGCTGATCGACCGGGCGCTGATCGCCGAGCCGCTGAACGCCGAGCCGCTGAACGCCCAGCCCTCGATCGCCGGGCCACCGAACGCGTCGCAGCCCGTCGCCGTCGCGGCGGCCGCACCGTGCGCGGTGCGGGCGGCCACCGGAGGCCGGGTCGGTGCGCCGAGCGCGGAGGCGATCGGGGACGGCGCGGTCGCGGGCACCCGCCGTTCGCCCGGTGAGCCGCAGGTCGTGCATCCGGGGGTCGGGATGACGACCTGCGGTTCGGCGGGCTCGGGGGAGCGGTCGGGGCGGAGCTGCGCCGGTGGTTGCCGGCGGCGCGGGTCGGGGACGGCGCCGACCCGCGCGAGGGCTTCGCTCAGTGTTTCGCGCACGGAAGGGTAGACCTGCCGCGCCGGTGAAATTCGTCGCGGCCGGGGCGACGAATTTCGGGCGGCAGCCCGGTCTAACCCTGTGACAGAGGTCTGCGTGCGCTTGGGGGGCTGGAGATGGAGTTGCACTCGCAGGGTGTTGACCGGGACATGACGGTGAACGACCGCTCGGACGTGGACGCGGAGTTCATGCTGCAGGCCAACTCGCTGCGGGGGGAGCTGCTCGCGCACTGCTACCAGCTGCTCGGCTCGGTGCACGACGCCGAGGACCAGGTGCAGGAGACCCTGCTGCGCGCGTGGCGCTCGTACGGCGATTTCGAGGGTCGCTCGTCATTCCGCACCTGGCTGTACCGCATCGCCACGAACGTCTGCCTCACCGCGCTGGAGAGCCGCCAGCGCCGTCCGCTGCCGTCCGGGCTGCCGCACTCGCGGGGCGACGAGCAGGCGCACGGCACGTGGAGCATGGAGGACGGCGCGCTGTTGGGCGCGAGTTCCCCCACGCTGGAGAGCACCGACCCGGCGGCGATCGTCGCCTCGCGCGAACGCCGCGCCCAGGCCCTGCAGATGGTGTGGAAGCACCTGTCGCCCCGCCAGCGCGCGGTGCTGATCCTGCGCGACGTGCTCAACTGGCAGGCCAACGAGATCGCGGAGGTGATCGGCACGTCCGGCAGCGCCGTGCACAGCATGCTGCGCCGCGCCCGCGCCCAGCTGGCCCAGGTCTCGGCGGTGGCCGCGGACGAGATCGACCCCGCCTGGCGGGAGATGCTCGACCAGTACGCCGCGGCGTTCGAGAGCGGCGACATGGCGGTGCTGGTGAGCCTGCTGACCGACGGGGCGGTGATGGACGTCGGCAACGCCGAGCCGGAGGTGCTCACCGGCCGGGACATCGTCGCGCGGCACCTGGAGCTGTGCCCGACCCTGGGCAACTGCCACATGGTCCCCATCACCATCTCGGGCAAGCCGGGGTTCGCCGTCTACCGGCCGACCCCGGACGGCGTCCTGCGGGCGCACTCCATCGAGGTGTTGGACATGTCGGATTCGGGGATCGAGGGCATCACCGTGGCCGAGGACCGCGCGGTGTTTTCCCTGTACGGCCTCCCCTCGACCATCGAGGCCGACGCCCGAGTGCGGACACGCCGTCCTTGAGGATCTACCAGGAGGCGCTGGCCGATCTCGTCCGCGGCAAGGACCTGGCCGAACGCGCGACAGGTTACGCCCGCTTCGTCGTCAACCACGTGACGACGGACCACTTCTCCCTGCCGACGCCGTGCCGGCCGTGGGACATGTGGACGCTGCTGGCGCACGTCAACGACTCCCTGGCCGCGTTGTGCGAGGGCATCGAGCACCGGCGGCTCGCCCTGGCCCCCGCGCCGCCCGCGCCCGGCGGCGGTGACGTGCTCGCGGCGTTCCGCCACCTCAGCACCAGGCTGCTGGAGTCGTGGACCGGAGCCGGTCACCGGGGCGGCGACCGGCTCGTCGAGGTCGGCGGCACGCCGCTGCACGGCCTGGTGCTGGCGGGCACGGGCGCGCTGGAGATCGTCGTGCACGGCTGGGACATCGCGCGGACGTGCGGCGCGGACTGCGTCATCCCGGACGCGCTGGCCGCGGACCTCTACGACTTCGCCAGGGTCGTGGTGGGACCGACCGACCGGCGCCCGCAGTTCGCCGACCCGGTGCCGGTGACCGCGTCGGCCACGCCCGGCGACCGGCTGGTGGCCTACCTCGGCCGCGACCCGAACCTGGTCCTGCGGCGGTAACGGGCTGCGCGCGGGACCGGGGTCGTGCGGGACCGGCTGAGGTCCGGAACCTCGGTCGACCCCCACGGCGTTGGGGGCCGACCGACGCTCCGGACCATCGGTCGGCGACGGTCGGTCGGCGCGGGCGGCGTGCCGGTTACAGGAACGTGGTGTCGGGATCCAGGCCGAGCAGGACCCGGCCCTGGACCTCCAAATTCGTGGTGGCGTTGGTCAGGCCGTGGTGCATGAACGCCTGCAGGTCGCGGTGGAAGCGCTGCAACGGCACCGTGCGGCGGATCACCGAGCCGCCGCTGAGGGAGTAGAGGATGTCCACCGCCTCCTTGGCGAGCTGCCCGGCGAACATGGTCTGCCCGCGCACGATCGCCCGCTCCTCGACCGTGGGCAGTTCGCCCGCGTCGGCCCGGCGCTGGAGCAGTTCGAGCCAGCCGCGGGAGAGCGCGTCGGCGGCGTCGATCTTGTTCTTGGCGGTGGCGACCTGGATCTGGGTCAGCGGGTGCTGCCGCTGGTCGGTCCAGGAGGTGTAGGTGATGCCGCGTCCCGGCAGCCGTTCGAGGAACAGCTCGTACGCGCCGCGCGCGATGCCGGTGAACACCGCCGCGCACTCGGCCATGATCATGCTCACCAGGCCGTAGGAACGCCCGTCCGCGCCGCCGTTGGTGCGGCCGGGCGCGTTGTTGGCCATGGCGTGCTCGAAGTCGAGCACCCGGTGGGAGGGGATGAAGACGTCCTCGGCCACGGTGGTGACGCTGCCGGTGCCCGCGCCGCCGGAGACGTCCCAGTCGTCGATGGTCGTCAGCTCGGTCATGGGCACCAACCCCATGACCCTGGTGTCGGTGCCGTCCAGCACGGCCACCGTCACGTTCCAGTGCGCGCCCAGGCAGCCGGAGTTGAAGTTCCACCGCCCGTTGAGCCGGTAACCGCCCTCGACGGGGACGACCCGGCCGGTCGGCGCGAAGCCGCTGGAGACCCGGACGGAGCCGTTGGCGAACACCTCCTCCTGCGCCCGGTCGGGGAACAGGGTGGCGATCCACGCGTTCGACACCCACGTCTCCGCCAGCCAGCCGCTGGACGGGCACCCGCGGGCGATCTCGGCGAGCACCGCGACCTTGTCGGCCAGGGACAGTTCGAGCCCCCCGAACCGGCGCGGCACCGCCATGCGGAACACGCCCGCCTTGTCCTGCAGATCGATGTTCTCCGTCGGGATCATGCGCTCGGCCTCGGCCTGCAGCCCGTTGCGGCGGAGGACGGGGATGATGTCCTGCACCGCGCCGAGCACGGACCGAAGTGCTTCGCTGTCCGTCATAGTGCATCCTTTCTTCGCTGACTCGTCCCGCCGGTGGCTCGCCTCACCCCTGCCCGTAGGGGTTGTCCACGGCGTAGCGCCACCGGCCGTCGTCCCCGCGCCGCAGCACGTCGGCGCCGACACCGGTCGATTCCTCCACGACGCCCTCTTCGTTCGTCGCGGACAGCGCCCAGTCCACGATCAGCAGCGCCGTGTCGCCGGCGACGAAGGAGTCCCGCAGCGTGGCCTGCACCGAGGCGCCGCGGGCGATGACGTCTTCGATGTGCTTGCGGCGGTCGTCGCCGGACAGCGCCACACCGGGTTCCCACACCGCGACCGCGTCCTCGGTGTAGAGCCGGTTCACGGCGTCGGCGTTGCCGGCGTTGAAGGCGCGCACGTACAGCGCGGTGAGCTGGGTCGGATCTTCGAGGGGTTCGAAATCGTCACGCTGGCGGGTCATGTCGGTTACGGTATGTATATCAAGGCACTGGCAACCCACACCGGGGTAACGGCTTTCCGGTTCCGGGCGTCGTCGGTGGTGACTCGGCGGTTACCGGCCGGACCTAGCGTCGGGCGGGCGCAGAGGCATCCCACGCGAACCACCAAGGAGACCGTCGATGGCCGCTCCGGTGCTGTCACCGCAGTTGTTCACCGCGGAGTTCTTCCGCAATCCGTACCCGGCGCTGGAGTGGCTGCGGGAGAATTCCCCGGTCCACGAATTCGCCTTCCCCGTGGACGACGTGCCGACCTGGATCATCACCCGGTTCGCCGACGTGCACGCCGCGCTCGGCGACAACCGGTTCAGCACCTCCGGCGCGAAGTGGGCCAACGACCGCGCCCGCGGCGCGGGCATGGTGTTCGCGTCCGGCACGGTGGTCGAGAAGATCGTGACCGTGCTCGACCCGCCCGACCACACCAGGATCCGCAAGCTCGCCATGGGCGCGTTCACCCCCCGGCGCATCGAGCAGTGGCGCGCCACGGTCGAGCGCATCGTCAACGACGCGATCGACCAGCTCGCCGCGCAGGACGAGCCGGACCTGATGACGTTCGCCAGCGCCGTGCCGGCGGGCGCGCTCGGCAGCCTCCTGGGCTTCCAGCTCGACCGGTTCAACGACATGCTGCACGCCATCGACCGGGCGTTCACCACCGCCCCGGAACTCCAGGACGACCGCACCCGCGCGTTCGAGGAGATCGGCGAGTACGGCCGCGAGCTGATCGAGGCGCGGCGCAAGGACCCGGCGGACGACCTGACGTCGCTGTTCATCCAGGCCCGCGACGGCGAGGACCGGCTCTCCGAGGAGGAGCTGCTGTCCATGCTGGCCGTGATGATCATGGCCGGCCTGGACACCACGCGCGGCGTGCTCGGCTCCGCGTCGCTCGGCCTGATGGAGCACCCCGACCAGATCGCGCTGCTGAACGAGCGGCCCGAGCTGCTGCCCGGCGCGGTGGAGGAGTTCCTGCGCTACGAGGGCGCTCTCGCCACCGGGCTGCTCCGGTTCGCCGCGGAGGACCTGGAGGTGAGCGGTGTCGCGATCCCCAAGGGGTCGCCGGTGCTGCTCTCGCTGCTCTCGGCCAACCGGGACCCCGCGCAGTTCACCGACCCCGACCGGATCGACATCACCCGCACCGGCGTGCGGCACGTGGGGCTGGGGCACGGCCTGCACAACTGCCTGGGCGCGGCGCTGGCGCGCATGGAGGTCGGCACCGGCATCTCCACGCTGTTCCGCCGGTTCCCGAACATGCGGCTCACGGTGCCGCGCGACGAGGTCGAGTGGGCGCCCACCTGGCTCATCCGCTCGCCGCTGCGCCTGCCGGTCGACCTGGGCGCTCCGGCGTGACGGCGAAGCCGAGGGCGACCCTCTCGGTCGACCAGGAGACGTGCCGCGGCACGGGGTTGTGCCAGGCGCTCGCACCGCGCCTGTTCCGGCTGGACCCCTACGGCGAGGCCGAGGTGCTGCGCGCGGAGTTGACCGAGGAGGAGGACGTCACCCAGGCCGACGCGGTGATGTCGACGTGCCCGACGGAGTCGGTGATCCTCAAGTTGTTGGCGTGACCCGGCGCGGGAGAGCGCCACGACGAGCCCCGGCGCCGCGACGGTGCGCCGGGGCCACGACCCGTGCGCGCGTCCGGGCTCCCGGCGGGGATTACCGCGCTGTGACTCGCGCGTTCCCCGCCGTGCACAGACTTGGCCGGGAAACACGTGCTGGTCAAGGGTTTCGCGGAGTGGTCCCGAGAGGCCGTCCTTTGTGGACTGACAGGGTCCTGCGGTGGCGCGCATCCGTTGAGGGTTGACCCGCTCACCGGGCTTCCGCGCGGCGGTGGCAGGGCTTCGCGGGTCCGCCCGGCGTCACCGGGAACGGTGTCCGTGGTCAGCCGCGCCGGGCGGCCTCCGGGACGAAGCCGGTCAGGCCGGCGCGGACCCGGTCGAGTCGGGGCGGACCGCGTCGAGCCGGGCGCGCTGGTCGAGGTCGAGTCCGCCCGGTCGGGACGCCGCGTCGCCGCCGTCGCCCGCCGCGGCCGAGGCGGCGTCGGGCGGCTGCGGACCCGGTCGACGAGCACGTGGACTTCTTCGTCCCGCCGGGCGGTTCCCGTCCTCGGGCGACGCGCCGGCCCAACAGGGAGGACTGGTATGACCACGACCGAGAACGCCCCGCCCGGGGAAGCTCCGTGGGACATGCGGGCCAGGGTGGCCGAGCTGCACGCCATCCGGGCCGCCGTCGCCGAGGGGCCGTCCGCCGCGGCGGACCAGGCCCAGCGCGACCGCGGCAAGCTCACCGTGCGGGAGCGGATCGACCTGCTGTTCGACCCCGGGACGTTCCGCGAGGTGGAGCAGTTCCGCCGGCACCGCAGCACGGGCTTCGGGCTGGAGGCCCGCCGGCCGCACACCGACGGCGTCGTCGCGGGCTGGGGCAAGGTGCACGGGCGCACGGTGTTCGCCTACGCGCACGACTTCCGGATCTTCGGCGGGTCGCTCGGCGAGGCGCACGCCGAGAAGATCCACAAGGTGATGGACCTGGCCGAGTCGGCGGGCGCGCCCATCGTCAGCCTCAGCGACGGCGCGGGCGCGCGCATCCAGGAGGGCGTCTCGGCGCTGGCGGGCTACGGCGGCATCTTCCGCCGCAACGTCCGCGCCTCCGGCGTGATCCCGCAGATCAGCGTCATCCTCGGCCCGTGCGCGGGCGGCGCCAGCTACTCGCCCGCCCTGACCGACTTCGTGTTCATGGTGCGCGGGATCTCGCAGATGTTCATCACCGGTCCCGAGGTGGTGCAGGCGGTCACGGGCGAGGAGATCACCCACGACGAACTCGGCGGCGCGGACGTGCACGCCGCCCTGTCCGGCGCGGCGGGGTTCGTCTACGACGACGAGGAGACCTGCCTGGAGGACGTCCGGCACCTGCTGTCCATGCTGCCGTCCAACAACCGCGAGGTGCCGCCGTCGGTCGTGCCCCGGGACGCGCGGGACCGGCGGAACAAGGCGATCCTCGACCTGGTGCCCGCCGACCCGAACCGCGCCTACGACGTGGTCAAGGTCATCGAGGAGATCGTGGACGACGGCGACCTGTTCGAGGTCCACGCCAACTGGGCGACCAACATCGTCTGCGGGCTGGCCAGGCTGGACGGGCACGTGGTGGGCGTCGTGGCGAGCCAGCCGTCCTCGCGGGCGGGCGCGCTGGACATCCACTCCTCGGAGAAGGCCGCCCGGTTCGTGCAGCTCTGCGACGCGTTCGGCATCCCGCTGGTGACGCTGGTGGACGTGCCCGGGTTCCTGCCGGGACGCGACCAGGAGCACGGCGGGATCATCCGGCACGGCGCGAAGCTGCTCTACGCCTACTGCAACGCCACCGTGCCCAGGGTGCAGCTCATCCTGCGCAAGGCGTACGGCGGCGCGTACATCGTGATGGACTCCCGGTCGATCGGCTGCGACCTGTCGTTCGCCTGGCCGGTCAACGAGATCGCGGTGATGGGCGCGGAGGGCGCGGCGAACGTCGTGTTCCGCCGCGAGATCGCCGCCGCGCGCGACCCGGAGGTCGTGCGGGCGCAGCGGATCAAGGAGTACCAGCGGGAGCTGATGCACCCCTACTACGCCGCCGAGCGCGGCCTGGTGGACGACGTGATCGACCCGGAGCTGACCCGCGCCACCCTGATCGACGCGTTGGCGGCGTTGCGGGCCAAGCGCGCCGACCTGCCGGTCCGCAAGCACGGGAACCCCCCGACGTGACCGCGTCCCGACCGCGCCTCGTCGTGCTGCGCGGCGAACCGGACGACGTGGAGCTGGCGGCCGTCGTGATCGCGCTGTTCGCGCTCGCCGGCGACCAGGCCGGGACCGCCGAGGACACCGACCCGGCCGGCGCGAACTGGCTGATCCCGGCCTGGTTCACGCCGCCCGGCTCGTGGCCCGCCCGCTAGCCCGCCCCCGACGGCGCCCGGGCGAAGCACCCACCCGGCCGGTCCCCGAACGCCACCGCGGACGGTGAAGGGCCCACCCGGTCGGATCCCGTCGGCACGCGAACGGGCCGCAGAGCGCCCACACCCGGCCGGCTTCCGAACGCGCCGCGGACGGTGCAGCGCCCACCCCGAACGGCACCCGGACGACGAAGCGCCCACCCGGACGGATCCGGGTGGGCGCCACGTCCTGTCGGCACGGCGGCTCGCGCCGGCCGTCAGTCGAGGTACTGCGGGGGCTGCATCACCGGGCGGTCGACGGCCATCAGCCACCGGCCGTCCTCGCCGCGCCGCAGCACGTCCGTGCACGTGCCGTTGATCCGGACCTTCCGGCCCTCCTCGTCGGTCGTGTCGATCTGGAACCTCACGCCGATGAGCGACACGTCGCCCGCCACGTACGCGTGCGTGAGCGTCGCTTCGAGGTGCGGCCGCGGCTCGAGGAACTTCTCGAACCACGCCTTGCGCGCCGCGCCGGTGAGCTGGCCGCCGGAGAAGTTGGAGATGGCGTCCGGCCGGTACAACCGGTCGAACAGCGCGCCGTCACCCGAGTTGAACACGTCGATGAAGATGTCGTTCTGGGTGTCGATGTCGTCGGTGAGGTCGGGGAAGTCGGGGTCGATCCGAAGTGCGGTGGACATCTTTCCGTCCTGCTTCCTGTCGGTGGACCGGGTCCGCGGACCCTGCTCGCGAGCATCACGGGCCCTACCCGGCGAACGTAAGCGCCGGCTTTCACGGTCGGTCAACGAGCCGGTAATCACCGGTCGTGCACCCGTCGTTACTGCTCGATGGGAGTCCGTTTTCCACCCGCCCCTACAGTTCGGAACGGGTGCCTGGGGCGGTTGGCGACAGGCGTCCGGTCCGACATCGAACAGTCCACAGCGGACCAGACGAGAGGTTCAGCGCTGATGCAGGAGACCGAGAAGGACGGTCGCGCGGTGATCGAGGCCGTCCGCGACCTCGTGCCGCGGTTGCGGGCGAACGGTCAGGAGGCCGAGGACCGGCGGTGGCTGCCGGACGAGAACATCAAGCTGCTGGAGGAGGCGGGCGTCTTCCGCGCGCCGGTGCCGCGCAAGTTCGGCGGGCTGGACCTCGGCGTGGCCGACCAGGTGGCGATCGTGTCGCAGGTCGCCCGCGGCTGCGGCTCGACCGGCTGGACCGTGAACGCGTGGATGTCCAGCACGGGTCTCATCTCGGCCTTCCCGGACCGGGCGCAGGAAGAGGTGTACGAGGGCGGCTGGGCGCGCGTCTCGGGCGGGTTCACCCCGACCGGCACGCTGACCGCGGTCGAGGGCGGGTACCTGCTCAACGGCAGCTGGCGGTTCAACACCGGCATCCGCGGCGCGGACTGGAACATCGCCGCGGCCATGGTCGAGCTGCCGGGCCACGACCAGCCCGAGGAGTTCTACGCCGTGGCCCCCGCGTCGGACTTCAGCGTCGCCGACGACTGGCACACCTCGTCCGCCGCCGGCACCGGCAGCTCCACGTCCACCGCGAAGGACCTCTTCGTGCCGTCCCACCGGGTGGTGGACGGCGTGGCCATCCTGGAGGGCACCACCGGCGACCGCTGGAACGCCGGCCTGCACGGCCGCGACTACGGCCTGATCCCGTACGTCATGGCGCCCTCGTTGGCGGTGTACATCGGCCTGGCCCAGCAGGCGTTGGAGCTGTTCGTGGAGCGCGCCCCCGGCCGCGGCATCGCCTACACCGCCTGGACCGAGCAGGCCGAGCACCCGCACGTGCAGATCCAGGTGGGCGCGGCGACCAACAAGATCGCCGCGGCCGAGGGCCTGCTGGACCGCATCACGACGCTGATGCAGGACCGCGCCGACCGCGCGGTCGAGGTCACCACCGCGGAGAAGGCCGCCATCCGCGGCCACGTCGGCTACGGCATCCAGCTCGCCAAGGAAGCGGTGGAGATCCTCTACACGCTCTCCGGCGCGTCGGTGATCCAGAAGTCGGTGGCGCTGCAGCGCGTCTACCGCGACACCGTCGGCCTGGCCCTGCACGGCCTGATGACGCCGGTCACGAACCTCGAAGTCCACGGCCGGGTGGTGCTCGGCCTCGATCCGAACACGTTCTTCCTCTGACCACTCGCCGGACCCGGCGACCGCCACGCGCGAAGGAGCCAGCCGTCATGACCGCCACCAG
The DNA here is from genome assembly GCF_053601135.1 of Actinosynnema sp. NPDC004786. Taxonomy (NCBI): domain Bacteria; kingdom Bacillati; phylum Actinomycetota; class Actinomycetes; order Pseudonocardiales; family Pseudonocardiaceae; genus Actinosynnema; species Actinosynnema sp. NPDC004786. The sequence goes on along the minus strand of NZ_JBSGBG010000015.1, from coordinate 36,362 downwards.
CACGATCAAACCGACCACAGACCTGGACAAGCACCTGGAGCACTACGTCCAGGCGTTCAACTCCAACGACCCCGACGTGCTCGAGCGGTTCTACACCGAGGACGCCGTCGCGGTGTGGGAGCCCGGCAAGCCGCTGTCCGGCGAGGCGCGCCGCGAGGCCGCCCGCGAGTTCCTGTCCCGCAACCCCACGATGGTGGCGGTGGAGCGGGAGCGGTACGTCACCGGTGACACCATCCTGTTCATCGTCGACTGGACCATCGACATGACCGGCGTCGACGGCGAGCCCGAGCACCTGGAGGGCGTCGGCGTCGACGTCGTCCGCAAGGGCCCGGACGGCAGCTGGCTGTACGCCGTGGACGACGCGTACGGCGGCACCCCGCCCGCCTGAGGCGGTCCGCCCGCGTGACGCGCGGGCGTCCCACCGGGCCCGGACCGGTCCGCGACCACCGCGGACCGGGTTCGGGACCGCTGCCGCCGACCGGGTCCGGGACCATCGCGGACCGGGCCGGGGACCGCTGCCGCCGACCGGTCCGCGACCATCACGGACCGGGTCCGCGACCACTGCGGACCGGATCCGGGACCGCTGTCGCCGACCAGTCCGTGACACGTGACCGCTGCCGCCGATCGCGGCGGGCAGGCCGCCCGGCGGCCGGGCGACCGCGTGCTCACCGGGCGGCAGCGGCGGGCGAGGCCGGGGCGGTGCCGCGTGACACCGCGCCCGGTGCTCGTCCCGGTGAGGCGGGGAGGTCCGGCGGCACCGCGCTTCGACACCGGGCGGGAGCGAGCCGGGCCCACGCCCCGCACCTCTTCCGCGGTCGCCACGACGCTGCCGGACGGTGGCGTCGCGGCAACCGCGGACCGGCGTCCGCCCGTGGCCCGGTGACCACGGGACGCGCCCCACAGACCCGGCGCCGCAGGCCCTCCGCACCCCAGCGCGGACGGCCTCCCGCGCCGGCCGCCTGCCGCTCCGCAGGCGCCGTGCGCCGCCCTCACCCTGTACCCCAAGGCAGGAGAGGGCGGCGCATCCGGCGGTCCGGGCACGGCGTGGCGGATGCGCTCAGGGCGACGGGGCGGCGTCGCCCGGCTCGGGCGCGGTCCAGATCCGGCTGGTGAGGTCCCGCCCGTCCACCACCTGCACGCGCCACGGGTCGAGCCGGATCACGGCGAACCCCGGATCCGCCGGCCCTCCGGGCCAGAAGCGGATCGGGTCGTAGCCGACACCGGGCGGGCTGCCCGCCCGGTACACGTCCCAGACCTCCGCGCGGGTCTCCCGGTCCTCGACCCACCGCGCCGTGCAGTCGGCGAACACCGCGTCCTGCGAGCGGTCCCAGTACGAAATGGTGGCGTGCGGGTTGCGCGCCAGGTGCGCCACCTTCACCGGCGTCCGGTTCGCCGCGATCCACCCGACCGGCCGCCCGCCGCGCACCTGCCAGACCGGCAGCAACACCCTGCCCCTGGGCCGGTTGCGCCGGTCGACGGTCGTCATGGTGGCGTAGGCGATTCGCTGCACGTACGACATGAACGCGCCCTGCAGCTCGGCGAACGCGTCGACCCGGGTCGACCCGGGGTCGCTCACCCGGGCACCACGCGGTGGAACAACCCTTGGTAGAACAGCAGGGCGCGGTCGCCGTCACCCGGCTCGCACGACAGCACGCGGCCGAGGAACAGCGAGTGGTCGCCCGCCGCGTGCACGTCCACGACCTCGCACTCCAGCCAGGCCAGCGCTCCGGTGAGCAGCGGCGCGCCGGTGCGGCGGCCCGGGGTCCAGTCCACGACGTCGAACTGGGCCGCGCCCAGCGGCCGGGACCGGTCGGCGAAGTAGCGGGCCACCGACTCCTGGTCGGCGCTCATCACGGACACCCCGAACCGGCCGGAGCCGGCCAGCGCCTCGTGCATGACCGCGGTGTGCGCGATGCAGCAGTGCACGAGCGGCGGGTCGAGCGACACCGAGCCGAACGCGTTGGCCGTCATGCCGTGGACGTGCTCGTCGCCCACGGTGATGACCACCACGCCGGTGGCGAAGCGGCCCATGACCGAGCGCAGGTCTGCGGCGGCGACGGGGCCCGGCGGGGCCTGCGCGGCGTCCGCGTGGTCCGTGTCCTTGGGAAAGACGTGCACCTTGTCGGGCATCCTCGTGCTGTCCCCTCGTCTCGGTGTGGTAACCGCGGAGCGCCCACCACTGTCCGCAAAGGACGTCGGCGCAAGCCGGATGCTCCGAACGTAGTCGCGGACCCCTACTCGCCCACCATCGCCGGGTAACGCACCCGTCATGACGTTGTGTTGGACGCGCGATTACCGGGCGCGACAACGCTTGCGGGCAAGAGCACCCGGGAACGTGCCGGAGTTTCTTCGCGCAAGTCGGTCACGAGAGGCGGTCGGCCGCATGGATCACCCCACTGTCAGCCATTCTTCGTCGGAGAACCCCGGTTCGGGGCTGCCGCCGGCGGGCGGTGATCAGGACGCGGTCGCCGTCATCGGCATGGCGGTGAGGTTGCCGAAGGCGGACGGGCCGACCGCGTTCTGGGACCTGCTGCGCGACGGGCGCGACGCGATCACCGACGCCCCGGAGGGCCGATGGGGCCTCGGCGGCGTCAACCGGGGCGGCTTCCTCGACGCGGTAGGGGATTTCGACGCCGGCTTCTTCGGCATCTCGCCGCGCGAGGCCGGCGCGATGGACCCGCAGCAGCGCCTGGTGCTGGAGCTGGCGTGGGAGGCGGTCGAGGACGCCCGGATCGTGCCGGCCGACCTGCGCGGCAGCCGCACGGCGGTGTTCGTCGGCAGCATCCGCGACGACTACGCCTCCCTCCTCTACCAGCACGGCGACACCGCGGTCACGCAGCACACGGTCACCGGCACCCACCGCGGCATCATCGCCAACCGCGTCTCCTACGCCTTCGACCTGCACGGGCCGAGCCTCACGGTGGACGCCGCGCAGTCGTCGTCGTTGGTCGCCGTGCACCTGGCGGCGCAGAGCCTGCGGGACGGCTCGGCCGACCTCGCCCTGGCCGGCGGCGTGAACCTCAACCTGCTCGGCGAGGGCACGGTCAGCCTGGAGCGGTTCGGCGCGCTGTCGCCGGACGGGCGCAGCTTCACCTTCGACGCCCGCGCCAACGGCTACGTGCGCGGCGAGGGCGGCGCGGTGGTCGTGCTCAAGCGGCTCGACCGGGCGATCGCCGACCACGACCGGATCTACGCGGTGGTGCTCGGCAGCGCGGTCAACAGCGACGGCGCGACCGAGGGCCTCACCGTGCCCAGCGAACGCGCGCAGACCGAGGTCATCCGCGCCGCGTTCGCCGACGCGGGCGTGGACCCGGCGCGGGCGCAGTACGTGGAGCTGCACGGCACCGGCACGCCGGTCGGCGACCCGATCGAGGCCCGCGCGCTGGGCGCGGCGGTGGGCGCGCACCGCGACGAGCCGCTGCCGGTCGGGTCGGCCAAGACCAACGTCGGCCACCTGGAGGGCGCGGCGGGCATCGTCGGCTTCGCCAAGGCCGCGCTGAGCATCCGGCACCGGCTGCTGCCCGCGAGCCTGAACTTCGCCACGCCGCACCCCGACATCCCGCTCGACGAGCTGAACCTGCGCGTGCAGACCGACCTGTCGCCGTGGCCGCGCCCGGACGAGCCGCTGATCGCGGGCGTCAGCGCGTGGGGCATGGGCGGCACGAACGCGCACGTCGTGCTCGCCGAAGGACCGCGGCCGCGGACCGAGCCGCCCGCCCCGGCGGCGGACCGGGTGGTGCCGTGGCTGCTGTCCGGCCGCGGCCAGGCCGCGCTCGCGGGCCAGGCGCGGGCGCTGCGCGACCGCCTCGCCGACGAGCGGCCGGTGGACGTGGCGCTCTCGCTGGCCACCACCCGCGCCGCGTTCGAGCACCGCGCGGTCGTCGTCGGCGCCACCCGCGAGGAGCTGGACGCGGGCGTCGAGGCGCTGGCGAGCGGCGGCGCGTCGGCCAACGTCGTGCAGGGCACCGCCGGCGACCCCGGCCGCACCGTGCTGGTGTTCCCCGGCCAGGGCTCGCAGTGGGCGGGCATGGCGGTGGAGCTGCTGGACGCGTCCCCGGTCTTCGCCCGCCACCTGGAGGCGTGCGCCGAGGCGCTGGCCGAGCACACGGACTGGTCGCTGCTGGACGTGCTGCGCGGTGTCGAGGGCGCGCCCGGCCTGGACCGGGTGGACGTGGTGCAGCCCGCGCTGTTCGCGGTCATGGTGTCGCTGGCCCGGCTGTGGCAGCACCACGGCCTGCGGGTGGACGCGGTCATCGGCCACTCGCAGGGCGAGATCGCCGCGGCCCACGTCGCCGGCGCGCTGACGCTGGCCGACGCGGCACGCGTGGTCGCGTTGCGCAGCAAGGCGATCCTGGCGCTGGCGGGCACCGGCGGCATGGCCGCGGTGTCCGCGCCCGCCGCCCGGGTGGCCGAACGGCTCGCCGAGCACGGCGGCCGGGTCAGCGTCGCCGCGGTGAACGGCCCGACCAACACGATCATCGCGGGCGACCCGCAGGCGCTGGCCGAGATCGTGGCCGGCTACCAGGCGCAGGACGTGCGCGCCTCGGTCATCGCGGTGGACTACGCGTCCCACTCCGCGGACGTGGAGAGCCTGAAGACCGAGCTGCTGGACGTGCTGGCGGCCGTCGCCCCGCAGGCGTCGGAGATCCCGTTCCACTCGACGCTGACCGGCGGGTTGCTCGACACCACCGGGATGGACCACGACTACTGGTTCCGCAACCTGCGCCACCAGGTCCGGTTCCACGAGACCGTGCTCGGGCTGCTGGCGAGCGGTCACCGGACGTTCATCGAGGTGAGCCCGCACCCGGTGCTCACCCACGCGATCTCCGACACCATCGACGCCGAGCAGGTCGACGGCGCGGCGGCGTTCGGCACGTTGCGGCGCGACGACGGCGGCCCGCGTCGGCTGCTGCTGGCGCTGGGCGCGGTGCACGCGCACGGCGTCGCGCTGGACTGGGCGTCGCTGCTGGACGGCGCGGACGCGCGGGTGGTGGACCTGCCCACCTACGCGTTCCAGCGCCGCCACCACTGGTTCGCGGGCGGCGACTTCACGCCGAAGACCGCGCCCGGCGCGCGTCCGGTCGAGGAACCCTCCGAGGCCGACGCCGACGACGCGACGAGCGCGTTGCGGGCGCGGCTGGCGGGTCAGCCGGACCGGGAGCGGCTGCGGGTGCTGGAGGACCTGGTCCGCACGCAGGTCGCGCCGGTGCTCGGCTTCGACGGCGCGTCGGCGGTGCAGGGCACCCGCACGTTCAAGGACCTGGGCCTGGACTCCGTCACGTCGGTCGAGTTCCGCAACCGGCTGGCCGTGGCCACCGGGCTGAGGCTGCCCGCCGCGGTGACGTTCGACCAGCCGACGCCGCAGGCGCTGGCGAAGTACCTCGACGCCGAGCTGGCGGGCGCCACCGCCGCCGCGCCGGTGACCACCCGGCCGGTGGCGCTCTCGGACGAGCCGATCGCCGTGGTGGGCATGGCGTGCCGGTTCCCGGGCGGGGTGCGGTCGCCGGAACAGCTGTGGGACCTGGTCCGCGACGGCGTGGACGCGATCTCCGGCTTCCCGGTCAACCGCGGCTGGGACACCGGCTCGCTGTACGACCCGGACCCGGACAAGCCCGGCTCGACCAACGCCCGCTACGGCGGGTTCCTGCACGACGCGGACGAGTTCGACGCCGCGTTCTTCGGCATCAGCCCGCGCGAGGCGACCGCGATGGACCCGCAGCAGCGGTTGCTGCTGGAGGTGGCGTGGGAGGCGTTCGAGCGGGCGGGCATCGACCCGAAGTCGTTGCGCGGCAGCAACGCCGGCGTGTTCGTGGGCGCGATGAGCCAGGACTACGGCCCGCGCCTGCACCAGGGCTCCAACGGCTACGACGGCTTCCTGCTGACGGGCAACCAGGTCAGCGTGGCGTCGGGCCGGGTGGCGTACACGTTCGGCCTGGAGGGTCCCGCGCTGACGATCGACACAGCGTGCTCGTCGTCGTTGGTCGCGGTGCACCTGGCCGCGCAGGCGCTCAACCGGGGCGAGACGTCGATCGCGCTGGCCGGCGGCGTCACGGTCATGTCCACGCCGGGCATCTTCGTGGAGTTCTCGCGGCAGCGGGGGTTGTCGCCGGACGGTCGGTGCAAGGCGTTCTCGGCGGACGCGGACGGCACGGGCTGGTCGGAGGGTGTGGGTCTGCTCGTGCTGGAGCGCTTGTCGGACGCCCGGCGCAACGGACACCCGGTGTTGGCGGTGGTCCGGGGCAGCGCGGTGAACCAGGACGGCGCGTCGAACGGGTTGACCGCGCCGAACGGCCCGTCGCAGGAACGCGTGATCCGCCAGGCGCTCGCGAACGCGGGGCTCGCCCCGTCCGATGTGGACGTGGTGGAGGCGCACGGCACCGGCACCACGCTGGGCGACCCGATCGAGGCGCAGGCGTTGCTGGCCACCTACGGCCAGGACCGGGCCGAGCCGCTGCGGTTGGGCAGCCTGAAGTCCAACATCGGGCACACCCAGGCGGCGGCCGGCGTGGCGGGCATCATCAAGACCGTCGAGGCGATCCGGCACGGCGCCGTGCCCCGGACGCTGCACGCCGACGAGCCGACGCCGCACGTCGACTGGACGAGCGGCGCGGTGGCGCTGGCGACGGAGACCGCGCCGTGGCCGGAGGTCGGCCGTCCGCGCCGGGCCGGGGTGTCGTCGTTCGGCATCAGCGGCACCAACGCGCACGTCATCCTCGAACAGGCCCCCGAGGTCCCGGTTCCGGCCGACGACACCCCCTCCGCCGCGCCGACGACGCCCCTGCCGTGGGTGATCTCCGGTCGCGGCCCCGGCTCGGTGGCCGCGCAGGCCGCCCGGCTGCGCGCGTTCCTGGCGGAGACCTCGCCGGACCCGCTGGACGTCGGCTGGTCGCTGGCGTCCACCCGCGGCGCGCTGGAGCACCGCGCGGTGGTGTGGGGCGAGGACCACGAGGCGTTGGCGGCCGCGCTGGACGCGGTCGCCGAGGGTCGGAGCGGCCCGACCGCCGTGACCGGCGTCGCGGGCTCCATCCGCGCGGCGTTCCTGTTCACCGGGCAGGGCGCGCAGCGGGTCGGGATGGGCCTGGCGCTGGCGGACGCCTTCCCGGCGTACGCGGAGGCGTTCGACGCGGTGTGCGCGGAGCTGGACCCGATGCTGGACCGCCCGTTGCGCGAGGTGATCGCGGACGGGGTGGACCTGGACGAGACCGGCTACACCCAGCCCGCGTTGTTCGCGGTCGAGGTGGCGTTGTTCCGGCTGCTGGAGTCCTGGGGCGTGCGTCCCGACTTCCTGGCCGGGCACTCGATCGGCGAGCTGGCCGCCGCCCACGTCGCGGGCGTGTTCTCGTTGGTCGACGCGGCACGGCTGGTCGCGGCGCGCGGCCGGCTGATGCAGGCGTTGCCGCGCACGGGCGTGATGGTGGCGGTCGAGGCCACCGAGGAGGAGGTCCGCGCCGAACTGGTGGACGGCGTGGACATCGCCGGGGTCAACGGGCCCACCGCCGTCGTGATCGCGGGGGAGACCGACGCCGCGCTGGCCGTCGCCGCCACCCTGGCCGCGCGCGGCCGGCGCACCAAGCGGCTGGAGGTCAGCCACGCGTTCCACTCGCCGCTGATCGAGCCGATGCTGGAGGAGTTCGCGGCGGTGGCCGAGGGCGTGGTGTACGGCGCGCCGCGCGTGCCGATCGTGTCCACGGTGACCGGCCGGCTCGCCGACGCCGACCTGACCACGCCCGGCTACTGGGTGCGGCAGGCGCGCCAGGCCGTCCGGTTCGCGGACGCGGTGCGCACCCTGGTCGCCGAGGGCGTCACGGCGCTGGTCGAGCTGGGACCCGCCGGCGTGCTGTCGGCGATGGTCCCCGCCATCGTGGCCGAGGACGTCGTCGCCGTGCCGCTGCTGCGCGCCGACCGGGACGAGCCCGGATCGCTGCTCTCGGCCCTGGCCCGCGCGTTCGTCACGGGCGTGGACGTGCGGTGGACCCGGCTCTACGAGGGCACGGGCGCGCGGCGGGTCGAGCTGCCGACGTACGCCTTCCAGCCCAAGCGGTTCTGGCTCGTCGCCCCGACCGGCGGCGACGTCACCGAGGCCGGGCTCGCCGCGGCCGGGCACCCGCTGCTCGGCGCGGCGGTGGACCTCGCGGGCGGCGACCGGCTGGTGCTGACCGGGCGGCTGGCGCTGGGCGCGCACGGGTGGCTCGCCGACCACGCCGTCGAGGGCTCGGTCGTGCTGCCCGGCACCGCCTACCTGGAGCTGGCGCTGTCCGCCGGCGAGCGGGTCGGCGCCGGGCGGGTGGTGGAGCTGACCCTGGCCGCGCCGCTGGTGCTGCCCGACCACGGCGGCGTGCACGTCCAGGTCGTGGTGGACGAGCCGGACGGTTCGGGCCACCGGGCGCTGCGCGTCTACGCCCGGCGCGACGAGGACGGCGCGGAGTGGACCGAGCACGCCGCCGGCGTGCTGGCCGCGGACGACGTGGGCGGGGCCGACGTGGGCGCCTGGCCGCCCGACGCGACCGAGGTCGACCTCACCGACGTCTACCCGCGCCTGACCGGCCACGGCTACGGCTACGGGCCCGCGTTCCAGGGCCTCACGCGGTTGTGGCGCGGTGACGGCGAGCTGTTCGCCGAGGTGGCGCTGCCGGAGGAGCAGCGTGCGGCGGCCGGCGACTACGTACTGCACCCCGCCCTGCTGGACGCGGCGCTGCACCCCCTGCTCCCCGGCGTCGTCGAGGACGGCTCGGGCACGCTCCTGCCGTTCGCCTGGTCGGGCGTGAGCGTCCGGGCGGCGGGCGCGCGGACCCTGCGCGTGCGGCACCGCGTCACCCGGCGCGACGCGGACACCACCGTGGTGTCGGTCGAGGCCACCGACGGCAACGGCACCCCGGTGCTCGCCGCGCAGTCGCTGGTGCTGCGCCCGGTGTCGCGGGAGGCGTTGCGCGAGCCGGGCAAGCTCCTGCGCCTGGACTGGACCGCCGGCCGGGCGGGCGAGCCGGCGCCGTGGGCGGTGGTCGGCGCGGACGGGTTCGAGGACGTGTTCGCGCTGCCCGCCGAGGTGCGGCCGGACCGCACCTACATCGACGTGCCCGACCTGGCGCAGGCGTCGGGCGGCGACGACGTGCCGAACCACGTCGTGGCCCTGCTGCCCGTCCCGGACGGGTCGCCCGCGACGACGGCGCGCCACGCGAGCGGCGCCGCGCTCGACCTGATCCGGGTGTGGCTGGCCGACGACCGGCTGACCGACGCGAAGCTGGTCGTCGTCACCCGCGACCCCGTGCACCACGCGGCCGTGTGGGGCCTGGTGCGGTCCGCCCAGTCCGAGCACCCCGGCCGGTTCGTGCTGGTCGAGCACGACGGCCACGCCGACTCGTGGGCGGCGCTGCCCGGCGCGCTGGGCAGCGGCGAGCCGCAGGTGGCGCTGCGCGAGGGCGCGGTCCTGGTGCCGCGCCTGGTGCGCGCGCCGGCCGGCGACGGCGCGGTGGACTGGTCCGAGGGCACCGTGTTGATCACCGGCGGCACGGGCGCGTTGGGCGCCTCGGTCGCCCGGCACCTCGTGACCGGGCACGGCGCGCGCAGCCTGCTGCTGGTCAGCAGGCGCGGGCCGGACGCGCCCGGCGCGGCGGAGCTGGTCGCCGAGCTGACCGCGGCCGGGGCCGAGGTCGCCGTCCGGGCGCTGGCCGTGGAGGACCGCACCGCGGTGGCGGACCTGCTGGCCGAGCACCCGGTGCGCGCGGTCGTGCACACCGCGGGCGTGGTCGACGACGGCGTCGTCACCTCGTTGGACCGCCGCCGGCTGGACGCCGTGCTCGGCCCCAAGGTCGACGGCGCCTGGCACCTGCACGAGCTGGCCGGCGAGCTGTCCGCGTTCGTCCTGTACTCGTCGGTCGCGGGCACGTTCGGCACGCCCGGCCAGGGCAACTACGCCGCCGGCAACGCGTTCCTCGACGCGCTGGCGCGGCACCGCCGGGCGCGCGGGCAGGCCGCCACCTCCATCGCGTGGGGCCTGTGGGAGCAGGACAGCGGCATCACCGGCACGTTGAGCGACACCGACCGGCAACGCCTGGCCCGCAATGGCGTCCGGCCGCTGCCGACGGAGGAGGGCCTGGCCCTGTTCGACGCCGCGACCGCCGCGGCCGAGCCCGTGGTGACGGCCGCCCTGCTCGACCACGCCGCGCTGCGCGAGCAGGGCGAGCACCTGCCCGCCGTGCTGCGCGGGCTGGTCACCGCCGCGCCGACCCGCCGCGCCGCCGCCGACGACGCGACCGCCGACACCGGGTCGCCGTGGGCGGACCGCCTGACCGGCCTCGGCGCGGTCGAGCGCGAGACGGCCGTGCAGGACCTCGTGCGCACCGCGGTCGCCCAGGTCCTCGGCCACGCCGACGACTCGGGCGTGGACATGTCGGCCGCGTTCAAGGAGCTGGGCTTCGACTCGCTCACGGCGGTCGAGCTGCGCAACCACCTGACCGGCGCGACCGGGCTGCGCCTGCCCAGCACGCTGGTCTTCGACTACCCGTCGCCCGCCGGCGTGGCGGACTACCTGGCCCGCCAGGTGTCGCCGCGCTCGGCGGCGGTCGAGCAGACCACCGCCGCCGTCGCCACCGAGGAGGACCTGATCGCGGTGGTGGGCATGGCGTGCCGGTTCCCCGGCGGCGTGCGGTCGCCGGAAGACCTCTGGGCGCTGGTGCGCGACGAGGTGGACGCGGTCGGCGAGTTCCCCACCGACCGCGGCTGGGACATCGCGGCGCTGTTCGACCCGGACCCGGACCGGGCGGGCAAGACCTACACCAAGAACGGCGGCTTCCTGCACGACGCCTACGACTTCGAACCCGAGTTCTTCGGCATGTCGCCGCGCGAGGCGCTGGCCACCGACCCGCAGCAGCGGTTGCTGCTGGAGGTGGCGTGGGAGGCGTTCGAGCGGGCGGGCATCGACCCGAAGTCGTTGCGCGGCAGCAACACCGGGGTCTTCGCCGGGGTGATGTACACCGACTACACCGAGCAGTCCGGCCAGCTGCCCGCCGAGCTGGAGGGCTACCTGGCCAGCGGCACCGCGGGCAGCGTGGCGTCGGGCCGGGTGGCGTACACGTTCGGCCTGGAGGGTCCCGCGCTGACGATCGACACGGCGTGCTCGTCGTCGTTGGTCGCGGTGCACCTGGCCGGGCAGGCGCTGCGGTCCGGCGAGGCCGACCTGGCGCTGGCCGGCGGCGTGACGGTCATGTCCACGCCCAACCCGTTCATCGAGTTCTCGCGGCAGCGGGGGTTGTCGCCGGACGGTCGGTGCAAGGCGTTCTCGGCGGACGCGGACGGCACGGGCTGGTCGGAGGGCGTCGGGCTGCTGGTGCTGGAGCGGTTGTCGGACGCGCGGCGCAACGGTCACCCGGTGCTCGCGATCGTGCGGGGCAGCGCGGTGAACCAGGACGGCGCGTCGAACGGGCTGACCGCGCCGAACGGCCCGTCGCAGGAACGCGTGATCCGCCAGGCCCTCGGCAAGGCCGGGCTGTCGCCCGCGGACGTCGACGTGGTGGAGGCGCACGGCACCGGCACGGCGCTCGGCGACCCGATCGAGGCGCAGGCGTTGCTGGCCACCTACGGCCAGGACCGCGAGCGCCCGCTGTGGCTGGGCAGCCTGAAGTCCAACATCGGGCACACCCAGGCGGCGGCCGGCGTGGCGGGCATCATCAAGACCGTCCAGGCCATGCGCCACGGGGTGATGCCGAAGACGCTCCACGTCACCGAGCCGTCGTTGCACGTCTACTGGGACGCCGGTGCGGTGTCGCTGCTGACCGAGGCCACGCCGTGGCCCGAGGTGGGTCGCCCGCGCCGGGCCGGGGTGTCGTCGTTCGGCATCAGCGGCACCAACGCGCACGTCATCATCGAGCAGGCGCCGGACGAGGCCGCGCCGGAGGCGCCTGCGGCGCGGCCGGTCGTGCCGTGGCTGCTGTCGGCCAAGACGCCGGCGGGCCTCAAGGCCCAGGCCGACGCCATCGGCGCGTTCCTGGCCGACCGGCCGGACGTGGCGCCGGTCGACGTGGCGTACACCCTGCTCACCCGGCGGACCACGCTGGAGCGGCACACCGTGCTCGTCGGCTCCGACCCGGCGGACTTCGCCGACCGGCTGGCCGCGGTCGACCCGGTGCGCGCCGGCCACACGGCGGTGGGCGGCCGGCTCGGCTTCCTGTTCACCGGGCAGGGCGCGCAGCGGGTCGGGATGGGCCTGGCCCTGGCGGACGAGTTCCCCGCGTACGCGGAGGCGTTCGACGCGGTGTGCGCCGAGCTGGACCCGATGCTGGACCGCCCGCTGCGCGACGTCATCGCGGACGGGGTGGACCTGGACGAGACCGGCTACACGCAACCGGCGCTGTTCGCCGTCGAGGTGGCGTTGTTCCGGCTGCTGGAGTCCTGGGGCGTCCGACCGGACTTCCTGGCCGGGCACTCGATCGGCGAGCTGGCCGCCGCCCACGTCGCAGGCGTGTTCTCGCTCTCCGACGCGGCACGGCTGGTGGCCGCGCGCGGCCGGCTGATGCAGGCGTTGCCGCGCACGGGCGTGATGGTGGCGGTCGAGGCCACCGAGGAAGAGGTCCGCGCCGAGCTGGACCCGTTCGTCGGCGTGGTGGACGTCGCCGCGGTCAACGGACCGCGCGCGGTGGTCCTCTCCGGTGACGAGAAGGCCACGCTCCTGGCCGCCGAGCAGTGGGAGAACCAGGGGCGGCGCACCCGCCGGCTCACCGTGAGCCACGCGTTCCACTCGCCCGCGATGGAGCCCATGCTCGGCGAGTTCGCGGACGTCGCGGCCACCGTCGACTACCGCGCGCCGCGCATCCCGATCGTCTCCACGGTCACCGGCGCGGTCGCCGAGGACCTGACCACGCCGGGCTACTGGGTCCGCCAGCTGCGCGGCACGGTCCGGTTCGCGCAGGCCGTCACCACGCTGGCCGCCCAGGGCGTGGCCACGTTCCTGGAGGTCGGCCCGGACGGCGTGCTCACCGCGATGGCCGACGCCGTGCTGGACGGGCTGCCCGACAACCGGGACCGGGCCGTGTTCACGTCGGTGCGCCGGGACCGGCCGGAGCCGGAGACCCTGGTGGCGAGCCTCGCGGGCCTGCACACCCGGGGCGTCGCGGTGGACTGGCGGGCGTTCTTCGCCGGCACCGGCGCGCGGGCGGTGGACCTGCCGACCTACGCGTTCCAGCGGCAGCGGTACGCGCTGGTGGTCGACAGCTCCGCCACCGCCCGGACCGGGGCCTCCTGGCAGCCGGTCGAGGTGCCCGAGGCGCCGGCGCAGCCGCGGGTCGCCGTGCTCGACGTGGGCCACGGCGTGGCCGACCTGCCCGGCGCGGAGGTGGTCGACCGGGTGGAAGCGCTCGCCGGACGGGAGTTCGACGTCGTCCTGCTGCCGCTGGCCGTGCACGTCACCCCCGCGGCCGAGGAGGGCGTCGACAGCCGCTACGACCGGACCCGCGAGACGCTGGACCTGATCCGCGACTGGGCGCACGGCGACGCGAAGCTGGTCGTCACGACCACCTCGGCGGCCCCCGCGCGGCCGTCCGACTCGGCCACCGAGGGCACCCGGCTCGCCTGGAGCCTCCTGCAGGCCGCCCAGGGGCAGAACCCCGAGCGGGTCGTGCTGGTCGACTTCGACACCGAACGCGCGGACGTCGGGGTGGCCGCCGCCGCGGCCGCCGCGGGGCTCCGGCTGGCCGCCGTGCGCGACGGCTCGGTCCTGACCCCGCCGCGCCAGGACGCGCCGGCCGCCGCCGAGCAGCCCGACCGCTCGGCGCTGCGGGCGGAGCTGGCCGCGACCCCGGCCGCCGGGCGGCGGCCCGCGGTGCTGGCCGCGGTCCGCGCCGAGGTGGCCGCGGTGCTGCAACGCGACGACGCGTCGGGCATCGAGGAGGACCGCGCGTTCCAGGCGCTCGGGTTCGACTCGCTGACCGCCGTGGACCTGCGCAACCGGCTCGGCGCGGTGGTGGGCGAGCAGCTCTCGGCGACCGTGGTGTTCGACCACCCGACGCTGGGCGCGCTCACCGACCACCTGCTCGGCCTCCTGGTCGCGTCCGCGGAGGCGCCCCTGCACGCCGAGCTGGACCGCCTGGAGGCGTTGCTGGCGACCGTGCCGCGCGACGGCGACGCCGACGACGTCGCGAACCGGTTGCGCACGATGCTCGCCCGCTGGACCGAGACGTCCGCCGCACCCGACGCGCCGGACGCCGAGGACCGGCTCACGGAGGCGTCCGCGGACGAGCTGTTCGCCTTCATCGACGACGAGCTCGGCCGCACCGCTGACTGACCGGCCCGTCCCGAGCTGCCCGAGGAGGGTGCACCCCCCATGTCCAAGGAACAGAAGCTGGTCGACTACCTGAAGTGGGTCACGGCCGACCTGCACAAGGCGCGGCGACGGCTCGCGGAGCTGGAGTCCGGCCGCGACGAGCCGGTCGCGATCGTCGCGATGGCCTGCCGGCTGCCCGGCGGGGTGTCCTCGCCGGAGGACCTGTGGCGGCTGGTGTCCGGCGGGCACGACGCCATCACGCCGTTCCCCGAGGACCGCGGCTGGGACGTCGAGGGCATCTACGACCCGGAACCGGGGCTGCCCGGCAAGTCGTACTCCAAGCACAGCGGGTTCATCGACGACGCGACCCGCTTCGACGCCGAGTTCTTCGGCATCAGCCCGCGCGAGGCGACCGCGATGGACCCGCAGCAGCGGGTCCTGCTGGAGGTCGCGTGGGAGGCGCTGGAACGCGCGCACATCGACCCCACGGCCCTGAAGGGCAGCAAGACCGGCGTGTTCGCCGGGGTCGTGGCGCAGAGCTACCTGGACCTGTGGGGACCGCGGGAGCTGGAGGGCTACCTGACCACCGGCGGCCTGACCAGCGTCGCCTCCGGCCGGCTCGCGTACGCGCTCGGGCTGGAGGGGCCCGCGGTGAGCGTGGACACGGCGTGCTCGTCGTCGCTGGTCGCGCTGCACCTGGCGATGCAGTCGCTGCGGCAGGGCGAGTCCACGCTGGCGCTGGTCGGCGGCAGCACGGTCTACGGCAACCCGTCCGCGTTCGTGGACTTCTCCCGCCAGCGCGGCCTGGCCGCGGACGGCCGGTGCAAGTCGTTCGCCGCGGCGGCCGACGGGACCACCTGGTCCGAGGGCGTCGGCGTGGTGGTGCTGGAGCTGCTGTCCGAGGCGCGCAAGAACGGCCACCGGGTGCTCGCGGTCGTGCGGGGCAGCGCGGTGAACCAGGACGGCGCGTCCAACGGGCTGACCGCGCCGAACGGGCCGTCGCAGCAGCGGGTGATCCGGGCCGCCCTGGCGAACGCCCGGCTCGCGGCCACCGACGTCGACCTGATCGAGGCGCACGGCACCGGCACCCGGCTCGGCGACCCGATCGAGGCGCAGGCCCTGTTGGCCACCTACGGGCAGAACCGGCCCGCCGACCGGCCCGCGTGGCTGGGGTCGCTGAAGTCCAACATCGGGCACACCGTGGCGGCGGCGGGCATCGCCGGGGTGATGAAGGCGGTGCTCGCGATCCGGCACGGCGTGCTGCCGAAGACCCTGCACGTGGACGGGCCGACGCCCGCCGTCGACTGGTCGGCGGGTTCGGTGTCGCTGCTGACCGAGCAGCGGCCGTGGCCGTCCACCGGCGACCAGCCGCGCCGCGCGGCGGTGTCCGCGTTCGGGGTCAGCGGCACCAACGCGCACGTCATCCTGGAGCAGGCGCCCGAGGTCGCGGCGGAGCCCGCCGCCGAGCCGCCGCCGGCGCTGCCGTCCCCGCTGCCCCTGCCGCTGTCGGCGCGGTCCCCGCAGGCGCTGCGGGCCCAGGCGACCCGGCTGCTGGAGTGGCTGGCGGAGCACCCGTCGGTCGAGCCGGCGTCGGTGGCCCGGTCCGCGGCCCTGACCCGGGCGGCCCTGTCGCACCGCGCGGTCGTGCTCGGCGACCCGGAGGACGGCCTGCGCGCGATCGCCGACGGCACGTCCCACCCGTCGGTCCTGCACGGGTCGCCGGTCGGCGGGAAGACGGCGTTCCTGTTCACCGGCCAGGGCGCGCAGCGCCTCGGCATGGGCGTGCGGGCCGCCGCCGCGTTCCCGGTCTTCGCCTCGGCCCTGGCCGACGTGGAGGCGCACCTGCGGCCGCACCTGGACGTGCCGATCCGCGACGTGGTGTCGGGCTCCGACGCCGACCTGCTGCGGCGCACCGGGTACGCGCAGCCGGCGTTGTTCGCGGTCGAGGTCGCGTTGTTCCGGCTGCTGGAGTCCTGGGGCGTCCGACCGGACTTCCTGGCCGGCCACTCGATCGGCGAGATCGCCGCCGCGCACGTGGCCGGCGTGCTGTCGCTGGCCGACGCCGCCGCCCTGGTCGGCGCGCGGGCGCGGCTGATGCAGGCGTTGCCCGGGGGCGGCGCGATGGTGGCGGTCGAGGCGGGGGAGGAGGACGTCCTCCCGCTGCTGGTCCCCGAGGTGGGCATCGCGGCGGTCAACGGGCCGTCGTCGGTGGTGCTGTCCGGCGCGGCCGAGGCGGTCGACGGGATCGCGGCCGTGCTGGCCGGGCGCGGGCTGAAGACCAAGCGGCTGTCGGTGAGCCACGCGTTCCACTCGCCGCTGATGGCACCGATGGCGGAGGAGTTCGCGCGCGTCGCCGCCACGCTGGAGTACCGGGAGGCGACGATCCCGATCGTGTCCACGGTGACCGGCGCGCTGGCCGGCCGCGAGCTGCGGGACCCGGACTACTGGGTCGCGCACGTGTCGCGGACCGTGCGGTTCGCCGACGGCGTGCGCGCGCTGCGCGACCTCGACGTGACGACGTACCTGGAACTCGGGCCGGACGCCGTGCTCAGCGGCCTGGTCGGGACCGTGGTGGACGCGTCGGCGGCCGTGCCGACGATGCGCCGCGACCGGGACGAGGCGCACACCGTCGTCGCCGCGGTGGGCCGCCTGCACACCCGCGGCGTCGGGGTGGACTGGGCCGCGTTCCTCGGCGGCGCCGCGCCGCTGGTCGACCTGCCGACCTACGCGTTCCAGCGCGAGCGGTTCTGGCTGACCCGCGACGCCGCCGCCGGACCCGACCTGGCCGCCGCCGGGCTCACGCCGGCGGAGCACCCGCTGGTCGGCGCGGCGGTCCCGCTCGCCGGGTCCGACGGGGTGCTGGTCACGGGCCGGGTGGCGGTGCGCGACCACCCGTGGCTCGCCGACCACGTGGTGGACGGGGTGGCCGAGCTGCCCGGCTCGGTCCTGGTCGAACTCGCCGTGCGGGCCGGCGACGAGGTCGGCTGCGCCCGGCTCGACTCCCTGACCGCCCTCGCGCCGGTGGTGTGGCCCGCCGACGGCGCGGTGGTCGTCCAGCTGGCGCTGGGCGCGGCGGGCGCCGACGGCGCGCGGGCGCTGGAGGTGCACACCCGGCCGCACGGCTCCGGCGCGCCCTGGGAGCTGGTGGCGCGCGGCGCGGTGAGCCCCGAGCGGTGGCCGGCCGCGGTCGAGGTCGACGGGCCGGAGGTCACCGTCGAGCTGCCCGACCCGTCGACGGCCGCCTCCTACGGGCTGCACCCGCAGTTGCTGGACGCCGCCGTGCGGGCGGTGTCGGGCGGCCTGGTGGCGTCGGGCTGGAAGGGCTTCCGGCTGCACGCGGTGGGCGCGACGGCGGTCGTCGCGCGCGCCGCCCGGGCGGGCGACGTGCTCGCGCTGCGGTTGGCCGACCTGTCCGGCAACGTCGTGGCGACCGCGGACGAGGTGGTGCTGCGGGAGCCGGAGCGGGGCGTGCTGGACCGCTCGGCGGGCGCGTTGTTCGACGTGGTGTGGGAGCGGGTCGACCTGCCCGAACCGCCGCCCACCTCGCTCGCCGTGCTCGACGTCGGGCGCGGCACGCCCGAGCTGCCCGGCGCGCGGCGGGCGGCGGACCTGTCCGACGCCGTCGGCGCGGACGCGGTCGTGGTGCCGTTCCTGACCGGCGCGGCGGACGACGAGGTGGTCGACCGCGTGTTCGCCGACACCCGGGCCGCGCTGGAGCTGACCCAGCGGTGGTTGGACGACCAGCGCCTGTCCGGCGCCCGCCTGGTGGTGCTGACCTCGGGCGCCACCCCGGCCCACGGCCGGACCGCGCCGCACGCCGCGGCGGTGTGGGGCCTGCTGCGCTCCGCGCAGTCGGAGAACCCCGACCGGATCACCCTGGTGGACCTCGACCCCGCCCACCCGAACCCGGCCGGGGTGGCCGCCGCCCTCGCGTCCGGCGAACCGCAGGTCGCCCTGGGGCTGGACGCGCGCGTGCCGCGCCTGGCGCGCGTCGCCAAACCGGTGCCGCCGGGCGCGACGACGTGGCGCGGACCCCTGGGCGGCGACCTCGCCGACCTCGACGGCACGGTGCTCGTCACCGGCGGCACGGGCACCCTGGGCGGGTTGTTCGCCCGGCACCTGGTCGACCGCGGCGCGCGCCGGCTGCTGCTGGTCAGCCGCCGCGGCGCGGCCGCGCCCGGCGCGGAGGAGCTGCGCGCGGACCTGGTCGCCGCGGGCGCGAGCGTGGACATCGTCGGCGGCGACGTGACCGACGAGGCCGTCCTGGCGGGCATCCTGGCCCGGGCCGCCGCGCCGGTGTCGGTGGTCCTGCACACCGCGGGCGTGCTGGACGACACCGCGTTCCCCACGCTGACCCCCGAGCGGCTCGACGCCGTGCTGCGGCCGAAGGTCACCACGGCGTGGCACCTGCACCGCCTGGTCCCCGACGCGCACCACGTCCACTTCTCGTCCATCGCGGCCACCGTCGGCGGGCCGGGTCAGGCGAACTACGCCGCGGCCAACACGTTCCTCGACGCCGTCGCGCACTTCCGCGTCGCCAACGGCCACCCGTCCACGTCGATCGCGTGGGGCCTGTGGTCGATGCCCACGGGCATGGGCAGCGGTCTGTCCGAGGTGGACCTGGCGCGCATCGCGCGCAGCGGCTTCCGCGCCATCACCGCGGCCGACGGCCCGCACCTGCTCGACGCCGCGCTGGCCACCGGGCTGCCCGCCGTGGTCGCGACACCGCTCGACGTCGCGGCGATCCGCGCCTCCGGCCGGGTGCCCGCCCTGTTCGCCGACCTCGTCCGCACGCCGGCGCGGCGCCGGGCGGGCAACAACGCCACCCCGGCCGTGCCGCCCGCCGAGCAGCTCGCCGCACTGGCCCCGGACGAGCGGTACGACCTGCTGCTGGACCGCGTCGGCGCCGAAGTCGCCGCCGTCCTCGGCACGTCGTCGCCGCCCGAGCCGACCCGGCCGTTCACCGAGCTGGGCTTCGACTCGCTGACCTCGGTGGAGCTGCGCAACCGGCTCATCGCCGCGATCGGCACGCCGCTGCCCGCCACGCTCGTGTTCGACCACCCCTCGCCGCACGCCGTGGCCGAGCACCTGAGCGACCTGCTGGCGCCGTCGGCCGAGGCGCCGGTCCGGGCCGAGGTCGACTTCGCCGCCGAGGTGCGCCTCGCCGACGACGTCCGGCCGGCCGCCGAGGTGCTGACCCACGCCGCCGACCCGCGCGAGGTGCTGCTGACCGGGGCGACCGGCTTCCTCGGCGCGTTCCTGCTGCGCGACGTGCTGCGCACCACCGCGGCCCGGGTGCACTGCGTCGTGCGTGCCGCCGACCCGGCCGACGGCCTGGCGCGGATCGCCGACAACCTGCGCTGGTACCGGCTGGACGGCGAGGTGGACCTGTCCCGCGTCGTCGTCCACGCGGGCGACCTCGCCCGGCCCCGGCTCGGCCTGGCCGAGGAGGTCTTCGACGCGCTGTCCCGGTCGGTGGACGTGGTGTACCACGCGGGCGCGACGGTGAACTGGCTCCAGCCGTACGCGGCGCTCAAGGCGGCCAACGTGACGGGCACCGAGGAGGTGCTGCGCCTGGCCGCCGCCCACCGGACGGTGCCGGTGCACTTCCTGTCCTCCACCGGCGTGTTCGACCAGCCGGTGGAGCCGGGCGTGCCGCTGAGGGTCGACGACGTCCCCGGCCCGCCGGAGCTGCTGTCCAACGGCTACCGGCAGACCAAGTGGGTGGCCGAGAAGATGATCGACCTGGCCCGCGACCGCGGTCTGCCGGTGTCGGTCTACCGCGTGGACGTGGTGTCCGGCGACCAGGTCAACGGCGCCTGCCAGACCAAGGACTTCCTGTGGCTCAGCCTCAAGGGGATCCTCCAGGGCCGCGCGGTGCCGGCGGGCCTGGCCGGGCGGTTCCACCTGGTGCCGGTCGACTACGCCAGCGCCGCCGTCACGCACCTCGCCACCCGGCCCGAGGCGGCCGGCCGCACGTTCCACGTGTCCAACCCGAACCCGATCCGCTACCGGGAGATGATCGCCCACCTGCGGGACGCCGGGTACGACCTGCGGGAGCTGGACTGGCCGCAGTGGCGCGACCGGGTGCGGGCCGACCGGGACAACGCCCTGCAACCGCTGCTCGACGCGTTCGAGGCGATCGCGGCGGCGGGGGAGGGCGCGTACCCCGACTTCGACGTCTCCGACATCGAGGCGGCGCTGCGGGGCAGCGGCATCGAGTGCCCGCCGATGGGCGCCGACCTGTTCGCCAAGTACGTCGAGTTCTTCGCCGGCGCCGGCTACTTCCCGCGCGCGGACGCCGACAGCCCCCGCCGGTAGCGACCACACCCCCGGGCGCCGACGGGAGAACACCCCGCACCGCCGTGGAGGCGGTGCGGGGTGTCCGTTCGCGCGGCAGGTGCGGCCCCGGCCGGGGCCGTCGCGCGACGGCCCCGGCGCGGCGTCAGATCCGCTTGCCCTCGGGCAGCACGTACCGGTTGAACATCAGCTCGCGCAGGACGTCGTCGCCGCCCTCCACGATCGACACGTAACGCATGTCGCGCACCAGCTTGCCGATCGGCGAGTCGCCGGTGTACCCGAGCCCGCCGAACAGCTCCGACCCCACCGTCGCCACCTGCCACCCGGCCTGGCCGGTGAACATCTTCGCCGTCAGGGCCGACTTCAACGCGCCCTGGCGCAGGAACTCCGCGCCGGGCGAGGGCAGCGCCGCGATGGCGTCGAAGTCGCGCCCGGCCGCCGCGCACTGGTTGCGCATGACGCCGATCGCCATCTCCATCTGCCCCGCCTTGGCCGCGAACACGGCGTTGTTCAGCAACGTCGAGCCGCGCAGCTCCTTGGTCCGGGCGTAGTCGACGGCCAGGTCGCGGATCCGCCGCGCCACGCCGACCGCGGTCGTGGCGATGAGCACGCGGCTCGCGTTCAGCCCCACCTCCAGGATCCGCAGGCCCGGCCCGGTGAGCGCGTGCGACACCGGCACCCGCACGCCGTCCAGCGCGACCTGGTAGGTGCCCGACGCCCGCAGCCCGAGCACGTCCCACCGCTTCACGATCCGCACCCCGGGGGCGTCCCTCGGCACGACGATCGCGGCGTGGCCGGACGGGTTGTCCGCCGACTTCGCCACCACCACCAGGAAGTCCGCGAACGCGGTGTTGGTGGAGAAGTACTTCTCGCCGTTGAGCACGAGTTCCGCGCCCTCGCGGACGGCGACCGTGGCCGTGCGGCCCAGCTCACTGCCCGCGGCCTCCTCGCTGCCCAGCGTCGCGCCGAACCCGCCGGCCGCCGCCAGCGGCTCCAGGTAGCGCTTCTTCAGCTCGTCCGACCCGTACAGCCACACCATGTTCGTCGCCATGATGGAGATGAACAGCGTGAACGCCACGCCGGCGTCGCCGTAGGCCAGCTCGGACACGATGTCGACGCCGTGCTCCAGGCCGATCCCGTGGCCGCCCAGCTCCGGCGACAGCCACCAGTTCATCAGCCCGGTCTTGGCGAACCTCTCGTACAGGGGCAACGGCATGTCGCCCAGCACGTCCAGCTCGGGGCGCTCGCCCAGCAGCTCGTCGCGGACGAACTCCCGCACCAACCCCAGCGCTTCCTCGGCATCCATCGGTGAACCCCCCTCAGACCAGACGACCGGACGGGTCGCGCAGAACCTCCACCGCGGCCCGCAGGCCGGTCTCCAACCGCGTGATCTCCTCGTCGGTGAGCTGGAGCGACGGCTCGAACCGCAGCGTGTTCGTGGCGCTCGCGGTGGGGAACGTGCGGATCGCGTGCTCCCGCAGCAGGTAGCCGGCGATGGCGTAGCCGAGCATCCCGGCGGCGGCCTGCCCGGCGACCGCGGGCGAGGGCGACGCGCTCTGGTCGTAGAACTCCAGGCCCAGCATCAGGCCCCGGCCGCGGACCTCCTTGACGAGGTCCGGGTGGTCCGCCCGGATCGACTCCAGCATCGCGGTCAGCTTGCCGCCCAGCTCGGCCGCCAGGCGGTACGCGCGGCCGCCGTCGGCCTCCAGCAGGTCGAGCACCTTGCCCGCGATCGTGGTCGAGAAGCTGTCCTTGGCGAACGTGGAGCTGTGCACCAGCTCGAACTCGCCCCGGTAGAACTCCTCCCGGACCAGCATCACCGCCGCCTTGGCCACGCCGCCGCCCAGGCTCTTGGACAACGCGTAGTAGTCGCCGCGCAGCCCGATCTGCGCGCTGGCGAAGAACGACCCGGTCCGGCCCATGCCGCTCTGGACCTCGTCCACCACCACCGGCACGCCCGCCTCGGCGCACGCGGCCGCGATCTCCGCGGCGAACTCGGCGCTCACCTCCTGGATGCCGCCCTCGCCCTGGATGGGCTCCAGCAGGAACGCCGTCACCACCGGCAGCTCGCGCCCGGCCAGCCCCACCTCGCCGTCCGCGACGACCAGCTCGTGCAGGTGCACCCGCTCCTGGTCGAGGATCTTGCGCACCGCGCCGGGCTCGTTGAACGGCACGAACCGGGACGGCCGGGCCAGCGCGCCGAACGGCGTGCGGTAGCCCGGGTTGTGCGTGAGCTGCACGCTGCCGACCAGCTTGCCGTGGAACCCGCTCTCCAGGCTCAGGAACACCGGCTGCCGCGCCGCCAGCTCGCCGTTGACCCGGCTCACCTCCGCGAACAGGGCCTCGACGTCGCCCTGCGGCACCCCGAGCGCGCGGTAGGCGTCCTCGGCGACCGCCGTGCCGCCGGCGACCGCGGTGCGGGCCCGGTCCAGCGCCGACTCGACCGCCTCCACGGCGGCTTTCACCTTGAGGACGCGGTCCAACTCGGCGTGCTTCACGGCGGCTTCGATCGCCTCCGCGCCGCTGTTGGCGAATACCGCGTAGTACGGCTCCGTGACCCCGAACTCGCGGTGCAGGATCGCGTTCAGCCGGTGCGCCAGGTCGTTCGCGTAGGGGTGGCGGGAGAACTGGGCGTGGATCGGCGTGCCCTGTTCGAACAACTCGCGGGCGAGCGCGACCAGTTCCGGGTGGTTGTGCCCCAGCAACACCGAGCCGTACCCGCCCGCGAAGTCGAGCACCGGCCGCTCCGTGCCGTCTGCCTGCCTCGCGAACAGCGTGTTGCCGCTCGACCGGACGTATTCGGCGTCCAGGTGGTAATCGGTCAACCAGCCGAGCATCGTCGGTTCGGCCAATTCGATCGGGGGTGTGGTCATGGGCTGTCCCTCGTCACTTCCGGTGGGCAACGCGGAATGGGATTCGTGCGGACCACGCGAGGCTAACCGGGGTCGTGAACCGGTCGGGAACGGTGCGGTAATCGCGTTCTTCCGCAGTGCTCCCACCGGATTCCGCGATTGCGACGAAAAGCCGTCGTGCCGCGATTACCGGCTCCGACGCGGTTCCCGGCGGGCGGTCAAGCGCTCCGGTGTCCGCTGAAGCGGTTCAGTAGCGCATTGTCGGTGCTGTCACCCGCTCGGGGCGAGGTGGAACGTTGCCGTTGGCGTCGTACAACCGCCCGTTGCCGACGTGGACGCCTCTCGCGGCCGAAACCGCCGGCGCGCCCGGAAGCGGGGCGAGCACCGCGAGCAGGGTCGCGACCGCCGCCAGAGCCCATCGTTTGACCCGCGCCGGCATTCGGGAGAGGCCGCCCGCAGTACGGCCTGGCGTGGCGACGTGTGACCGGCGTTGGCCGGAGGCGTCCGTCCGCAGGTCCCGCAGGTCACACCATCGGGTGATAACCGCCGCCTGGGGTGGCCGGCTCGTCCTATCGTGTGCGGTGTCCGCACCCGTGGACCGCTCTCCGTAGCGCGGCGCGAACCAGCGGGAGCCGGGATGGCCGTGGCGCTGCTGCGACTCCGGGCGCGCCGCTCGGCCGACCCGCCGCCGAACGACGCCACCGGCGGGCCGAGCGCGGTCCCCGACGGGCCGAGCGACGTCACCGATGGGTCGAGCGCGGTCCCCGGCAGGCCGAGCGAAGTCCCCGGCAGGCCGAGCGAAGTCCCCGGTGGGCCGAACGACGTCCCCGGCGAGTCGAGCGCGGTCACCGGCGGCCGTGCCGGGGCGGGGTGACGGCGGTGCCGGGCGCGAGGCTCGCGCTCGTGGTGGCCAACGGCGCGTACGAGGACGCGAAGTTGCGCGCGCTGCGCGCCCCGGCGGCGGACGCGGAGCTGCTGGCCTCCGTGCTGCGCGACGAGCGGATCGGCGACTTCCAGGTGAGCACGCTGTTCGACGAGCCGGCCGCCGTGGTGGCCGAGGAGGTCGAGGGCTTCTTCGCCGACCGCCGCCGGGACGACCTGCTGCTGCTCTACCTGTCCTGCCACGGGGTGAAGGACCCCGACGGGCGGTTGTACTTCGCCGTGCGCAACACGAAGCTGCACCGGCTGGCCGCCACGGGCGTGTCGGCGCAGTTCGTGAACGAGCAGATGAACCGCAGCCGGTCCCGCCGGATCGTCCTGCTGCTGGACTGCTGCTACAGCGGCGCGTTCACCCGGCTCGGCAGCAAGTCCACCTACGACGTGCACGTCCGCGAGCGCTTCGACGGGCACGGCCGGGCCGTGCTCACCGCGTCGAACGCGATGGAGTACGCGTTCGAGGGCGAACAGCTCTCCCTGGACGCCGCCGCGCCGTCCGTGTTCACCGCCGCGGTGGTGCGCGGCCTGCGCACCGGCGCGGCCGACCGCGACGGCGACGGCCGGGTGTCGGTCCACGACCTCTACGAGTACGTCTACGACTCGGTCCAGGAGCACACGACCGGCACGCAGACGCCGGGCATGTTCGCGAGCCTGCACGGCAGCATCTACCTCGCCCGCGACCCCCGCGCCGGGGCCGGCACGAGCCTGGACCCCGACCCCGGAACGCCCCGGCCCGGACCCGCGCTCGTCCCGGTCGAGCCGCCGGGCGGCCGGACCGGGCGGTGGCGGCGGTGGGCCCGGTCGAGGTGGCGGTGGGCGGCCGGCGCGGCGGCGCTCGTGCTGCTGCTCGTCCTCGGGGTGGTGGTGTCACGGCCGTCGCCCACGCCGCAGTGGACCCGGGTGGCGGACCTGCCCGCCCCGGTGGAGGCCGCCGCGGTGACCGCCCACCTGGGCGGGATCTGGGTGGCCGGCGGGATCTCCCCGGACGAGGACCGGCACAAGCTCGACGCGGTGCAGGTGTACGACCCGCGCTCGGGCACGTGGTCCTCCGGTCCCCGCCTGCCCGTGCCGCTGAGCCACGCGGCGCTGGTCAGCGACGGGTCGCGGCTCTTCCTGCTCGGCGGCTGGGCGCAGGTCGGCGCGGTGGCCGAGGTGTGGCGCCTGGACCGGCCGGACGGCCAGTGGACGCCCGACCGGCCGCTGCCCGGTCCGCGCACGGCCGGCGCGGCGGCGTGGGACGGGGCCCGGGTGGTGTTCGCCGGGGGTGTGGCCCCGGACCAGCAGGCGACCGCGACCGTGTGGGCGTTGCAGCAGGACGCGTGGCACGACCTGCCCCCGTTGCAGGTGGCCCGGGAGAAGCTGGCCGCCGTGACGGACTCGAACGGCACGGTCTGGTTCGTCGGCGGGCGCGATCGCGACGCGGGATCGCTCTACGGCGCGGTGGACGAGGTTGCCGGCGGCCGCACCCGGTCGCTGGGCTACCCGGTCCCGGCGGTGGAGGCGCCCGGTGGCGTGTGGTGGCCGGGGGTCGGGCCGTGCGTCGTCGCGGGGTACGCGCCCGACGGGTTCAGCGACCGGACGGCGTGCTGGCGCGGCGCGGCGAAGCCGGACCTGCCGCGGCTGCCCGAGGCGCGGGCCGGCGTCGGCGCGGCGGTGCTGGACGGCGTGGTGTACGTGGTCGGCGGCTACAACGACGGCGAGCACGGTTCCGGGCACGTCTTCGCCTTCCGCCCGTGACGGCGCCGCGACCACAGGGCGATCAGCGGCGGGGCGGCGCTCGCGGCGAGCGTGACCGACAGCCAACACGCCGGCGCGGCGCGGTCGGCGCCGGCCGTCACCAGACCGCCGGCCAGCGCGACCAGCGCCGACGCGGCCCAGGCCAGGTGCGGGACGAAGGTGCGCGGCCGGTCCCGGCTGACCAGGTCGCCCTTGCCGGTCACCTGGTAGCGCAACGCCCGGTTGGCGACCGCGGCGGCCGCCGCCGCGACGTACACCGGCCCGGACATCGCGGAGATCGCCAACCCGGACAGGCCGGACTCGCGCCGCTCGTGCTCGGCCAGGTTGAACCGGCGCAGCCACCGGAACAACGCGAGCCAGGCGAGCACGGTGCCGCCCCACAGCACCGGCCACACGCCACCGCCGGCCCCGCGCGGCGGCCCCGGCAGCAGGCACAGCCAGGTCGCCGCGTTGCCGCACAACCAGCACGCGGCCGCGCCGGGGTAGAACGACTGCATCAGCGCGTACGCCAGGCGTTGCCGCGGCGCCAGCCGGGGCATCAGCCGCGGGCTGTGGTGCAGCGCGATGTCCCACACCCCGTAGGCCCAGCGGCGCTGCTGGTTGAAGTAGTCGGCCCAGCTCACCGGCCCTTCGCCGACGGCCAGCACGTCCGGCGTGTAGACGCCCTTCCACCGTCGGCCCGTGGCCGGGTTCGTCGTCGCCACCACCGTCATGCCGGTCAGGTGGTCCTCGGTGAGCGAGTCCTGGTAGCCGCCGATCTGCCGCCACGCGCGGACCCGGTACAGGTGGTTGGTGCCGATGAGCAGCGGCGCGCCGAGCCCGTTGCCGCCGCGCTGCACGACGCCGTTGAACAGGTAGGACTGGGCGGCCGCCGCGTGCGGCACGAAGCCGTGCGCGGTGTTGCCGTAGACCTGCGGCGCCACCACGTAGGCCACGTCGGGGTCGCGGAAGTACCCGAGCGAGCGGGCCAGGAAGTCCCGCACCGGCACGTGGTCGGGGTCGACCTGGGCGACGACGTCGTAGTCCGACTCGTGCTCGGCCCGCCAGGCGTTGTGGTTGCCCGCCTTGGTGCGCCGGCGGTAGGGGCCGGACGGCCGGTTGTACTCCGGCCTGCCGGCGCGGGAGAAGTGCCGGACGCCGAGGCGGGCGGCCGCGGCGCGCACGTCCGGGTCGTCGCCCTCGTCCAGCACCCACACGTCCACGCGGCCCGCGTAGGCGAGCCGGCGCATCGCGCGCAGTGTCGGCACCACGGTGTCCAGCGGCTCGCTGGCGGGCACGATCGTCGTGAGCACGGCGACCCGCAGCCCCGGCGGGGGGCTCATCGGCACGGGATCGCGGGCGGCCAGGCAGAACACCCACATCGCCGCCGCCTGCACCGCCCGGACCGACTCCACGACGAGGACGAGCACCGCGCACGCGCGGCCGGGCCACGGCCCGCCGGACGTCGTGACGGGCAGGAGCCAGCCCAGGAACGCCGCGACCGCGACCGCGTCGACCGACACCAGCAGGCACAGCAACCGCCGTCGCGGCCCGGTGACGACCGGCCGGAACCGCACCGCGACCTCGGCGCCGCCCGGGTCGGCCACCGGGCCGGCGATGGCCTCCAAGCCGCGGTACCCGCCGGCCGGCCGGCGGAGCGCGTCACCCGGCGGACTCGTGCCGCGACCACTCATCGAGCACCACCCGCAGCTCGTCCGGGCGCAGCCCGCGGGCGTCCAGGGTCCGGTCGCCGACCCGCAGCTTCACCGAGCGCGAGTCGTCGCGGTCGATCCAGGCACGGACGGTCGCGAGGAGCGCGGTGAGCGTGCCGGACGTGGCGAGCGTGACGACGAGCGCGCCCACGGTGACCGGGTCGCCCTTCGCGCCCGCCGGCGCGGCGCCGCCGGTCAGCGGTTCGACGTCGAGGTCGAGTTCGAGCAGGTCGCGCCGCAGCCCGGCGGCGGCCTCGCCCACTTCGTCGGGCGCGCCGTCGGGTCCGCAGTCGACGGTCAGCACCAGGGAGTCGGACATCGGGCGACCTCCGTTCGGCGGTTCGGCTCTGTCCATTGGTGCGCTGGTCGCGGACGGTGATACGCCGGACGGCCCAGGTTCACCCGATCGTGGCTGATCCGGTCGGGCAGGCCAGGCGTTCGGCCGTCAGGCGGACACCGCCGACCGCCCTACCCTGGGACCGACCACGAGTGGGAGGCGCCATGGCCGGCACCGGTGCGGACGGCGGCTTCGGCGGCGAGCACGAAGCCGCGGCCTTCGTCCTGGACGAGATCTTCGGCTACCTGCACTCGGCCGCGTTGCGGGCGGCGGCCGCGCTCAACCTCGCCGACCACCTGCGGGACGGGCCGCGGACGGTGGGGGAGTTGGCCGAGCTGACCGGGTGCGCGGCGCCCGCGATCCACCGGGTGCTGCGCCTGCTGGCCACCAGGGGCCTGTTCAGCGAGCAGGAGCCGGGCCGGTTCCGGCTGACGCCGCCCGCCGCCGCGCTGTGCACGACCTCGCCGGTGTCCGTCCGCGAGGCCGTGTTGATGATGACCGAGCCCGCGATGTGGCGCTCGGCGGGCGAGGTGGTGGACAGCGCGCGCGACGCCACGCCGTCGTTCGACCGCATCTTCGGCATGTCGCTGTTCGAGTACTACGCCCGGGACCCGGAGGCGGCCGCCGGCTTCAACGACGGCATGGCCGCGTTCTCCCGCGTGGAGAACGCGCCGGTGGCGGCGGCGTGCGAGATCCCGGAGGACGCGACCGTCGTCGACGTGGGCGGCGGCCAGGGCGGGCTGCTGCTGGAGGTGCTGCGGCGCAACCCCTCGGCCCGGGGCATCCTGTTCGACCTGGCCCACGTCCTGGAGGGCGGCCGCCCCGCCCCGGAGGCCGGTCCGGCGGAACGCCTGCGGTCGGTGGCGGGCGACTTCCTGACCGGCGTCCCGGTGGGCGACGTCCTGCTGCTCAAGCGGATCCTGCACGACTGGGACGACGCGACGTGCGTGCGGATCCTGCGGAACTGCCGCGACGCGCTGCGCCCCGGCGGCCACCTCCTGGTGTTCGACGCGGTCCTGGCCGAGGGCGACGAGCCGCAGCAGGCCAAGGCGCTGGACCTGTTGATGATGACCGTCCTGCCCGGCCACGAGCGGACCGAGGCCCAGTTCCGCGACCTCTTCCGGGCCGCGGACCTGACCCTGCGCTCGATCACGCACGTCCACGCGATGCCGGTCTCGGTCCTCAAGGTCGTGCCGTCGCCCTGAGCGGCCCGTCGGCGGCCGACGTGGGCGCGCGGCCCCGATCGCCGTCCGCCGGTCGGCTGCGCCCGAGGTTCGGGGCGCGGGTCAACGGCAGGTGAGGTCCGCCGGCGCCGGCACGTCCAGCAGGGCGTCCCACTCGGCGGTGGTCAGGTCGCGGCCGGCCGTGGCGCACGCCGTCCGCACCAGGGCTTCGTCGGACACGTCCCGCACGGTCGCCGAGCCGCGGCCCAGGTCGTTGCCCTCGGTCACGGCCACCAGCTCGGTCCCGTCGCCGGAGAAGCCCACCCCGACCCGGCGTCCGGGCGGACCCGCCGGGATCGTGCCGACCACCGCGCCGCTGTCCAGGTCGGCCAAGGAGGTGGACCCGTCGTCGCGGACCCGTGCCACCAGCGCGCCGTTCGAGGCCGGCGGGTTGAAGAACCCGCCGTCGCCCGCGATGGCGCTGAGCCGCCGCCCGCCCCGCTCGTCCCAGATCTCCAGCTCCCCGGAGTCGCGCTGGACCAGGAGTCGGTCGCGCACGAACACCAGGTGCGGTTGCCGGTCCGGCACCGGGATGTCGCCCACCACGTCGCCGGTGCGCACCGCCCGCACGACCACCGAGTCCCCGTCGTGCACGGCCGCGAGGTCGCCGGTGGCGCTGACCGCGCCGGCGCGGAGCCTCGGCGGCTTCGGGCCGACCGGCGCACCCGGGTCGGGCACCACGGTGCGGGTCGCGCCGGTCGCGGGGTCGACCAGGTCGATGCCGCCGTCCACGCCCACCACGACCACCTGGCGGCCGTCCGACGTGAGGCCCGCGGCGAGCACACCACCGGCCCGTTCGCCCGCCGCCACGCCGCGCACGAAGTCCGGCAACCCGGCCGGCACCGCCGCGGCGCTGCCGCCGCTGGGCGGCTCGACGAGCACCGTCGCGCGGTCGCCCTCGCGGTCCCAGACGGCCGGGCCGTACTCGGCGTACAGGTTCGCGCCCAGGTCGGGGAGAGGCCGGACCGCCCCCGGCCGGTCGGTCGGTCCGGCGACGCCCGCGAACCCCGCGCCGTCGAACGCGATCAGGTGCGAGCCGTCGGGCGACGGGGCGACCCGCGGCGGACCGCACGCGGAGCACCCGCTGCCCACGTCGACCGGGAACGTGCGGCTGATCCGGTCGGCCCGCGTCGTGTCCCACACCGCCACCCGGTTGCCCGACGCCGCCACCAGCGCGGTGCCGTCCGCGCCGAGGAACCGCAGCGTGTCGGGCGTGATCCGACCGGTGCCGACCAGCCGGACGGGCTCGGTCGGCGGCGCGCCGACCTCACCCACCGGGACGACGTGGACGGTGTGGTCCTCGGCGACGGCCAACCGGGAGGCGTCCGGGCTGAGCGCGAGCGCGTCGGGATCGCCGATCGGCGCGTGGGCGGTCAGGTGGGGCCGTTCGATGTCGGTCTCGCGGTCGGTGCGCCACACCGGGATCGTGGGCGATCCGTTGGTGTAGCCGAACGCGCCGCGGTCCGCCGCGACGGCGACGCCGTCGTTCACCGTGCCGAACGAGGCCCGCGAAGCCGCCACCACCGCCCAGTCGGACAGCCGCCGCCGCTCCCAGAACCCGTACCCGCTGTCGAGGAGGAACACCTCGTCGTCCGAGGTCTCGACCAGGTCGGCGGCCGTCGCCCGCTCCGCGCCCTGCTCGTGGTCGGTGCCGGTGAGCGGGCCGTCGCCGACCGGGAACGCGGTGACCGCCATCCGGCCCTGCCACACGTCCTCGGCGACCGAGAGCAGGGCGGTGCGCCCCGACGGTGACACCGCCGCGCCGTGGACGCGCCACCCCGCGCGGACGGCGAGGGGTTCCACCGGCCGCCCGGGACGGGCGAGGCTCGCGCCGTCCCGGCTCGCGGCCACCACGACGTCGCCGTCGGCGCTCATCGACACGCCGCGCGGCTCGCCGGTGAGCCGGAACAGGCGCTCGGGTTCGCGCTGGTCCAGGCGCCACCGCAGGACCGCGCCGTCGCGCAGGACGACGGCGACCGCGCCACCGTCCGCGCTCGTGGCCACTTCGACGACGTCCTGGTCGAAGGGCAGCGTGCGCACCAGCGTGCCGTTCTCGGTGACGGCGCGGAACAGCGTGGCCCGCGTTCGCGCGTTGGCGTCGGTCCGGAACGCCCGCACCGCCAGCAGGTTCCCCACGTCGAGGTTCGTGGCGAACTGGCTCTCGGCCACCGAGGCGAGCCGGTGCGACAGCGCGACGCGCGCCTCGTCGTCCGCCCGGCCGCCCTGCACGACCGCCGTGACACCCAGGACCAGGGCCAGGGCGGACAGGAGGGCGAGCGCGGTGACCGCGCCGCGCCGCACGCGCCGGGTCCGGCGCCACTCGCGTTCGTCCTCGTCGTGCAGCTCGTCCTTGTCGACGCCGTACAGGCGGGCGGCGATCGCCACGGCCACGTCGCGCAGTCGTGCGCTCCGCTCCCGCTCGTCCGCCGCGACGACGTCGCCCCAGTGCGGTTCGGAGGTGAACCAGCCGGCCAGGTCGGGCGGCAGCGCGTCGGTGGCGGCCCAGTCGAAGTCGCCCGCCTCCTCGTCCCAGGCGATCGTGCCGGCGACGCGCACCACGGAGAACGTCGCGCGATCCCGGTTGTCGCGCCAGAACCGGACCTCGCGGCGCACCCAGGTCGACTTCGCCGCCTGCGGCGAGGCGATGAGGACGAAGTGGTGGGAGCGCCGCAGTTCCCGGGCGATCGACTCCCAGAGGCTCTCCGACATCACCAGGTTGGTCTGGTCGCGGAAGATCCGCAGCCCACTGCGCTGGTACCACGGCCGGCCGACCCGGCGGACCAGGCGTTGCAGGCGTGCCGCGGTGCCGTCGTCGGCCTGGTGGCTGTAGGAGATGAACGCGTCGTAACCCCGAGTTCGGCTGGTCATCCGCACCGGTCCCCGTGACCTGCCGCCGCGAGGGCGACGGCGTGGATACCATACTCGGGTTGGGCATCGCCGGGCCGGTGCGACACGGCCGGCGTCGGTCGCGGCGGGAGGCGCGCATGATCCGGAGGTCCGCGCGGTCGGTGCCGGCCGTTGCGGTGGGTGTGCTGCTGGCCGCCTGCTCGGTCGCTCCCGCCCCGTTCGCCCCGCCCGGTCCCGTGACCGGTTCGATCGGTTCGACCGGTTCGGCGTCGGCGTCCCGGCCAGGGGGAGAGGTGCGCGCGGTGCGGCTGCCCGAGGGCGCGTTCCCGCGCTACCCGGCCGTGGGGCCGGACGGCGCGGTGTGGTGCACGGAATCCTCCGGTGAGGCGATGGCGCGGGTCGGCGCGGACGGCACGGTCACCCACGTGCGCCTCCCGGGCGGCACCGGCGGCCCGGACGGTGTGGTGCGCGGTCCGGACGGCCTGATGTGGTACACCGCGCACCAGGTGGTCGGCCGGATCACCACGGACCTCCGACCCTCAGGCTGGAGCGGCGGTCCGCTCGGGTACCCGGCGGCGCCGACCGCGGGACCGGACGGCGCGATCTGGTTCACCAACGAGACGAACCCTCCCGCGATCAGCCGGATCAGCGCGGCCGGCGCGCTCACGCACCACCGCTTCGACCCCGGGGGTGAGAACCCGTACCTGTCGGGCATCGCCGCGGGGCCGGACGGCGCGCTGTGGTTCACCGAGAACTTCATGATCGTCGACGGGCCGCACGGCATCGGCCGGATGACCACGGACGGCGAGTACCGCCGCTGGGTCCTGCCCGCCACCTCGGCGAACCCGCGCCGGATCGTGGCCGGTCCCGACGGCGCGCTGTGGTTCACCACCGCTCGCGGCCTCGGCCGGATCACCGTGGACGGCGCGATCACCGAGTTCCCCACGCCGCCCGGCGCGGAGCCGTTCGACCTCACCGCGGGCGCGGACGGCGCGTTGTGGTTCACCACCGACGAGCGGAGCATCGGCCGGCTCACCACGTCCGGTGAGATGACCCTCCACCCGATCGAGGGAGCGGAGCAGTTGATCGGCATCACCGCGGCACGGGACGGCACCCTGTGGATCGCCGACGGCGAGGCCGACACGCTGTGGCGCTACACCCCGGCGAGGTGACGGCGCGCCCGCTTCACGCGGACCGGCCCGCCCGCCGCCGGGTGACGAGGCGCCGCACGGCGAACACGCCCCCGCCGAGCACGGCCAGGCCCAGGAGGGTGAGCGGCGCGCCCGGCAGCGGCCACGAGGAGCGGACGTACTCGGTGACGGTGACGACGGCGCGGTGTGGTTCGTCGGTCGCGGAGCGGGTGATGAGGATGTCGTCGGTGATGCGGGTCGGGTTGAACTCGCCGTCGTAGCGGGTCAGGAAGCGGCGGCCGGGCAGCATCGCGGACAGCGCCGGGTGGTCCGGGTGCGGTTCCACCGGGCCCGCGAACGTCAGGTCCGGCGGGCGGCCGCCCGGGGCCGGGTTGCCGACGTCCACCCGGTGGTCGGCCAGCACGTACAGGCGCAGCGGCTGGACGACCTCGGCGGTGGCGGACAGCCGCATCGGGTAGACCGGGGTGTCGGTCTCGAACGCCAGCCGCATCGGCGGCAGGCCGTCGGCCAGGCTGCCCGACGCCGGGGCCAACCGCACCGCGACGACGAGCCACCCCTCCGCCAGGTACGGCCCGAGCGCGGTCCCGAGCGCGGTGGGCAGGGTGAAGTCGTGGGCGCCGAGCCAGTCCGCCACGGCGGTCGCGTCCGTGCCGGCGAGCTGGGCGACCTCGTACGGCCCGACCTCGACGTGGTCCACGACGGTCGCGCCCTGGTCCGACCGCGGCGCGCCGCCCACGCCGTCGCCGTCCACCACCACGCGCCGCACCTCGACGTCCGGGCGGCTGATCCGGTCCAGCTCGCCGAACAGCTCGCCGTCGGCCACCTCGAACCGGGCGCGGGCGGGCACCGGCATCAGGAACGCCGCCTGCGTCGCCTCCGACCGCGCCCGCACGGACAGGGTGATCGATTCGGTGCGGCCGGTCAGCTCGACCAGCGCGGTCTCCTGCTGGGCGCGCAGCTTGTCGTTCGCCACGAACGCCCCGCACGCGCACGCCCCGGACGTCGCGGGGTCGAGCACCACGGTGGTCAGGGCGAGCGCGAGCACCACCGCGGACCTGGTCGCCGATCGGCCGATTGCCATGACGCGTCGGACGCGTCCGGACGCCACCGGGTTCCGCCGTTCGACACCGGTCACGGAGCCGGTCGCCGCCGTGCCATGCTGTGACGGGCAACGCATCCGGGGGTGTGCATGGCGTCGAAGCGCAAGGGCGGTCTGGCCCCGTACGTGGCGCTGCTGGTGGCGGTGGTCATCCTGGTGCCGCCGGTGCGGGAGGTCGTCTTCGACCTGCTGCGGCCGCTGGCCGACCTGATCGGTGACGTCAACCCGTTCAAGGGGTGACGCCGCCGGCGGCCCGGCGCGGAGACCACGCCGTGCCGCCGGGTCAACCCTCCGGGTAGAAGAGGAACAGCGTGCAGCCGGTGGCGGTCGCGGGGACGTGCCACGTGCCCGCCGGGGCGTGCAGGAACGTCCCGGCCGGGTAGTCGCGCGCGCCGTCGTGGAACGTGCCGGTGAGCACGTAGACCTCCTCCGGCCCCGGTTCGTGCACGTCGCGGTGCGGCCAGGACGCGCCCGGGTCCATCTCCAGCACGTTGGCGTGCGCGCCGGTCGGCCCGGTCCACAGGGGACGGACGCGGACGCCGGGGAACAGCTCGCGGACGGGGGATTCGGCGACGGTGGCGGAGGTGTAGCCCTCCTGGTCCAGGATCTCCGGGTGCATGCCCACCACGGTGCCGCCCGCGCCGCGTGCCGGGACAGTGCCGGCCCGGACGCCCTTGGGTATTTTCCTGCCATGCATCGAGTGGTGGCCTTGGTGCGTCCGGTGCAGTCGACGTTCGAGCTGGGGTGCGCCGTCGAGGTCTTCGGCACCGAGCGGGCCGGGTTACCGCGGCACTACGAGTTCGACGTGTGCGCGGAGACGCCCGGTCCGGTGCCCACGACGGCCGGGTACTCGATGGTCGTGCGGCGGGACCTGTCCGCGCTCGCGTCCGCCGACACCGTGCTCATCCCGGGCTGGGCCCCGGTGGAGGCGCCGCTGTCCGCGCCGGTGCGCGACGCGCTGCTGGCCGCGCACGCCCGCGGCGCGCGGCTCGTGACGATCTGCTCCGGGGTGTTCGCACTGGCCCGCACGGGGCTGCTGGACGGGCGTTCGGCCACCACGCACTGGGCGCGGGCCGAGCAGCTGCGCCGCGAGTTCCCCGCGGTGCGCGTGGAGACGGGCGTGCTCTACGTGGACCACGGCGACGTGGCCACGAGCGCCGGGGCGGGCGCGGGGCTGGACCTGTGCCTGCACCTGGTCCGCCGGGACCACGGCGCGGCCTACGCCGCCCGGCTCGCCCGGCACATGGTGATGCCGCCGCACCGCGAGGGCGACCAGCCGCCCCCACCGCCGCCCGCACCGCCCGCGGAGGCGCTGGACGGCCTCCTCGACTGGGCCGCCGCCCGCCTCGGGACGCCGCTGTCCGTGGGCGACCTCGCGGCGCACGCCCGCGTCTCGCCCCGCACCCTGGCCCGCCGCTTCGCCGACCAGCTCGGCACGAGTCCGGGCGCGTGGCTGCTGGCCCGCCGGGTGGCCGAGGCGCGCACCCTGCTGGAGGAGACGAACCTGCCGGTGGAGGCGATCGCGGCCCGGGTCGGTCTCGGGTCGGCCCTCGCCCTGCGCCGCCGGTTCCGCGCGCTGGTGGGGACGACACCGGGCGCCTACCGGCGGGCGTTCCGGGCGGCGTCACCGGCCTCCGGCGAGCGTTCCGCGTGACGCCGTTGAGCCTCGCAGGCCGAAATTTTCGGCAGTCGCATCGGTGGTCTGGTTAGCCCTACCGGCGGCTCTACCTGCTGTCTTGCGTCTCTATAGGCGTTATTCAACCCCTTGACGCCCACAATCACGCATCCTAGTTTGCGAAAGCGTCAAATCAAGGTATCGCAAGTTTCGGACTCGGCTCGACCTCTTGGAGGAAGTGATGTCCAGAACTGCTGTCACCGTCGCCGGCAGGCCGGTGACCCGTGGCGCGCGACGACGCCTGGCCGCGGCCCTGGCCGGCG